>JAHBST010000001.1 GCA_019638975.1 Cryobacterium sp.
ACGTCACTTCGTGGCCGATGCTCTTCTCCGCCGTGTCTCGCGTGACGGCTCTCGGGTCGATCCCGTTCGCCAGGTCGTGCAGCTTCCGACCGCCGGCGTCACCGACTATCCGCCGCAAGACAGGGAGCGGGGTCTCCGCGATGTCGCCGATCGTGTGGAGGCCGCGACCCAGGAGCGCTTTTTCCGTCACGGCGCCGACTCCCCACAGCGCGCTCACGGGCAAAGGATGCAGAAACGCAAGAGTTTCCTCGCGTGGAATGACGAGCAGTCCATCAGGCTTCGCCCGGCCGGACGCGAGCTTCGCCACGAACTTGGTCGCCGCCGCGCCGACAGAACACGCGAGCCCCGTTTCGGAACGGACTCTCTCGCGGATGAGCCTGCCCACCTCGGCCGGGGAACCGATCACACCTCGGGCGCCCGCGACATCCAGAAACGCTTCGTCGATGCCGAGCCGCTCCACGATGGGAGTCATGTCATCGAATATCGCCATGACTTGCCTCGAGAAGTGCCGATACTTCTCGAAGTGAGGTTGGAGGACGATCGCGCTCGGGCACAATTGCAGCGCGCGCGAGAGCGGGATCGCCGAGCGGACTCCGTATTTTCGCGCCGGATAGTTGGCGGCCGTCACGACGGATCGCGCGGAATTGTGCGCGACGACGACTGGCTTGTCGATGAGCTCGGGCCGATCGAGCAATTCCACGGAGGCGAAAAACGCGTCGAGATCGACGTGGAGAACCGTCGCCGTGGAGCTGTCGACGGTCGCGGCGCTCACTTGCCGAGTGCTGCCATCCTGTCTGCCCACACGCTCAGGCTAACCCGAGTGGACGACAACGATCAGACGCTGTGCGCGATACGGCGATGCTGAATCGCGCGGATGGTCTTGCCGAGCGGATAGATCGCGAAGAACACCCACATCGGCGCGCGCAACACGGGGTTCATAAGGCCGTGGCGCGCATACGTGCGCTCGAACCGGCGGACGTAGTACGCGTAGTCTCGCGGGGAGTCTTCGAGTCGGCGTGCTGACATCCCGCTCACCATCGTCGGCACATAGGCGACCGTCAACCCGTTTTTCGCGAGATGGACGGAAAGATCGATGTCCTCGTGCAGTTCGTCATTCTCGTCGCGGCAGGTTTGATCGCGAATGGCGAGCCACGCCGTCCGACGCATCGCCATGTTGCTGCCGAACAGGAAGTGATAGTCGCGGGAGAGGCGAAGAATGAATCGACGCACGCGATCATCCGCCTTCAAACCGAAACGCCGCAATGGCATGTCGTAGTAGAGAACCGGGCCGGTTGCCGCCGCGATGCTCTCGTCGGCAAACGCCTTCTGCACCTCCTCGACCCAATTGGGTTCGATCACCGAATCGGCATCGATTCGGCCGATGACTGTGCTTTGCGCCCGATCAAGACCGAAGTTGCGCGTGGGGACGAGCCCTTGTTCCTCATTCTGCTGGAAATAGATGAGCGGACTGTCCGGGTATTCCGCTTGCAAGGCGCGTACGATCTCGGCCGTGGAGTCCGTCGACCGATTGTCCACGACGATGATTTCGTTTGCCGGGACGGTCTGCAGAATCGCTGCGACGACGCACGCGTAAATCGACTTCTCCTCGTTGTACGCAGGAATGACAATCGACACGGTGGGGGTTGGGGGCAACATCAGTCCCCAATGTAGCCCCTTCCGGGGCGGTGTCATACCGCTACCCGAGTCGGGCGTGCATCCAGGGGAGCGGATCGAATGCCTTTCCATTGACCCGTAGCTCGAAGTGGAGGTGCGGGCCTGTACTCGCTCCCGTCGAGCCGACGAGCCCGACCACTTCGCCCACCTTCACGTGGTCGCCGACCTTGAAAGGCATGGAGCCCGATTGCATGTGCCCATAGACGCTCTCGATCGACTTCCCATCGATCTCATGCCGGATCACGACATAGGTTCCCAGCGCGGAGTAGTTCGGGTTGTCGGTTTCCACGACGACTCCGGCCGCTATCGCGTAGACGCGAGCGCCGAATCCGGGATCGAAATCGACTCCTTCATGAAAAGTCGAGCACCCGCTGCACGGCGCGGCACGCGGTCCGAATCCGTTGGCCAGCTTCACATTGTCGAGCGGCCACCGCAACGGCGCCGGAGCGGTCACGGTATACGAGTCTCGCTCGACCGCGGCGATCGCGGCGGTGGATTTCACGGCAAGAATCTGGGGAGCGGGACGTCCCGCATCGGCGGCGGCTTCTGCGTAGGCGGGGACGGCGACACTCGCGGCGACCATCACGCAGATGCCGGCGAGGGAGGACACGAAAGCACGCCGCACGGCGCGGATTGCGCGCACTTGGCGAAGCTGGCGCACGGCGCGCCCGTTGAGCCCAGGCAAGCGGTGTCGGGCCGGAGGGTTCGTCGCGTGACGACCGCGGGATTCGGGCATCAAGGATTGGTTTCGCACAGAGGGTGATCTTCCGGGCTCGGGTCTACTGCGTGGATGGGCAGCGACGTCATGGGCACTGGGATGGTGGATTGCGGTGTTTGGGGCGCTGGCACCCTGGCATCGTCACACGGGTGTTCTCTGAATCGAGCTGGCCTGCAATCAAGTGTGCACAGCAAAGCTCCACGAAAGCTGTGGAGGGGCGGTTCGGCGGTTCATCGACCGCGACTATTGCACGGCGGCGCCTCAGCCCACGGGCCGAGCCATGAGCGACACGATTGCGTAACCGTTGTCCTGTTGCGCGACTTCGCTGAATCCGAGTCGCGAATGGAACGCGAGCGATCCGGGATTGGGCGGATCGAGGTTGACTTTGCACGTGACCTCGGACCGCCCCTGGTCGATCGCGAGTTCGACGACTTTGCCGTACAGGGTTTGGCCGATTCGCATTCCGCGGGCGGACTCCGCGACGACGATCCGGTCCACGTAAAGATGATCGACCCCGCGATCTTCAAAGAAGCGATAATTCGGGCTCGCGTAGTCGCGCCCGGTTTCGAAACCCATCACGAAACCGAGGACTTCGTCATCCGACACGGCGGCGAACCCGAAGTCGCTCGATCCGAGCAAGGAGGACAGCTCGCTCTCCGTCGCTCTCGGCACGGCGGGCACGGCGTCATTGTTGAGCGTGAGGATGACGGATACGTCGTGGGGCGTCAGGTCGCGGAGGTGCATCAACCCATTGTTGCGCGACTCGATGGGGTCACTCCCCGGCAGTTTGTTGGAGCGAGTACGGGGTCGCTCGAGAGATGAAGAGCAATTCGATTCCGCCGCTGTGCAAGAGCGGGACGAGTTCCTCGTCGCCGCGCTCGATCACGTCGCGCGCGTGCTTGAGAAAGATTCGCGCCATCTCGGGACTGCACGAAAAGCGTCGGCCCCCATACTGGACGACTTGCTTCTCATGAGGTGCTCGGGGATCTGCGCCGACCGCAACAGGCGCCCCCAGAGACTGGACTTCCATGTGAATCATCTCCCAACGTGGTGCGCTGTGCCGGGTTGCTTCGATGCTACGCCGACGCACATCCGCGACCCGAAGTTCCCACCAAGTTCACGGCCAATCACGCACTTCCCGCTCGGTGCCCCGCGATCGAGGTCTATTCGTGATTATGCGCACTCAATGCGCCGAGGGAAATTGCCGAGTGCGCGAACGCGCCGCCGGCTCGCATTTCCGCTGCCACCCAAATCGCTTCCATGATCTCCTCGGGGGTTGCGCCCTTTCGTTCGGCAGCCTTCGTGTGACCTTTGATGCAGTACGGGCATTGCGTCACATGCGCGACCGCGACCGCGATGAGTTGCTTGGTCTTCTCGTCGAGCGCCCCTGCCGAGAAGACGGACTTGCTGAACTGCTCCCACGCCGCGTAAGTGTCGGGAACCAGCTCCCGCCGCATTCTTGCCACTTCGGGAGTCATCGGCGGATACACAGAGTCACTCATAAAACGCTCACTTTCCTCACTTTCGACACTACGCGCAAAGTGAAATTGCCGCCGGGGCGAGCCCGTCGCGTCCGCGGGGAGCGATTGCCCTCCGGGACATGCCGATCCCGGCCCCGGCATCCGATAATCTCGCGTTCATGCAGAATTTGCCGTTGCGCGAGCGAAAGATCGACATTTTCTTTCTCGTGATCTTTTCGCTCTTCACCGTCACGTCGATCATCAGCGACTTGCTTCCGACGATCGGCGTCGACTTCAGCCACCCGTCCTCGAACTTCTTCGTGAATTCCAACTACTGGTACGCGCACGATGCCGACCCGCTGTTTCTGCAGCCGCCCGTGTGGATGCGCTTCGTGACGGGACTCTCCGCGTTCGTCTACCCCGTGTTTTACCTCTTGCTCGTGATCTCGATCGTGAAGGCGTGGAACTGGATCCAGTTGCCGAGCGTCATCTATGCGACGGCGATTTCGGTCATCACGGGAGTCGTCGTGTTCGGCGTGGAGTTCTTTGGCGAACCGGAGTTCCAGACGCAGAACCCCCTGAAGTTTCTCGCGTTCAATTTGCCCTATGTGCTCATTCCGATTCTGCTGCTGGTCCGGATGCGCAAGCCTTCGCCCTTCACTCGGAAATTCTGAGCGGCCCGCGGCCGGAGCCGGGATCGGGATCGGGATCGGCCGACCGTAGACTTGGGCCAATGAAGGCAACTCTCATTCATGGCGCCCGCGATATCCGAATCGAAGAGGTCGCGGAGCCCGAAATCCTCCACGAAACCGACGCGATCGTGCGCGTCGCCGCAGCGTGCGTCTGCGGCTCGGACCTGTGGCCGTATCGGGGAATCGCGCCGACGACCGAGCCTCATCGCATCGGACACGAGTTCGTCGGGATCGTCGAAGAGGTCGGTTCGGCCGTGGCGAACGTGCGCCTCGGTGACTTCGTGATCGCACCGTTCTACTTTTGCGACAACACGTGCATCAATTGCCGCAACGGCGTGAGCACGTCGTGCCTCAACGGCGGATGGTGGGGCGCGGACGACCGCAACGGCCAGTTCGTCGATGGCGCTCAAGGCGAGCGTGTGCGCGTTCCGCTCGCAGATGGCACGCTCGTCGCAACCCCCGCGGTACCGGATGCTGCGCTCATCCCGCACCTTCTGACACTTGCCGATGTCATGGGCACCGGCCACCACGCCGCGGTGTCCGCTGGAGTGACCAGGGGAAGCACGGTCGCCGTCGTCGGTGACGGTGCGGTCGGATTGTGCGCCGTTCTCGCTGCGCACAGGCTGGGTGCATCCCACATTGTCGCGATGTCCCGCCACGCTGATCGCCAGGCGATTGCGAGGGAGTTCGGTGCGACCGACATCGTCGAGGAGCGCGGCGACAAGGGAATCGCACGAGTGAAAGAACTCTTCGACGGGATCGGCGCGGACTTTGTTCTCGAATGCGTGGGCACGAAGGAATCGATGGATCAGGCGATCCGCTCGACCAGGCCGGGTGGAATGGTCGGCTACGTCGGCGTGCCGGCCGGAGGGCCGGAATTGCCGATCCGAACACTCTTCAACAACAATGTCGGCGTTCGCGGGGGCGTGGCGCCCGTGCGCGGATACGTCGAGGAACTTCTGCCTGAAGTCCTTTCGGGCGCTCTCGCGCCGGGCCGCGTTTTCGACCTGGAGTGGCCGCTGTCGAAAGTCGCTGACGCGTACGCGGCCATGGATGAGCGTCGGGCCACGAAAGTACTGTTGCGCCCCTGAGGAATTCCTCGTCCATCTCGATCCGCGCCTCGCGGCGGATGCATTTGCCTCCCTTCTGGCGTAAGGTCAGGACTAATCGAAGCCGATCGTGCTTCCGAGGGAGGGAGTGCCCTATGGCAGACAAATCGCCCAAGAAGAGCAGCAACAAGACTGCGGCAGCCAGGTCTCTGAAGGAGAAGCGCGCCGACAAGAAGGCGAAGGCATCCTCCAAGAGCAATAGCGCGTAGCTACCACTACGCAGCCGCGACTTGTCTCGCGCATTCGAAGGAGCCGGGCTGAGCCCGGCTCCTTTCAATTTCGCCGTCAGTTGCCTTTCGAGACCTCCACGCTCACGGGAGTCGCGTTCGCGAACAGGTCGAGCACCGGACAGTGCGTGTCGACGACATCGCGCAGCTCACGGTAGCGCTCCTCGGATTCGGGGCCGCGAACTGTGATCGCAAGCCGGACGGCTCCGAATCCGGCGCGCACGTTCTCGTCGATGCCGAACAGCCGACGTGCATCCAGATCGCCCTCCGCCTCGACCTCCACGTCATCGACGCGAATGCCGAGCGCGTTCGCGTACAAGCGGTACACGACGATCTGGCACGAGATGAGCGCAGCGAGAGCGAACTCGACGGGACTCGCGGCGACATCATCGCCGGCGAGAGCAGCGGGCTCGTCGACGAGGAACTCGTGCCGACCGGACGTGATGCGCGTCGCGACGGAGCCTTCGCCGCGCCCCTTCACTCGATAGGTCAGTTGGGCGGATGCGGGGTCGGCGGCGATGCGCCCCGCCCACTCTTCGCCGGCTCGCGCGAGGCGATCGGCACGTTCGCGGTTGGCGATGGACGGTACAGGAATGGAATCGATAAGTGTCATGTTGGGACGTTAACGGTCAGGCGAACCCGCCGACTTCGTGTGACGTCACGATCGGACACGTGCCGTAACGAAATCGTTCTCACGGCGTCCTTGAAGCTGTCGGAGGGTTCGTCTAACTTTGACCGCGGCCCACTGAATTCGAAGGACTGTTCATGAGCGACCTCACTGCCCCCGCAATCGGCGACGACAGCGATACGACCGTGGAAACGAGCGCGCGGAATCGGCTCGTCATCGCGCTCATGCTCGTTTCCGCGTTCGTCGTGATCCTGAATGAAACGATCATGGGCGTCGCGATCCCGGTACTCATGCGCGATCTGCGGGTCGACGCGAGCGCAGCGCAATGGCTTAGCACCGCGTTCATGCTCACGATGGCCGTGGTCATCCCTGTCACGGGATGGCTCATCCAGCGATTCAACACTCGCCCGGTTTTCATCGCTGCCATGGTTTTGTTCAGTGCGGGCACGCTGCTCGCGGCGGTCGCCCCCGGCTTCTCGATTCTTGTCGTGGCGCGAGTCGTTCAGGCATGCGGCACCGCGATCATGATGCCGCTCCTTTTCACAACCGTGATGACGCTCGTTCCACCGGCGACGCGTGGACGCACCATGGGCAATATCTCGATCGTGATTTCCGTCGCACCGGCCATCGGACCGACGATTTCCGGCATCATCCTGAACTTCCTCGACTGGCGCTGGATGTTCATCCTCGTCCTTCCGATTTCGCTCGGGGCCCTCGCCCTCGGTTTTGCGCGCATCCGCAATGTCACGACGCCCAAACCCACGCATTTCGACGTGCTTTCGGTGATCGTCTCCGCGTTCGGATTCGGCGGTCTGGTCTACGGTCTGAGCAATCTGGGCTCCGTGGCATCCGGAGGCAATCCGCTCAACGGATGGCTGCCGCTCGGCGTCGGCATCGCGGCCATTGCCGCGTTCGTCTTCCGGCAGCTCGCCCTGCAGAAGAGAGACGACGCCCTTCTGGACCTCCGGACGTTCCGATCCCGCCAGTTCACGCTCGCCATCGTCATGATCACGGTGAGCATGCTCGCGCTCTTCGGCACCATCATTCTCTTGCCCATCTATTTGCAGAACGTGCTCGGGCTCGACACGCTCGGCACGGGCCTGCTTCTCCTGCCCGGCGGACTCATCATGGGATTGCTCGCGCCCGTCGTGGGGAGAATCTACGACCGAATCGGTCCGACGGCCCTCGTCGTTACCGGTTCGATCATCGTTAGCATCGTGTTCTGGGGGATGACGATGTTCACCGACACGACGCCCGTCTGGTGGGTTCTCGCTGCGCACATGGGCCTGTCCTTCGCACTCGCTCTCGTGTTCACTCCGCTCTTCACGGCGGGACTGGCCGCGCTGTCACCCGACTTGTACTCGCACGGCAGCGCGATCGTCGGCACGGTGCAGCAAGTCGCCGGAGCCGCGGGCACCGCCCTTTTCGTCACGGTCATGGCAGCGAGAGCGGCGGGGATGATATCGGACGGAGCAACAGTCGCGTCCGCGACAGCCCACGGGATCCAGCTCGCATTCCTGGTCGGGGCGGTCATTTCGGTGTTCGTCATTCCGATCGCGGCGTTCATCCGCCGACCCGCCGATTCTCCCGGCGTCACTCCCCCGCACTGACAGAAGTGCGTCCACGGGACTAGTATTCGAGCACCGCACGAGCAACGACGCTGAAAGGATCAACATGATTCCCGCGATCAACTATTGGGCCGTCATCCTCGCCACGCTGTCGACCATGGTCGTCGGCTCGATTTGGTACACGCCGAAGGTCTTCGGAAACTACTGGATGAAGAAATCGGGCGTGACTCCCTCGGGAAAGGCGAGCGATGCGTTCGGTCCCATCCTCACGACCGTGCTCGTGAGCTTCGTGTCCGCGTGGGTTCTCGCCGGCGCAGCCTACATTTCCTGGAAGTTCTACGAAGGCGGATTCCTTTGGGCCACAATCGCGACCGCGATCGTGCTGTGGGCCGGATTCACTGCCGCGAGGTTCATCACCCACGACGCATTCGACAAACGGCCGAGTGGGCTGACCCTGCTGAATATCGCCCACGAACTCGTCACTTTTGTCGTGATGGCCGTCATCATCGGGGTGTGGCCCCCCGCGTGAGCGGGTCGACGCAATTCACTTCCCGTATTTGTCGCGAAGGAATTCGTCGAAAGTCGAGGTGCCGTAGGGTCGCCCGGGCACGAGATTGTGGCCTGCGGCATACCCTTTGACGATCTTGCCGGGCATGTTCGCGGTCCAGATCGCCCGACGTGAGCCGTTCGAGTTCTTCCACTTCTGCGCGAGTTCGGTCGCCGTCAGGCTCTCCGGTCCTCCGATGTCGGCCACGCGGCCTGCGGGGGCACTACCGACGAGTTCGACCAGTCGAGTCGCAACGTCGTCCGTTGAAATCGGCTGGAACGAGAACTTCGGCGCCACGATCAGGGGCAGAAATCGTTGCGCACTGAAAATCCCATCGACGAACTGATGGAATTGCGTGGCCCTGACTATCGAAAAAGGAACGCGCGATTTCTCGAGGTACTTCTCGATTTCGACTTTTCCCTTGTAATAGCCCAGCGGAATGCTCTCGATTCCGACAATGGAGATCAGAACGAAATGCGCTATCCCCGCGTCTCGGCACGCGTCGATTGCGGCCTTCGCCTGCTCGACATCGCGAGAGCCGGTAGCCAGGTGCACGACCGTATCGACGTCCTCGATGGCCTCGGGGATGCCCTCCCCCGTCAGCAGGTCTCCCGTCGTGAGCCCGTCGCCGGATTTCCTGCTGAGAGCTCGAACGCGATATCCGGCATCCTTCACCGTTCGGGCGGTCGGGGTGCCGAGAGTGCCGGTTGCTCCGGTCACGAGGACTGTCTTCACGTCTCCATTCTGCTCCTCGCGGGACGTCGGACGCCCACGCTAGCCTCTCGGTATGTGCCGCAACATCCATACACTCCACAATTTCGCTCCCGCCGCAAGCGAGGACGAAGTTCACGCCGCCGCACTGCAATATGTTCGCAAGATCAGCGGAACGACCAAGCCCTCCAAGGCGAATGCCGACGCGTTTGAGCGAGCAGTGCACGAGGTCGCCCACGCGACGCAGCATTTGTTGCAGGACCTGGTCGCGACGACGCCCCCGAAAGATCGCGACGTCGAGGCCGAGAAGGCGAAGGCGCGGTCGGCCAGGCGATTTGCCAACGCGTAGGGCTCCACTCGCCCTCGCGCGCCATGCGTGCGAGAACCACGAAGCGAGAATTGGTCGCGTCGGCTGGCACTATCGCTCATGGACGCGCCCCCCTATCATGTGCCAATGTCCCCAAACGCAGAAGACTTCCGTGCCGCCCTCGATCGAGCCCACACGCATTCCCTCGCGTGGCTGGACTCCCTCGACTCCCGGACGGTAGGGCCCCGCGCCACCGCAGACGAGTTGCTCGTCGAATTTTCCGGGCCCCTGCAGGAAGGCAATCGAGCGCCGGCCACCGTCGTCGACGAGTTGGCGACACTCGCCGAACCGGGCCTCATGTCGATGGCATCCGGCCGATTCTTCGGCTGGGTCATTGGCGGCACCCTGCCCGCGGCCATGGCTGCCGACTGGCTCGTGAGCGCGTGGGACCAGAACGCTGCGCTGCGAGCGGCCACGCCGGCTACTGCCGCGATCGAGCAGGCGGCCGGAGATTGGCTGCTCGACCTACTGGGGCTGCCCCCGACTGCGGACGTGGGATTCACGACCGGCGCGACTTCGTCGAATTTCGTCGGACTCGCCTCGGCTCGGCAGTTCGTTCTCGACGCGGCGGGCTGGAATCTTGCGCAAGACGGCCTGACCGGTGCTCCGAAAGTGACCGTGTTCGTCGGCGCAGACCGGCATGCATCCATCGACCTGGCACTCAAAACCCTTGGACTTGGTTCGCCGGTTCCCGTTGCGGCCGACGATCAGGGCCGGATCATTCCCGCCGAATTGGCAAAGGCCATGGATGCCGCGGCCGGACCTGCCATTGTCTGCTTGCAGGTCGGCAATCTCCATTCTGGATCGTTCGACCCGATCTCCGAGGCGACCGAGATCGCACACGCTCGCGGCGCTTGGGTGCACGTCGACGGCGCGTTCGGATTGTGGGCAGCCGTCAGCCCGTCGTTGCGCCACCACCTCGCCGGGCTCGAGACGTGCGACTCGTGGGCGACGGATGCGCACAAAACCCTCAATGTCCCGTACGACTGCGGTGTCGCGATCGTCTCGCGGCCAGACGTCGTGCGCTCCGTCTTCGGCGTGCACACGAGTTACCTTCTCAACGACGACACCGGTCCGGGCGATCCGTTCGAAAAGGTACCCGAGTTCTCCCGCAGGGCGCGCGGCGTTCCCGTGTGGGCCGCCCTCCGATCGCTCGGCCGCTCGGGCGTCATCGCTCTCGTGGACGGCCTCGTGGCCAATGCTCAGAAGTTCTCCCGTGCTCTCACAGCCATGCCGGGAGCCGAGGTCATCAATGACGTCGTCTTCACCCAAGTTTGCGTGAGTTTCGGATCCGACGAACGCACGCGCGACGTCATCGCGCACTTGCTGTCCGAGGGTGTGACGTGGATGTCGGGGTCGAGGTGGGCGGGGCGAGACATTTTGCGCATCTCGGTGAGCAACTGGACAACCGATGACGGCGACATCGACGTCTCCCTCGCGGCGATCGCACGTGCGATGGAATCCGCGGATTCCCGCTGAGAAAAACGCCCCTGCACCGATTACGTCAAAACCCCCTGCCGCGCGGGCCCCAATTGTCGGTATCTTGTTGACCAACTACGTGCCGTCAACCTCGAAAGCACGCTCGAACGTCGAACCAGTACACAGCAGTATCGAACCGAACCAGGAGAGATCGTGAAAAAGTCAATTGTCTTCGCCGTTGGGGCTGCCGTTGCCGCCCTCGTGCTTTCCGGATGCACCCCCGGTGGCGCTCCCGCCGGAGGCGGAACTCCCGAACCGGTTCCCACCGTCACGGTGACCGTCACTCCCGCGCCGGTTGCAGAGCCGGACTACGGCTTCACCTTCTTTCACGAAGCGACCATCGGATCGACGTGGGCTCAAATGAGCGCCCAACTTCACATGCCCGTCGGCCCGTATGACGGATGCGCCTGGTACGGATCATTGTGGAACACGGAACTGGCGACGACGAACGCGTTCCTCGACTCAAGGAACCCCTCCGCTGGTGCAACCTTCTTCTACACCGATTACTACCTCGCGGCGAGCGGGGCGAACTTCCCACGCAACGCGGAAGGCGTCGGGGTCGGAAGCACGAAGGCCGAGATCCTCGCGGCATACCCGTCAGCCGTCGTTGACTCCTACACCGACCTCGGCGCAGGAACGATGACGCGGATCACCGTCGCGGACAGCGCGAGCGGTTCGAAATACGTGTTCGCGATCACCGGAAACGCCGGTGCCAACGTTGTGGACCTCCTGCAGTGGGGTCCGGCCGCCGGCACGCAGTGGAGCCATCTCTGCACCGGTTTCTAGACCGGCGCGGTCGAATCGCGGTGCGAATCACGGTGCCGTGACCGGACCCACCGTCATCCACACTGCGCCGTTGGAGCAGGCCGCGAGGTTGTCGTCATCGACAGAAATCGGTGAAAGCGAATGCGGGGGTGTCACGTCGTAGCCGGAACCGTGATCGACCACGCACGCGTCACCGAGCGGACCGCCATCCGGGTCGATATTCACCGAGGTCAGCAGCGCAACCGCGGTACCCCCAGAGGGCACCGTGACGACGGTCGGCGAGGCGCTCGAATCATCCTCGCTGCTCGCGCCCATCGTCACGCCTGACGACATGACCTGCACGCTCGGGAATCCGCTGAGTGCGCACTCTGGCCCATTGTTCGTGAACACGATGAGGGAATGAAGGTGCCCTGACGAGGCGCTCGCTTCCTGTACGGATACCGAGAGGTTTGCGGTGAGGCACTGGTTGGCCGGTGCGCCGGGTGCGAATTGTTCCGGGGCGGGTGACGGGCTCGCCGAAGGCGAGGACGCCGACGAGGATGAGGACGGGGACGAGGACGGTGGCGAGACGACCGTCACACAACCCGCCAGGAGCAACACGGCGAACGACGGCACGACCAAGGAAATTCTGCGCGGCATGAGCACTCCTCTCATTGACTGGAGGTCAGTGTAATGCCGGAAATTCACGTTGGGCTGAGATTCTGGGCGGCCGCAATGAGCGTGTCAAAAGCCGGATGACTGCTAGGCGAGATTCCGCCGCATCCTCAACTGTTCGACAGTCGGCCGCATCGGTTCGCGTTCGCCGGTCGCGACGAAACCGCACCGGGAATACAGTCGCTTCGCGGCATCGTTGTCGTCCGCGACCCAGAGCGCGAGAGACGACACCCCCTCGTTCCGCGCCCATTCTTCGACCGATTCGATGAGTGCTGCCGCGACCCCCGACCCGCGCGCGACCGGATCCACCCACATCGCCACGAGCTCGCGGCTGTCGTCTTCGTGGGGGTCTGCAACTCCGGATGCCGTCCCTACCGCTCCCTCATCCGTTCGGGCCAGAAACGTGGCGCCGTTCTCAAGACGGTCCCTCCACTTCGGCTCGTCGAACGCGAGCTCGCGCTCGAGCGTGGAACAAAACGCGTTGGGGTCGAGGCGGAGAGCGCGAAGCCGAATGTCCCGGCTCACCGCCCAGTCCTCCGCCGTTGCGCGGGAAATTTCCATGCCCCCATTATCGCAACGCGAGGCTCCGACGGGAGTGGATCGCCGGGGTCGGAGCGAGGTCATCGGGATCGTCGTCGTGTGCCGCGCGAATCCGAAAGCTAAGGCTTAGGCTCTGAAGGTGCCTTCAGAATTGCCGGATACCAGTGCGCCCACGCCCGGCGAAGGCACAGAAGCAGTTTCCCGCTCAGGCGATGCGCCGCAGGGTTCTGCACGATCGGGACTCTTCAGCCGCGGATACTTGTGGATCACCATCGGCTCGTGCGCGCTCGTCTTTCTCGGCGCTTTCGAATCCCTCGCCGTCACGACGATCATGCCCGTCGTCAGTGCCGACCTCGACGGAGCGAGCCTGTATGCGCTCGCCTTCGCCGGCCCGTTGGCGACGGGAGTCATCGGCATGGTGCTCGCGGGCAATTGGTCGGATCGAAGCGGGCCTGTCGCGCCGCTCTACACGTCATCCGTCCTCTTCGCCATCGGATTGCTCATTGCGGGAACCTCGTTCACGATGCCGATGCTCGTCGCCGGGAGGCTCATTCAGGGGCTCGGCACGGGAGCCGTCACGGTGGCACTCTATGTCGTCGTCGCGCGCGTCTACCCGGCCCGATTGCATCCATCGATTTTTGCCGGATTCGCTGCCGCGTGGGTCATCCCGTCGCTCATCGGCCCCTTCGCCGCCGGACTCGTCACGGAGCTCCTGACCTGGCACTGGGTTTTCCTGGGCGTCGTCGGCCTCGTCGCTCTCGCTACCGCCATGGTCGCCCCTGCACTGCGCGGTCTGCACGGACGGCCTAGGGAAAGTGGTCCGGATGCGCCGCCGGCGCCATGGGCTTTCCGCCGAATAGCATGGGCAACGCTCGCCGCTGCCGCGGTACTCACGCTCAGCCTCGTATCCGAGGTTCCCGGAATCGGCACTCCGCTCGCACTCGTCGCGGCCGCGATCGCCATCTTCGCCGTGCGGCCGCTCCTCCCGGTTGGAACGCTCGTGGCCCGTCGGGGGTTACCGAGTGTGATCCTCATGCGGGGGCTCGCGGCTTCCGCATTTTTCGGGGCCGAAGTGTATTTGCCGTACCTTCTCATCGAACGCTACGGATTCAACCCGAGTCTTGCCGGTCTCGCGCTCACTCTCGGCGCCCTCGCGTGGGCCGGCGCGTCATGGCTTCAAGGACGTTTGGCTGAGCGGTTGCGCGACGCCGTCTGCACGACGATGGGAGGCGCGCTTGTTCTCGCGGCCATTCTTTCCGCCCTCCTGACAACTCTCTTCGGTCTGCCGCCCGCGGTCGCGATTGCCGGATGGGTGTTGGGGGGCGGCGGTATGGGCCTCATCTACCCACGCTTGAGCACCCTGACGCTCGCGCTCTCCGCACCCGCCGCTCAAGGGTTCAATAGCTCGGCCCTTGCCATCGGCGACTCCCTCGGCAGTGCGCTGTCACTTGCGATCACGGGAGTTGTGTTCGCCGCGTTCGCGACGATCGGATTGCCTTTCGCCGGTGTTTTCGCCTTCGCCTCCGTCATCGCGATCATCGCGATCGCGGTGGCACCGCGAGTGGCACCCTAGCGTTCTGCCGCGGAACCCGTCGCCCGTTCGAGCACGAGTTCTCGCACGCGCGCGGCATCCGCTTGCCCGTGCATCGCCTTCATGACGGCGCCGATGACGGCTCCCGCGGCCTGCACCTTGCCATCCCTGATTTTCTCCAGGATGTCGGGTTGCGCGGCGAGGGCTTCATCGATCGCGGCGATGAGGGCGCCGTCGTCCGAGACGACCTTGAGGCCGCGCTTCTCGACGACGTCGGCGGGAGAGCCCTCGCCTGCGATCACCCCTTCGAGAACCTGTCGGGCCAGCCGATCGGTGAGCTCACCGGATTCGACGAGAGAGACGAGAGCCGCGACGTCCGAGGGCGAGACGAGCGACGACGGGTCGACGGAATCCTGATTGGCGATTCTCGCGATCTCGCCCGTCCACCACTTGCGTGCTTGTGCCGGGGATGCGCCCGCCGCGACCGTCGACTCGACCTCGACGAGAAGCCCCGAATTCACGACATCCTGGAACTCGAGATCGGTAAAACCCCACGCGTCTTTGAGCCGGCGACGGCGTTCGGCGGGAGGTTCCGGGAGGGCGGATCGCAACTCCTCGATGAGCGCCGCAGAGGGCTCGACGGGCAGCAGATCGGGTTCCGGGAAATAGCGGTAATCGTCGGCGTCACTCTTGGGGCGGCCCGCCGACGTCGTGCCGGAATCCTCGTGCCAGTGCCGGGTCTCCTGAATGATGGTGCCGCCCGCCGCGAGAATTGCCGCTTGCCTCTGGATTTCAAACCGGATCGCGCGCTCCACGCTGCGAAGACTGTTCACGTTTTTCGTCTCAGTGCGGGTCCCGAGCTTCCCCGAGCCGCGCGGACTGAGCGAGACGTTCGCATCGCAGCGCAAGTTGCCGCGCTCCATGCGCGCTTCGCTGATGCCGAGCGCTACGACAATGTCGCGAATGGTGGAAACGTACGCTTTGGCAAGCTCCGGCGCATCGTGCTCCGCACCGGAAATCATCTTCGTGACGATCTCCACGAGCGGCACACCGGCCCGGTTGTAGTCCACGAGGGAATAGTCGGCACCCTGGATGCGGCCGGTCGCACCACCGACGTGCGTGAGCTTTCCGGCGTCCTCTTCCATATGCGCGCGTTCGATCTCGACGCGAACGGTGCGGCCGTTGGGCAATTCGACCTCCACGGCACCGTCGTGGGCGATCGGCTCGTCGTACTGGCTGATCTGATAGTTCTTGGCGAGGTCGGGATAGAAGTAATTTTTGCGCGCGAACCGGCTTGACGGTGCGATGTCGCAGCCGAGCGCGAGACCGAGGCTAATCGAAAACCGGATTGCCTGTTCATTGACGACCGGCAGCGAGCCGGGAAGTCCGAGACACACTGGCGTCACCATGGTGTTCGGTTCGCCGGCGTCGGCGCCGGGAGCCGCTGGATTGGGCGCCGACGAGAACATTTTCGTCTTCGTGTTCAGTTCGACGTGAACCTCGAATCCGAGGACGGGTTCGAAGAGCTCGATCGCCTTGTCGAAGTCCATGAGTTCCGCGGTGCTCATTTCCTCGTCCCTTCGGTGCGGGCGTCGCCGATCTCGGGGAGCGGGTCGAGCGGAAATCGCGGCGAGTGGCTGAGGAGCGAACGCCCCCAGGATTCCTCGAGCAACGCCTCGAGAGTTGCCCCGACGGTGTAGATCCGGGCATCCTCGAACGCGGGCGCCATGATCTGGATTCCCGTGGGCAAGCCGTCTTCGGGGGCGAGGCCCATCGGCAATCCCATTCCGGGCACCCCTGCAAGGTTGGCGGGAATTGTCGCGACGTCGTTCAAATACATCGCGAGCGGGTCCTCGAGTTTTTCCCCGAGCTTGAACGCCGTCGTCGGCGCCGCGGGAGAGACGAGTACGTCGGCTTTCGCGAACGCGGAATCGAAGTCGCGCTGGATGAGAGTGCGCACCTTTTGCGCGCTGCCGTAATACGCGTCGTAGTATCCGGCACTCAGGGCATAGGTTCCGAGGATGATGCGTCGTTTGACCTCGGGACCGAAACCGGCTTCGCGCGTGGCAGCCATGACGTCTTCGACGGTTCCGCCGCCGGGCGGATTGACCCTGAGGCCGAATCGGACGCTATCGAATTTCGCGAGGTTGCTCGATGCCTCGGCCGGCAGTATCAGGTAGTACGCGGCGATCGCGTACGTGAAGGAGGGAGCCGATACTTCGACGATGTCGGCGCCGGCAGCGGCCATGAGGTCCAGTGCTTCGGCGTACCTGGAACTGACGCCCGACTGGAAGCCTTCGCCGCCCAGCTCACGAACTACGCCGACGCGAACTCCCGTGAGGGAACCGGATGCCTTCCCGGCCCGTGCGGCATCCGCGAAACACGGCCAGTCCCGATCGAGCGACGTCGAATCGTGCGGGTCGTGGCCGCCGACGACATCGTGGAGCAGCGCGGCGTCAAGCACGGTTCGCGACACGGGACCCACTTGGTCGAGCGAGGATGCGAGCGCGATCGCGCCGTAACGGGAGACGCCGCCGTAGGTGGGCTTCATGCCGACGGTGCCGGTCACTGCGGCAGGTTGCCGGATCGACCCACCGGTGTCGCTGCCGAGGGCGAGCGGAGTCTCGAAAGCCGCGACGGCGGCCGCCGAACCACCGCCGGATCCACCCGGAATCCGCTCCAGGTCCCAGGGATTGCGAGTCGGGCCGAACGCCGAGTGCTCGGTCGAGGAGCCCATCGCGAATTCGTCCATGTTGGTCTTGCCCAGCGGTACGAGCTTCGCCGCGCGAAGCCTTTGCACGACGGTCGCATCGTAAGGCGGAATCCAACCCTCGAGGATGCGCGAGCCGGCCGTGGAGGGCATGTCGCGCGTGCAGAGCACATCCTTGATCGCGACGGGAACCCCCGCGAGAGGCGAGAGCCTGGCGCCGAGGTTTCGTGCGCCATCCACTTCCGCCGCAACCTTGAGCGCGGTGGCCGACACGTGGAGGAAGGCGTGAACATCTCCATCGACTTCGGCTATCCGGTCGAGATGCGCTTGGGTGACCTCGACCGACGACACTTCCCGGGAACTGAGCTTTTCGGAAAGCTCGGCGGCCGTGAGCGAGATCAGCTCACTCACTGTTCCTCCCCCAGGATTGCCGAAACCTTGAAACGATCTCCGTCTCGTTCCGGCGCACCGGACAATGCCTGCTCGACCGTGAGGGTTTCGCCCGGTACGTCGGCTCGGAAAACGTTGGCGAGCCGAATCGGATGCGAGGTTGCGGGGACGTCTGGCGTCGCGACTTCGGAAACTTTGGCGATCGACTCGATGATCACGCCGAGTTCACCCGTCAGCTTCTCTATTTCTTCCGGCGTCAACGCAATTCGAGCGAGGTTCGCCAAATGGGCGACCTGGGCAGCATCGAGGGGGGACGGATTTGTCGCAGACACCGTTCAATCCTATTCGAGGCGAACGGTTCCGCCGTTCGGGCGACGCTGCTTTGACGGCACCGCACCGGAGAGGTGCGGCCGGCCGCTCCCTAACGGCGGCCGGCCGCGATCATTGAACCGGAGTCGTTCATGACGAGTCCGCCTTCGCCGATACCAATCAGTGCGAGGTTCCGCATGGATTCGCTACCCGGTTGGAAGTATTCGTTGTGTCCATAGGATGCACCCAGAACGGCGTTTGTGATCGCATCCACGCCGCCAGCGACACTCATTCGATGCGCTCCGTACGATGCTGCGCCAGGGTCACTGCCGTAGAACGCGGAATTCACGACGGGATCCCAGCCCGCCTCCCCCACGTAGATATTGTGATCGCGTACGGCAAGCGACGAGGCGTTCTGCGCCGAACTGCCAGGAGAGCCGACCACGGCAAGAGCGTCGATTTCGAAGTCTCCGCGTTGGAGCGCGATCATCGCGGCCGTCGACCCGTACGAGTGGGCCATGACGGAAATGTAGGGCTGATTGTCGCCTCGCAGAGCCTGGAGGCCCTCGATCGCACGCGTGAGGTTGCTGGCGCCCTCGTCGGCGAGCGTGAGTGAACCGACATTGAGAAGGTGCGGAGTTTGATATCCGATCCACGCCACCGTGGCGACCGTCCTGGAGGACTCGCCCAGACGATTCAGCCACGAGGTCTGGTCGTCGTAGAGAGTGGTCGCGGTATTGGCCCAATCGTCGACTTGACCATCGATCGTGAAGAACATGCCGGGGATGAGGTAGCTCACGTAGTCCGCGCTCGCAATGTCGCCGATCACGATGGCGGCCCTGCCGGGCGAAACCGTGTCGAGGCTCACGAGGGTGCGCGTCGGCTCGCCTTTCCTGGCGGTGAGAGCATTCTCAATCTGGGTGAGCATGTGCAAGTGATTGGTCACTTCGACGTTCATGCCGCGACCGACGCCCGATTGCAATTGCATTTCAAGCGCCCGGATGGTGTCGCCCAGGTAGGTGCGGTTCGCGAGATCCCGCGTGCCATACGGCAAACCGTCCAGGTTCCCGATGAGCTCCGGCGTCGTCGCCAACAATTTTTCGCGAGCTGCAGGATCCATGCCCTGCCACCAGTTCGAGATCTCGCCCGGGGCGATAGGAGCCGCAAGAAGTTTCGCGATGACTTTCGGGTGGTCCTTCACGTAGGCGGACAGCACCGACTGCGGCAGGAGGCCGAACTGGTCAAGGAGTGCGCGACCGCCGAGCGACGGCAGAAGTTCGATGTTGACGGGCGAGAGTCTCGCGCCCCCGTCCGCGAACGACGGAACCGTGATCGGAGCGATATCCAATTGCCTCACGGGCCCCGGAAGGTCCGCGATTCCCGCCGCGACAATGGAGTTTTCGGGCACGCCGAAAGCACCGCTCCCCCCACCCAGGGAAAGGGAAAGCGCCAATGCTGTCAATTCCAGCAGCAATGCGGGCACTTCCAATCGACGGTGACGCGGGCGGGGAACCCTTGTCACCATTAAGTGAACCGTTCGCCCCCCATATTAGGGGTAGAAAGCGAACTCTGCCAGCAATCCTCGTTTTTCTCAGGCGTTGACGGCTATTTCTCCAGCCCCGCTGGCCCCTTCTGTAACAAAATTGCGAACTGTTCGGCATTGAGAATCGGGATGCCCAATTGCTCCGCTTTCGTCAATTTCGAACCCGCACCAGGCCCCGCGGCCACAAAGTCGGTCTTCGCGGACACGCTCGAGGCCGCCTTTCCTCCCGCGGCGATGATGGCTTCCGTGGCGCCCTCGCGAGTGAAGCCGTCGAGACTCCCGGTCGCGACGACGGTCAACCCGGCAAGCGGTCCGCTCGCATCGCCGACGCCGCCCGGCCCCGGGTGTCCGGGCGTGGCGAACCGGACCCCGGCATCCGCCCATCGATTCACAATCTCGAGATGCCAGTCGACGGCGAACCATTCCAAGAGCGCATCCGCGATGATGTCTCCGACTCCGTCGACCTCGGCCAACTCCTCTCGCGACGCTGCGCGGATGGCGTCGAGGGAACCGAACCAGTCCGCGAGAGCACGTCCCGCGACCGGGCCGACGTGGCGGATGTTGAGCGCGACGAGGAGTCGCCACAGCGGCTTCGTCTTCGCTCCTTCGATGTTCTCCAGCAGTTCGAGAGCGCTCTTCGAGAGGATCGCGTCGTCGTTGCCATCGAATTCGCCGTCAGGATCATGCGGCGGGTCGGCATCCTTTCCCGACTTCTTGCGAACGCGCTGGAAGGGAGTGACGATTCTCGGTTCCCCATCGTCGAGTTTGACAAGGCCCGTCTCGCTGTCGCGCACGGCGACCCGGATCGGGAAGAGGTCGATGGGTCGAAGGTCGAACAATCCCGCTTCGGTGTGAAGCGGAGGATCGGACGGTTCGATGGGTTGGGTGAGGGCAGCGGCGCTCACTTCACCGAGCCCCTCGATGTCCAGCGCGCCGCGACTGCCGATGTGCTCGACCCGACCGCGGACTTGCGCAGGACAGCCTCTCGCGTTCGAACACCGTAAGTCGATGTCGCCTTCTTTTGCCGGCGCGAGGATCGTTCCGCACTCGGGGCACACGGTCGGCATGACGAACTCCCGCTCTGCGCCTGTGCGAAGCTCGACGACGGGGCCGAGCACCTCGGGGATGACATCGCCCGCTTTGCGGAGTACGACCGTGTCGCCGATCAGCACTCCCTTCGACTTCACGACATCCTGATTGTGGAGGGTCGCCTGGCGAACCGTCGAGCCCGCCACTCGAACCGGTTCCATGACGGCGAACGGAGTGACGCGACCTGTGCGACCGACGCTGACGACGATGTCGAGGAGCTTCGTGTTGACTTGCTCGGGAGGGTACTTGTAGGCGATCGCCCACCGTGGCGCTCGACTCGTTGCTCCGAGTTCGTCGTGGAGTGCAAGTTCGTCCACTTTGATGACGACACCGTCGATTTCGTGTTCCACGCTGTCACGGTGCTCGCCGAAGTGAGTGATGAAGCCGGCGGCGGCACGCGCGCTGTGCTCCACGCGAAAGTGCGTGCTGGTCGGGAGCCCCCATGCGGCGAGCAATTCGTACACGCCGGATTGCGTCGCGACGGGCGGGTTCGGCCATGCGCCGATGCCGTGCACGAGCATCCGAAGCCGCGATAAGCGGTCGCGCATCAATTCGAGTTGAGCCGGATTCTTTCCCTCTTCTTTTTGCCGCAGGCTGCCGGATGCCGCATTCCGAGGGTTCGCAAACACGCGTTCGCCGGCTTCTGCCTGATTCGCGTTGAGCTCGCGGAACGCCTCGACGGGAAAGAACACTTCACCACGTACTTCCACGAGGGGCGGATACCCTTCCCCCGCGAGTTGCGTCGGAATCCCGGTGAGGTAACGGATGTTCTGGGTGACGTCTTCGCCGACGACCCCGTCGCCGCGCGTCGCAGCGCTCGTCAACCGGCCATGGTCATAACGAAGGTTCAGGGCGAGCCCGTCGATCTTGAGCTCGCACAAGTAGTCGACGTGGCGTCCGGATGACTTCTCGACGCGCACGGCCCAGGCTTCGAATTCGTCGATGGAAAAGACGTTGTCGAGACTCAACATGCGTTCGGCGTGCTGCACCGGTGCGAACAGAGTCGTTTGCGCGCGGCCGCCGACGGTTTGGGTCGGGCTGTCCTGACCCTGCAGCTCGGGAAAAAGATGCTCGAGCTCTTCGAGCCGCCGCATCATCCCGTCGTATGCGGCATCGTCGACGAGCACTTCGTCGCGCTCGTAATAGGCATCCCGCAATTCCAGGATGCGCGTCGTCAGCTCGTCGGCTTCTTCTTTCGCGCGCGAGCGCTCGGTCGCGGTTTCGCGGGTCTCGTCTGCGTCTGCCACGAAGCAAGCTTAAGCGCGGCGCCCGACATTTCCTGGAGCCGAATTCACTCCCAGCAAAGGCAGAACGGGTGCCCCGAGGGGTCCGCGAACACTTCGAATCCACCCGAAGCATCGTGATCACGCGCGGGCTGGAGCATGGTCGCGCCGAGAGCGAGTGCTTCCTCGCGGGCTGTGCGGATGTCGTCGACGTACAAGTCGAGGTGAATCTGCTGAGGTTCGCCATCCGGCCAATCCGGTCGAACGTGATTCGGCGCGAGCTGGAAACCAAGCTCGGGCTTGCCTCCAACGCTCACGGTGTGCCAGTCGTCTTCGGCGTCGACGGTTCCGCCCAGCAGCCCCGCCCAGAACGCGCTCTCCGTGGCGAGATCGGCAGTATCGAATACGACGATTTGACGGGATATCTTCATGCGGAGATTTTCGCATGTCGCACCGACATCCGGATCGGCAGAAGTGTTCGGACTACATCCGCTCCGGCGCGGAGACCCCGATCAAGCCGAGGCCGTTGCGCAAAACCACGCCGGTTGCGTCGTTGAGCCACAAGCGAGTCCGGTGGACGTCGGTGACCGATTCGTCGCCGAGCGGCGTCACTCGGCAGTTGTCGTACCAGCGGTGGTATGCAGCCGCGAGCTCTTCGAGGTATCGCGCGACGCGATGAGGTTCGCGGAGCCGCGCGGCCTGAGCGACGATCCGCGGAAATTCGGCGAGCAGGCCGACGAGATTGTTTTCGGTCTCGTGCGTCAGCAGTTCGGGTTCGAACACGCTGCGATCAACGCCGGATTGGGCCGCGTTTCGCGCAACCTGGTGGGTGCGAGCGTGCGCGTATTGCACATAGAACACGGGGTTGTCGTTCGTGCGTTTCGTGAGCAATTCGGGGTCGAGAGTGAGCGGGGAGTCGGCGGGGTACCGCGCGAGGGAGTAGCGGAGCGCATCCGTCCCGAGCCATTCGCGCAAATCGTCGAGCTCGATGATGTTTCCCGCGCGCTTGGAAAGCCGGGCACCGTTGATGCTCACGAGTTGGCCGATGAGCACCTCGATGTCTCTCTCGGGATCATCCCCCGCGGCGCCCGCGAGCGCCTTCAAGCGATGGACATAACCGTGATGATCGGCACCAAGGAGATAAATCTTGTGCGCAAAGCCGCGATCCCCTTTATCGAGGTAGTACGCCGCGTCGGATGCGAAGTAGGTGTACACGCCGTTGCTTCGCCGGATGACGCGGTCCTTGTCGTCCCCAAAATCGGTCGTGCGCACCCACACGGCTCCATCCTGTTCGAACACGTGGCCTTGAGCGCGCAACCTCTCGATCGCACGTTCGACATGGCTCGACCCCGTCTCATCCGCCGCGTGCAGCGAACGCTCGCTGAACCACACATTGAATTTCACGTTGAATTTCGCCAGGGACTCGCGAATGTCCGAGAGCTGGAGCGCATATCCGGCCTCGCGCGCAAGGTCGCGTGCGGCATCCGGCTCGAGCGACAGGATCTCCGGGTGCTGCACTTTTACGCGCGCCGCCAGGTCCGCCACGTACTTTCCGGGGTATCCATTCTCCGGGGTCGGCTCGCCCATGAGAGCGGCGTAGACGGACGCGCCGAAGTTGTCCATTTGGTTTCCGGCGTCGTTGATGTAGAACTCGCTTACCATGCGAGCGCCGGATGCCGTCAGCACGCGCGCGATGGAATCGCCGAGCGCCGCCCAGCGCGTGTGACCGATGTGGAGTGGGCCGGTCGGGTTCGCCGATACGAATTCGAGGTTGATGGATTGTCCGGCGAGCGCATCATTTCGGCCGTACGCTTCGCCGCGCTCGACGATCGTTTGCGCGATAGCGCCCGCGGCCCCCGCATTCAATCGAATGTTGATGAAACCGGGGCCAGCGACTTCCACCCTCGACACTCCGTCGAGATCGCCGATCGGACCGGACAGCGCGCTGGCAAGTTCCCGCGGGGCGACAGATAGTGGCTTTGCGAGCTTCATGGCGATGTTGAGGGTCCAATCGCCATGATCGCGATTCTTGGGACGTTCGAGTGTGACCTCGTCGGACGTCACCGTGACGTCGCCACCCCGACGGTCGAGTTCCGCCGTGACGATCTCAAACAGCGCGGCGGAGAGTTCGGCGGGAGTCACGAGAACCGATTCTATCCGGGGGACGCGAGCGCGGTTCGTCGGCGCTGCGGGGAGGATGCACGATTAAGCGAGCGTGCCGGCTGGTAACCTTGTCACGCACTCCTGGCCCCCATAGCTCAGGGGATAGAGCGTCTGCCTCCGGAGCAGAAGGCCGCAGGTTCAAATCCTGCTGGGGGCACTTTTGTCACAGGGCACGCTCGTTCGGCGTGTTGCCACGCGCTCTCTCAACGGCGCACGCGATAGCGCAAGTGAAGCACCCGGTTGCCCTGAACCACATCAGGGTCCTCCAACAAGTGCTCTGCGTGGACCGACCCGAAGTAACGTTTGCCGGACCCGAACACGACGGGCGCGACATCCATGCGCACCTCATCGATCAGACCCGCCGCAAACGCTTGACCACCGACGTCGCCGGCCGCGAACTCGACGATGCGGTCCCCCGCGAGCTCTTGGGCTCTGGCCACGGCCGCTTCGACTCCGTCGACGAAATGAAACGGCGCGTTCGGATCCCAGCCCACGGGCTTCGGCCGATGTGTCACCACGACGACGTGTTCGATCCCGCTCGGCGGCATCCCGTCCCAGCCGTTCGTGATGTCGAACACGTGGCGGCCCGCGATCGTCACGCCGATCTGGTCCCAATAGGGCCGGATGTGGTCGTAGGAGGTCTGGGACACCTTCAGGACGCCGCTGTCATCCAAGGGCACGTCCCCGCTGACCAACCACTCGAACAGCGGACCCGGATCGTCATTATCCGATGCAATGTAACCATCCACTGAGACCGACGCATTAATGACTACTTTCCCCATTGGTTCCTCCTTTGTGAGCAGTCCACGTCTCGAGTGCCGTGAGGGGCCGCTCGAGTGAGAAATCGATCGGCCGGCAGCGGTCAGCCCCCGGGCCTGTACCGTGAACTTTCATGGTCTCACCGCGCCGTCGGATTTCACTATGCCCCCGTATTATCGTGTCGTGATTGCCAGCCAAATCCATGCGGTGGTACTTGAATCCTCTGATCCCCGGCGCGCCGCCGAGTTCTGGGGCGCGCTGCTGAATCGCCCACCGATCCGGGAAAACCCCGGGGTTTCGCTTGCGGGCACACCGCGTCAGGTGGGACTCCGATTTGTCTCTGAGGATTCTGGCGGCGGGCGCGACCTCCTTCACCTTCACCTCATTACTGACGGAACCCGCAACCAGGACGACATCGTCGCAACGTGCATTGAGCTGGGCGCTTCGCACATCGACGTCGGCCAAAAACCGGAAGAGCCCCATGTCGTTTTGGCGGACGCGGTGGGCGAAGCGTTTTGCGTGATCGAAGACTCGAACCGCTACCTTGCGGGGTGCGGTCCACTCGCGGAAGTGACCTGCGTTGGCACGCGAACTGTTGGCATTTTTTGGAGTGAGGTACTTCAGTGGCCTCTCGTATGGGAGGAAGGCGAAGAGACCGCTATACAGTCTCCCTTTGGTGGCACGAAGCTCGCGTGGAGCGGGCATCCCGGGGCGGCTGAAGCCGACACTTGTCGCCAGTTTTTCGAACTCACGACGTCGCGGAGCCAGCTCGATCGTGAGACTTCGCGCCTGCTCGGCCTCGGGGCAATCTATCGCGGCACGGGCGAGAACGGCGAAGAAGTTTTCGGTGACCCGGACGGCACCAAATTTGTTCTTCGCACGCGCTAAGCCGGATCCCGGCCGCCCGACGTGGGAGCTCGGCGGATTTTCCATCCAGCCCACTGGACCGCATCAATGACGCAAAACCGAATTCCCTCGGAGTCCTGCAAGATTACATAACGAGCATCATTCACCGTAAAACTCAGCAGGCAACTCCGCATCCGGATTCGTCTACGCCGAGGGCCGGTCGAGTTCGTCAAGAAGCTCAACCGCGGCACGAGTGTAGTCAGTGATCCAGCGATCGAAAATTCGTTTGATCGGAAGCGGTGCGAGTGCCAATTGGCGTTCCCTGCCTACTCTTCGGCCGGTCACCAATTCGGCATGCTCGAGAACCCTCAAGTGCTGAAGCACCGTCGTACGGTCCACTTCGGTGAACATAGTGCACAGGGCCCCCGTCGATAGAGGTTCTTGTTTCAGCGCGTCAAGCATGCGCCGGCGCAGGGGTGATGCGAGCGCCTTGAACACCAGATCGTCTGGGTTCTTGACAGCCGGTTCACTCATGTTATAAAAATACAACATGACTAAGGAATTGGACTCTCTCTCCTTCACCGTGTCGGGCCACATCGCCCGACCGCCCGCCGATGTCTACGAGGCCGTCGCAGATCCGGCGCAGCTCTCGCAATATTTCACGACCGGCGGAGCCAGGGGTCGCCTGGAGGTTGGGGCTGATGTTTCGTGGGACTTCGCTGACTTTCCCGGCCGATTCCCGGTCACCGTCGTGGAGGCAGATCCGCCGCGCAAGCTTGTGATTCGGTGGCAGGGAATTGCCTCCGTGGAGGCCGAGACCTCCACCACATTCGAGTTCGAGCCCGTCGACCACGGGACCCGCACACTCGTCACAATTACCGAGTCGTCGTGGCTCGTCACCCCGGATGGCGCAAAGCAAGCGTTTGGCAATTGCTTCGGTTGGACCGGCATGCTCGCCGCTATGAAGGCGTGGATTGAGCACGGCATCAACCTGCGCGAAGGGTTCTACGTCTGACGGATTCGCGCGACAGCCGGATGCCGCGAAGCTACGGCGGGGGCGGCTAATGTGCGGTCGAGGTGTATGTCGATGGGAATGGTCACGATCGACGTCGCGGAGACGAACGACGGTTGGTTCGTTGTTCTCAAGGGTGGAGGCTTGCCGGTCATGCTTGCGTTCCAGAAAGTGGATGACCCCACTCCCGGAAAGAACAAGATTCATCTCGATCTGAACGCTCCCGACCTCGACGTCGAGGTCGATCGCTTGCTCGCCGCGGGCGCAACGCTCATCGGGCGGCGCGGGGACGAGAGCTTCCGATGGGTTACACTCGCCGATCCTCAAGGAAACCAGTTCGACGTGGCTCAATACGGTTGAGTCGGGCCAGAATCCGGTACGCCGCGCCGAGCGGGTTCGCTGGCTGACGTTCCAGAAAGCACTTCGCGCAGCTTTTGGGCGAACGCTTCCGGTTTGCCCGGATATCCCGAGTCCTCAGCCGCGAATCCTCCGTGGTGACTCGGAAACACGATCGCCTCATGCCCGAGCAGCGTCGCGGTAGCCACGGCACACCTCCCGGTAAGTACGCCGTCGGACTCCTCGCCAACGCCGAGCACGATACGGACTGGCGATGCCTTGAGCCTCGCGACGTCGATCTGAAAGTCAGTGACGTCGCCAGAACTGCCCGAGAGAAGGGGGTCGTCACGCGATCCGTCATCCGCGGAGGGCAGCCCGAACATCGCCGGATCCGGTTCAGGCAAGGCGAAATACTCGTCCGTGAACTCGCCGCGCCACGACGTCATCGCAATGAACGCTGCCATGCCTGCCCCGAACCCGCGTGCGTTGTATGCGGCCGTGACCGCCGCCGATGCTCGCTCTGCCGCTTCGCGATCGGGCAACACTTCCAGGATCGGAGGCTCGTGCGCCACGAGGGTGACGAGATCCTCTGGATGAGCGGCAACGAGCGCGAGCGCCGTCACGGCTCCGCCGCTGCTCGCGAACATTTCGACCGGGCCTGCACCGATTGCGGTAATGACGGCGTGCACGTCCTCGGCCTGGAGGGCGGGCGAGTTCGTCGTTTTGCCGTCGTGACGCACGCTCCGACTCGCTCCGCGCGGATCGTAGGTCACGACCACGCGATCAGGAAAGTACGAGGCAAGAGCCCGGAACCCGCTCGCGTCCATGGGCTGGCCGATCATCATGAGCGGTGGTTTCTCCGCCGAGTCGAGCTCGCCGACGACGTCATAGACGATGTCCGCGTCGCCGCTTTGTACTGTGTAAGTGTTCAACTCTGGCACCTCCGGTCGATATCGATGTTGGCCTCAAACTAGTCGCCGCAATTCGGAAAATCTGCGTGTTGCATGATTGCGCCGCGGGCCCGTACAGAGTAGCGTACAACCAAATGGTTGTATTAGGACTGTCCGATTCGGACGTGAACCGCATCTTCCGAGCTCTCGCCGATGCGACTCGTCGCGACATCGTGCGCCGCACCCTCGTCGCCGATGTTTCAGTGTCGCAATTGGCCGACTCCTATGCGATGTCGTTCGCGGCGGTTCAGAAACATGTCGCCATTTTGGAAGAAGCGCTGCTCGTGACGAAAGAACCCCGAGGCCGCGAGCGAATGGTCAGGGCCAATCCCGATCGCATCCGACAGGCCCAAAACCTGCTCGATCGTTTCGAGGCACTGTGGCGTTCGCGCATCGACCGCCTCGACAGTCTGCTCGCCGAAGACGACCCCACGCGTCCAGGACCTTAGCCACCACAAACCTCAACGAAAGGCGCATCATGCCCCTCACCTCCGTCGAAAAGGATCTCGACCAGCTCACGATTGCGATCGTCGCCGACTTCCCGGTTCCTCTGCGCCGGTTGTGGGATGCCTACCTCGACCCCCGTCAGCTGGAGCGGTTCTGGGGACCTCCCACCTACCCCGCGAAATTCTTTCGCCACGACGCGGCTGTCGGCGGACGCAGCGTCTACGCGATGACCGGCCCGGAGGGAGACGTGCACTACGGATGCTGGGAATGGAAATCGATCGATCCGCTCCACTCGTTCGAGGTCCTCGACTGGTTCGCGGATGCCGCGGGCAATCCGAACACGGACTTGCCCGCGATGCACGCGGACTTCGTGTTCGATGAAACGAGCGCAGGAAGCAGGCTGACGACGACGTCGCGATTCGACTCTCTCGAGCAAATGCAGCAACTCCTCGACATGGGAGTGCTGGAAGGCACGCGCGAAGCGATGTCTCAAATCGACACGGTGCTCGCGGATCTGGCCTCGTTCGCCAGGGAACGCGGCACCGAAGCGAACATCCTCAGCGAAACCCAAGTGCGGGTCGCACGCTTGATCCGCGGCACGGTCGGCCAGGTCTGGCAGGCACACAACGATGCTGCGCTCATGAAGCGATGGCTTCTCGGGCCGGACGGTTGGTCGATGCCCGTGTGCGAGATTGCGACCAATGTCGGCGACAGCTACCGCTACGAGTGGCAGCGGGATGGCGGCGACGAGCGATTCGGCTTCACCGGCGAGCTGCTCGAATCAGTTGAGCCGTATCGCGCCGTCACGACCGAAGCGATGATCGGGATGAACTTCCCCGCCACGCTCAACGAATTGACCCTCACGGCCGTCGACGGCGGAACTTTGCTCTCGCTCGTCATCACCTACGCGAACGCCGAGCAGCGCGACGCCGTTCTTGCGACGGGTATGACGGATGGCATGGAGACGAGTTACCAACGCCTCGAAGGGCTGCTGGCGACTGCCGCAGCATGATTGCTTCAGGGCGAGCGATCACGATCGTCGACGGGTCCGTCGGCGTAGTCACGGAGGGCCGCCGGAAGCTCGTCAACCCCTGACGCGGCGACCAAAGGGCGGCAAAAAGCGGCGCCGCCTACGATTGAGTATGAGCACTCCTGATTCCGCGCCCGAATTGCTCCGCCTCGGCGTGCTGGCGACCTCGCGCAAGCCCGACGAGCGACGCCTTCCCATCCACCCCGCGCACGTCGAGAGAATCGACGCGGACATCCGCGCAAAAATGACCCTTGAACGCGGTTACGGGGTCAGGTTCGGGGTCGACGATGAAGAACTCGAGCCGCTGGTTGGCGGAATGTCCGACCGCGACGATGTCATCGCGAACTCCGAGGTCGTGCTTCTGCCAAAGCCCCAGGAGTCGGATGTCCGCGAACTCCGAGGCGGCCAGGTCTTGTGGGGCTGGCCGCACTGCGTGCAGGATCGCGCGATCACGCAACTGGCGATCGACAAAGGCCTCACCCTGATCGCCTGGGAGGCGATGAACCACTGGCAGTCCGACGGCGGGTTCGGCTTGCACGTGTTTCACAAGAACAACGAGCTCGCGGGCTATTGCTCCGTGATTCACGCGCTGGAGTTGTGCGGTTCCACGGGCGACTATGGGCGCAGGCTCAGCGCCGTCGTGATCGGATTCGGTGCCACCGCGCGCGGGGCCGTGACGGCGCTCAACGCCCACGGAATCCATGACGTGCGCGTTCTCACCAACCGGGAGACTGCCGCGGTAGGCTCGCCGATCCCGTCGGTCGATATCATCCAGTTCGAACACAGCGACGAAGCGCCATTCGAGAGCACCGTCAACGCGGATGACGGACCCGTGAGTCTCGTTCCGTTCCTCGCCGAGAACGACATCGTCGTCAATTGCACCCTTCAGGATCCGAACGCCCCACTCACGTACTTGCGGACCGAAGATCTCGACGCGTTTCGTCCCGGCAGCCTCATTGTCGACGTTTCGATCGACGAGGGAATGGGGTTCTCCTGGGCGCGGCCGACATCCTTCGCGGACCCCATGTTCACGGTCGGCGGTTCAACCAACTATTACGCGGTAGATCACAGCCCGTCGCTGTTGTGGAATTCGGCCACCTGGGAGATCAGCGAAGCGCTTTTGCCGTTCCTGCGCACCGTGATGGAGGGCCCGTCATCGTGGGCGAAGTCCGACACGATTCAGCGCGCAATCGAGATCGAGGAAGGCCGCATTCGCAATGCCGCGATTCTCGAATTCCAGGGCCGTTCATCGACCTACCCGTACCTCGCCGAACCCGCGTGAGGCTGAACGTGTCGGCAGAAATGGTTTCCGCTCGCCCGTCCTTCATCGATTCAGCTCGAGTCGTTGCCAACTGACGGTCGTGAGAACAACGGCGAGCGCGGCGAGCGGGAGCACGAGAAGCAACTGGATGCCGGAAACGTCGGCGCCACCACTCGCCGCCCACAGGCCAGGGGCAGACAGGGTGAACCAGCCGCCGGCTCCCGAAATGACCGCGACTTGCGCAGCGACGAGAATTCCGATCACGGCGCCGATACCGGCGATGATCGACCGGGCCAGAGTCGCCACCCATGCGACGGGCACCGCGATGGCACCGGTCAACACGGCGAGACCCACTTGCCGGGCTGCGGCGGGTACGAGGTCGAGCGGGATGGGTCCGAGGCCGAAAATCACACCGGCGAGCAGTAGCGCGGCAAGCAACGCCACACTCGACCCGGCGCACCACACCGCGTAGACCGTGAGTTTCGCGAGGGCGATTGTCGAGCGGCGGATGGGAAGCGCGAAGAGCCCCGTGATCGCACCGTCGGTGAACTCGCGGCCGAACATCCAACTCAGGACGACTCCGAACCCCAGGAGCGCGGCGGCGGCAGTGACTTGCGCTGCGGTCGCCAAGTATCCTTCCCACCCGCCCGGATCAATGAGCGGTCCGAGTTTCGCCGCGAGCCCCGCATCGGTGGTGTTCACGGCGAGGAGCATCGACGAACACATGAGCGCGATCCCGATCACGAGAAGCGCGGTCGTCGTACGGACGAGAGTTGCACGCGCCAGCTTCGACCATTCCGTCACGAGTGCGGGAATCATGCCGCGCACTCCCCGCTGCCAGGGGCCGACACCCTAGCGCCGTCGTCATCGTGAACGAGCTCGAAGAAGGAGCGCTCGATATCGATTCCTTTCGGATCGAGGCTGCCGATGATGCGACCGTGATTCAGGACCGAGATCCGATTCGCGATCCTCGCGACCTCGTCAAGATGATGGCTGCTCACGAGCACACCGGCACCCCGGGCAACGCTTGCGAGAAGGCGTTCCCTGAGCAGGATGACGCCGTTCGGGTCGAGCGCGTTCGTCGGCTCATCGAGCACGATGACGCGAGGGTCATGCTGAAGGGCAGATGCCAGTCCGAGCCGCTGGCGGTTGCCGAGTGACAGCTTTCTCGACGGACGGTTCACAGAGGGCTCGAGGGCGAAGTCTCGAACGATGTTTTCGACCACGGCCGGGATTCGCCGTGCCGGGATCCGGTGCAACCGAGCGCCAAGCTCCAGGTTGCGTCGAACGGTGAGCTCTCCGTACGCGAGCGGATATTCCACGAGGTGCCCGACCGACCCCCAGTCCGTTTCCGCGATGGAACGCCCGAGAATTCTCACGCTTCCGCTGCGGGGTCGCAGCATCCCGAGGAGAAGCCGCATGAGCGTCGACTTGCCGGCACCGTTCAACCCCACGAGAGCGTGGACTTCCCCTTGCTCCACATCGATGTCCACTCCCCTCACACCCGCGGTTTCATCGAACATCCGCTCAACCGAGCGCGCTTCAATCGCGAGCTCAGCCATGATTGGCCTCGAGAATGTCGAGCGCGCCGAGGATCGCGCTGCTGAGGGATTCGTCTTCCGCCATGCTCCAGTCGAGCAACGCCGCGTTGAGAGCGCCCAGCACAGCACCGGCGACCACGCGAGAGGTTCGGTCGGAAATCAGTCCGGAAGAGAGGGCTTCCGCAATGACGGCTTCCGTGGCCGTCGAGTTCTTTCCGAGAGCGGAGTGCAACGCGGGCGTGGAGGCCACGATGCGGAGTCGGGTGCGAAGGTCCTCTTCGGCCCCGTCCGGCAGTCGGGACCACACGGCCCGGATGCCGCGGACAGCGCGCACGAATGGCGGCAGCATGTCAGGTTGTCGCGCGATCGCTTCGCCGATTTCCGGATCGAACGGATCGTCGATGAGAACGGACTCTTTCGACGGAAAGTGCCGAAAGAAGGTCATCTCAGACACGCCCGCGGTCGAGGCGATGAGTGCGACGCTCGTCGCCTCATACCCGAATTGCGCAAACAGCCTCACAGCGGTGGCGCGAAGATTCTCGCGCGTCCGCTCAATCTTGGTGGTCATGGATTTATGTTAGTGACTAACATTTCGTCATGCAAGATTGAGCGGCTTCGCGGAAGGATTTGCGGCACAGTGAAGACATGGGATTAACGGTCGTCGTCGCCCCCGATTCGTTCAAAGGATCCCTCGGCGCGCGTGAGGTCGCACAAGCTCTCGCGCGCGGATGGCTGGGCGTGCGCCCTGACGACGACCTCGTCGCCATTCCGCAGGCAGACGGCGGCGAGGGAACGCTCGACGCCATCGCCGCGACGCTCCCCGACTCGCGAACAAACCCCTGGCGTGACGCCGGTCCGGTGACGGGACCCGACGGCCGGTCGACGCCCGGCATCTGGCTCGAGCTTCCGCGCCGCGTCGGGGTCGTCGAGCTCGCGCAATGCTCGGGCATCTCCCTCATGAGCGCGCTCGACCCGCTCGCGGCGACGACTCGCGGTCTCGGCGAGGTTATTCGCCACACACTGGAACACGGAATCGAGTCGCTCGTCATCGCGCTCGGCGGGTCAGCGTCGACGGATGGCGGTGCCGGCGCGCTCTCCGCTCTCGGCGCCCGCTTGACCGATCGGAGCGGAAAGACCTTGCCTCGCGGCGGCGCGCCCCTCATGGAACTCGCCGACGTCGATCGCACGTCATTGCTCGCGCCGCCGAAAGGAGGCGTCACGCTCCTGGCGGATGTGGCGACGCCTTTGCTCGGTCCGCGCGGAGCGGCGGTGGTCTTCGGACCCCAGAAGGGCGCGACGGCCGACGACGTGGCACTTCTCGACGCGGCCCTCACTCGCTTCGCAACCGTCTTCGGCGGTTCTCCGGATGCCCCCGGCGGCGGCGCGGCGGGTGGAACCGCGTACGGATTTGCGACCGCGTGGGGAGCCGCAATCGAATCCGGTGCACGCGCGGTGCAGCGACTCACCGGGCTTTCGCGCGCAATCCGCACCGCGGATGTCGTCCTGACGGGAGAGGGGCACTTCGACGCGACGTCCCTCGACGGGAAAGTGGTCGGCGAATTGCTCCGCCTCGCCCGGCGGCATTCCGTTCCCACTGGCCTCATCGTCGGGGACATGGATCCCGGACTGAACTCCGAAGTGAACGGCGTGTGGACGTGCGCGCTCGCGGCGTTAGCCGGCTCGAAAGACCATTCGCTGAGCGACCCCGATCGATACCTCGAGCAGGCAGGTCACGATGCGGCCGTGCACTTCGGCATGTCGCGGTGATCGGCGTCGGTCGCCTGGGGCTCCGACTCAGCTTCCGGAGTGGGCTTCGAGGAAGTCGTAGAGTTCGGTATCGTCCACTCCGGGGAAAGTGCCGGAGGGAAGAGGGGACAGGATGTGCGCGTGCAGTCGCGCGCTCGCCCATGCTTTTCGTGACCAGCGGGCGGCGAGCTCGCCGGCGGGTCGGCGACAGCAATTCACATCCGGGCACGTCGATGACTGCCGATTGGTCGTTTCTCGGCCACGGAACCACTTCGCGTCGTTGAAGGGAACTCCGAATGTGATCGAGAACTCCTCCGCTTGCGAGGTGCCGATTTGCGTCGAGCACCAGAAGGTGCCCGCCGGGGTATCCGTGTACTGGTAGAACTCCGTCGTACGGTTCGTGCGCTCGAATGCCAATCGCGCGCTCCAGTGCCGGCACACGATTTGGCCCTCGGTCGATCCCGTCACATCCGTGGGCAATCGAAGTCCGTCGTTCTCGTATCCCTTGTAGAGAGCACCATCCTCGCCCACTCGAAGAAAGTGAACGGTCATGTCGAGGTGGCTCGTCGCAAGATTGGTGAATCGCAAGGCGGCGGCCTCGTGCGTTACGCCGAACGCATCCCGAAAGTCCTCAATCGCAAGGTTCTTGTCGGCCTTCGCGACTTTCAGGAAGTCCACCGATTGCTTGAGAGGCATGAGGCACGCTGCCGCGAAGTAGTTGATTTCGAGTCGTTGCCTCAGGAATTCCGCGTAACTGTCCGGTTCGTGGTGGCCGAGAAGCCGATGCGCGAGCGCTTGCAATGCCATCGAGCGCAAGCCGTGTCCGCCCGGAATCGATGCGGGCGGCAGATAGATGCGACCATTCTCCAGGTCGGTGACCGATCGAGTCGAGTGCGGAAGGTCTGCGACGAAAATGAGATCGAAGCCGAGCTTTTTCGCCATGAGGCTGACCGTGCGATGCGTGAGGGCTCCCGTGGAGTGCCCCGCGAGTCGAAGCTGCTCTTGCGCGAGTTCCTCGATTTCGGGAATGTAGTTGTCTTTCGTCCGCATCAATTGGCGGAGCTCCGTGTTCGCTCTCCTGGCCTCTTCCGGAGTCGCTATCGCTTCTTTGGCGCGGCGCGCGAGCTCATGGTGAAGCCCCACGAGAGACTCGAGGGTCTCATCCGGCAAGGTGCGAGACGGTCGGATGACCGGCAGGCCGAGCCCCGCATAGACCGTGCTGCGCTGCATCCGTTCGAGTTCGATTTCCATGGCGGCGCGCTGCGAGGGAGGCGTCGGATCGAGCAAGTCCGAAACCTCGACCCCGACTGTCTGAGCGATGGCCTGCAGAAGCGACAGCCTCGGCTCTCGCCGACCGTTTTCCATGAGCGAGAGCTGGCTGCCCGCGATCCCCACTTCCTGACCGAGCTGATCGAGAGTGAACCCGGATGCCGTACGGAAGTGTCGGATGCGTTGCCCCAGCGTCGCAAGATCGGTCATGTTTTCCACTGTAGTGAAAGTTTGGAGGTTCTTTCCACGACTTTCACCGGAAATCCCCCGTAAGTGGGCGCAGAATGTGAGGAGTAGCGATTTTGACCGGGATCAGGAGACACCATGACCCTCACCGCCCCCCAGCGAACGAGACTCACCGGAGACACGACCATGAATGATGAGTTTGCCGTTCCGCAGAATGCGCCGAAGTCGGTCATCGCGTGGGTCGAGGAGATCGCGAAACTCACGAAGCCCGAAAACATCCATTGGTGCGATGGTTCCGCTCAGGAATACGACCGCCTCACGCGCTCCATGATCGAAACCGGTACCCTGCTTCGCCTGAATCCGGAACATCGTCCTTACAGCTTCCTCGCGCGGAGCGACCCGAAGGATGTCGCTCGCGTTGAAGCACGCACTTTCATTTGCTCGGCGGATCCGGACGATGCCGGACCGACGAACAATTGGCGCGACCCGAAAGAAATGCGCGCAACCCTCAAAGAACTCTTCGACGGCAGCATGCGCGGTCGAACGATGTACGTCATTCCGTTCTCCATGGGCCCGCTCGGCAGTCCCTTCGCGAAACTCGGCGTGCAAGTCACTGACTCCCCGTACGTCGTGGCCAGCATGTCGATCATGACCCGCATGGGTTCTGCGGCATTGGATCTGATCGGGCCGAAAACCCCCTGGGTTCCCGCGGTGCACAGCGTTGGCGCACCCCTGCTCGACGGCGAAAAGGACGTCCCTTGGCCGTCGAATGACACGAAATACATCACCCATTTCCCGGAAAGCCGCGAAATCTGGTCCTTCGGCTCCGCCTACGGCGGAAACGCCTTGCTGGCCAAGAAGTCTTTCGCCTTGCGCATCGCATCAGTGATTGCTCGCGACGAGGGGTGGCTCGCCGAGCACATGCTGATCCTCAAGGTCACCAACCCCCGCGGTCGCGTCTTCCACGTCGCCGCGGCCTTCCCGTCCGCGTGCGGGAAGACGAACCTCGCCATGTTGCGCCCATCCATTCCGGGCTGGAAGGTCGAGACGATCGGCGACGACATCGCGTGGCTGCGTCCGGGGCCGGATGGGCGGCTGCGCGCCATCAATCCGGAGGCCGGCTTCTTCGGTGTCGCGCCCGGCACGAGCCCCACCACGAACGCGACGGCGGTCGACACGGTGTGGGGAAACACGATCTTCACGAATGTCGCCTTGCGTGACGACGGCGATGTGTGGTGGGAGGGCCTCACCGACAAGGCCCCCGACCACTTGACCGATTGGCAGGGGAACGACTGGACTCCGGCATCCGGAACCCCGGCTGCCCACCCGAATTCGCGCTTCACCGTCGCCGCCCGGCAGGCACCATCGATCGCCGACTCGTGGGACGATCCCAACGGCGTCGTGCTGGACGCGATCATTTTCGGCGGGCGCCGCGCCCACAATGTCCCGCTCGTCGTCGAAGCTCGAGACTGGGAGCACGGCGTCTACATGGGCGCGACGATCTCGTCAGAGCGCACCGCGGCCGCCGAGGGCAAGGTCGGTGAATTGCGGCGCGACCCGTTCGCCATGATGCCGTTTTGCGGATACAACATGGCAGACCACTGGTCGCACTGGCTGGGAATGGGCGAAACGTTGCGGAAGAACGCCGTCGTTCCGCGCATTTTCCAGGTTAACTGGTTCCGCAAGGGCGACGACGGTCGCTTCCTGTGGCCGGGCTTCGCCGAGAACTCTCGCGTTCTGGCCTGGATCCTCGACCGCGTGGACGCTCAGACGGGAGCCGTCGACACACCACTCGGACTGGTACCGCGGGACGGCGGAATCGATCGCACGGGCCTCGAGGTGAGCGACGACGACTGGAGCGAACTCTTCGCGATCGACAATTCTGCCTGGCTCGATGAACTCGACGGCACGGAAGCGTTTTTCGAGAAGTTCGGCGATCGGCTGCCCGAAGCGTTGCCCCGCCAATTGAGCGACATCCGGCAACGGCTGCAATCCTCGTAGAACTTCGTCGGCCGCAGGCCCAACGATGAGGGCGACTTCGTCGTCTAGGTAGGTGTGACCTCCATTTCACTTCCCGCTGTGCGCGATGCGACCCACGACCTCCGATCGACCGCGAGAATGGGTGCAGCGGGAAGGAGGGCACGAGTGAGAGAGAACGACGCGATTCCGCTCGCGGCATCCTGGGAGCTCGTCGTCACGCAATTGGTTCGGGAGCGCGGCGCCGCTTTGCAGCGATACGCCTTCCTTTTGTGCGGCAATCCGGATGACGCGGCAGATCTCGTTCAGGACGCACTCGTCAAGACCTTCGGCCGATTGCGCAACGGATTCAGCGTCACGAGTGCTGAAGCTTACGTCCGCAAAGCGATTCTCAACACGTACCTGGATGGCGGTCGGCGCCGCTCGCGGTGGAGGCGGATCGCTCATTTGGAAGTGACACCGGAATCCCTCGATTCCGAGTCGCCGACAACCGAACTTCGGCTGGACGTCCTCAACCAGCTTCAACGCCTCGCTCCCCGCGAGCGCGCGTGCATCATCCTTCGCTACTACGCAGACTTGAAAGTGGACGAAATCGCCGAAACGCTCGCCATCAGCTCGGGAGCCGTCAAGCGCTATGTGAGCGACGCGCTCGCCAAGCTCGCGGTCTCGGTGACTCTCGGGAAGCTGAGCGAGAAGGGAGAGCGCCATGCCGACTGAATCGGAGTTCCGCGATCAACTTCGGCGCGCGACATCGGCTCCATTGCCCCCCATCGACGCGGATGCGGTCATCCGGCAAGCGAAGTCGCGTCGCGCTCCGCGACGAGTAGCTTTCGGGGCGATGACGGTGCTCGCGGTCGCCGGCGTGACGACGCTCGGAGTGTTCACGCTGCCGTCGCTTCTGCCGGGTGGAGTCGGGGCATCAGACACTTCGGCGCCCGCGTACCAATCCCAGGTCTCCGATTCGGGGAAAGATGCCCCCGGTGGATATGCGGAAGGAATCGTTGAGCCGCCGAGCGCGGAGTCGCGATCGTCGGCGAAGTGCGGGGAGGCCCCTCTTGTCGTTCCGCCGAATTCCTGGGGTCTCGTGGTGACCGGATCGTTCCCGGCATCGGCTCCTGCCGACGGCTCCCCCGTCTCGGGCACGGTGACGCTGACAAATCAGGGAACAACGCGCGTGGTCGGGGTGACGCCTTCGCAAGTCGTCATCGCACTCGCGCACGACGGCACAACCGTGTGGCACAGCAACGGCGCTGTCGATGCACGCGGACGTCGCGTGGACCTTCGACCGGGTGAATCCCTGAGCTACCCCGCGCAATTCACGCCCGTCGAGTGCACGGCCGCGGATGACCGGGGCAGCGAGTTCCCCCACGACCTGCCGGCGTTGGCACCCGGCGACTACACGGTTTCTGCGACGATCGAGTTCCTACCGGACGCTGAGTCGAGCGGCGGAACCGTCGTGTCGGGGCCAGCGAGCATGATCACGCTCCGATAGCCGATCCCGAATCGCACGGGCAATCGTCCTTAAACGCGACGATCGCTGCCACAACGTCGGGGCAGCGATCGCGCGTTATTTACCTGGAGTGACTACTTCTTGTTGAGGACGTAGAGCAATCCAGTCAGGGCCACCACGATAGCGAAAATGAGTCCGATGACCCAATTCGCGAGGGCGGCAACCATACCCATCAAGCCGAGGAAGTACAGCAGCGCAAGCAGGAATACCGCCCACATGGCCCACTTCGCCAGCCCTCGTGCGACACCCTTTTGCATGATGGCGATGGCGGCAAACAGCGTTCCCACAACCACCAGGATCGCGGTCACCCATCCGAGCGCGCCGTCCACCATGCCGCCGAACGCGGGCACGAGCGCCCACAAGAGCGTGCCCAGTGCGGCCGCCCACAAGCCGACCTTTCCGAGCATGCTGTTGCCTACGGCACCATTGGAGCCGGTCTGGCCCCACGCAACAAGGAAGAAGCCGATCGCCACGACGATCAGACCGATAATGCCGAGCCACTTCACAATGTCGCCGGAGGTACCCGCCTGACCGAGCACGATCGCGAGCAGCCAGAGGAAACCTCCGACGAGAAGCCCGCCGCCACCGTAGATCCGCCAGTTTGCGGTGTCCTTGTCAACAGTTGTCATAGTTGATTCCTTATTCCTTTCGGAAATCACCACGGCCACGATGACCGCGACGCGCCTATTGTGGCAGCACCCCGCGCTCGTGTAAATGGAACACGCACAAAATGCTGGGTTTCACCTGAGAAGTTGACGATTCCCAGCGTATTCGCGGCAATCGATGAGGAAAGCCCGCGAAATTCTGGTGCTTTCGCTCACGGCGATTGCTCCACTACCGTGGGAGAACACACGTGACGCCCGATAGAAAAGGAAACGCCCATGGTGAAGCAGTCAATTTTCGGCAGGATCGCGCAATTGGCCAAGGCCAACATCAACGCGCTGCTCGATTCAGCGGAAGACCCCGCAATGATGCTTGACCAAATGGTGCGGGATTACACGAACAACATCGCCGAAGCGGAAAGCGCGATCGCTCAAACCATCGGGAACCTTCGCCTCCTCGAGCAGGACCACGCCGAGGATGTCTCCAACGCACAGGACTGGGGCAGCAAGGCTCTTGCCGCGAGCCGGAAGGGCGACGAATTGCGCGCGGCCGGAAACACTGCGGATGCCGATAAATTCGACAATCTTGCCAAGGTGGCTCTCGGACGCCAGTTGTCCGCAGAAAAGGAAGCGAAGGCCGCCGAGCCGACGATCGCAAGCCAGACCGAGGTCGTCGACAAGCTCAAGAAGGGCCTCGACGGCATGCGGGGCAAGCTCACCGAGTTGTCCTCCAAGCGTGATGAACTCATCGCGCGGGCGAAGACCGCGAGCGCCCAGCAGCAAGTGATGGATGCCATGAAGAGCATCGACCTATTGGATCCGACGAGCGAGATCAGCCGCTTCGAGGAGAAGATCCGACGCGAAGAAGCGAAGGTCATCGGCCAGCAGGAGCTCGCAGCGTCGAGCCTCGATGCCCAGTTCGAGCAACTCGCCGATGGAGACAAAGAGGTCGAAGTCGACGCGAGGCTTGCGGCGCTCAAAGCGGGTGGAGATCCTCAGAAGGCGGTGACGTCGGGAGAGTAACCTCGACGCGATGGACGTGAACTTTCTCGTCGCGCCGCAGTGGCAGGGCTCGGGTTCCACGAGAGCGATGCAATTAGTCGACGGCGCCGACGCCATTCGTGGTGACCTCCCGTCCTCCCGCACGACCGTCATCGACATTCCGCTCGGCGCGGGCGAAAGCCTCGGGAGCGGCGTCCGTCGAATCAGCGCGATTCAGGCGGTGCGCGACCGGGCCGCGGATGCGCTGGCCGACGCCGAGGGGGTCACCATCACGATCGGGGGCGATTGCGGCGTCGAGCTCGCTCCGATCGCGCACGCCATCGAACAGCACCCCGGGGGAATGGCTCTCGTCTGGTTCGACGCGCACCCCGACCTCAACACACCGGAGAGTTCACCGTCGGGAGCGTTTCACGGCATGGTGCTGCGCACGTTGCTCGGCGACGGTTTCCCCTCGCTCGTGCCCGACCATCCCCTTTCCGCCGATCGGCTGGTACTCGCGGGAGTTCGGGCATTCGACGAACCGGAGGCCGAATGGATCGCCGAAACCGGCATTCGGATGCTGCCGGTCGATGACGTGTCGCCCGACAGCGTTGTGGAGGCGATCCGCGCAACGGGCGCGAGCGCCGTGTACCTCCACATCGACCTGGACGTTCTCGATCCTTCCGAATTCACCTCGCTCGGGTTCCCGGAGCCGTTCGGTCTGTCGCTGGGGACTCTTCTCGAGACGATTCGGGCCATTGCCTCGACCTTCGTCCTCGCGGGGGCCGGATTGTGTGAATTCGCGCCGCCCGGTCCGGATGCCGCGGCCGACGACCTGCCGACCATCCTGCGGATCATCGGCACCCTCACGACGTGACGAGGTTCGGCCTAGGCTGACGGCATGAGCAGCGAGAGCACCGAATCCGACGAAGCATCACCGCGCATTACCGTCGAACGTGATGGGCAGGTCCTGCTCATTGGCCTCAATCGGCCCGCCAAACGAAATGCCGCGGATTTCCGGTTGCTGCAGGAACTCGCGAGTGCTTACGGTGAACTCGACCGGAACCCGGACCTTCGCGCCGGATTCGTGTTCGCGCACGGCGACCACTTCACGGGCGGGCTCGATCTCGCCGATGTCGGCCCCCGCATCGGGCCCGAGGGGCTCGATATGATCCCCGACGGTGGCATCAACCCGTGGGCTGTCGACGGTCGCGCCGTGAGCAAGCCCGTCGTGATCGCGGTGCAAGGCATGTGCCTGACTCTCGGTATCGAACTCGTGCTCGCGAGTGACATCGCCGTTGCCGCAGAGACCGCGACCTTCTCGCAAATCGAGGTGAGCCGGGGCATTCTGCCTTTCGGCGGAGCGACGATCCGGTTGCCGAGAACCGTCGGTTGGGGCAACGCGATGCGCTGGATGCTCACGGGCGACAGCTTCGACGCCGCAGAAGCACTTCGCATCGGGCTCGTGCAGGAGCTCGTGCCGCACGGCGAACAGCATGCGCGCGGCCTCGAACTCGCGCGGAGAATTGCGGCGCAAGCACCGCTCGCGGTGCAAGCGACCCTGGCGAATGCTCGCCTCGCCGTGCGCGAGGGTGATGCCGCTGCAGAAGCCCGGTTGCAGCCTGAACTCGTCCGGCTCGCCGCTACCGAGGACGCCCGCCTCGGCATGGAGTCGTTCGTCGCTCGAACGGCAGCGACTTTCGTCGGACGGTAATCTCGAACGATGAACGACTACGACGTCATCGTGATCGGCGCGGGTTCCACAGGCGAGAACGTCGCGGACCGCGCGAGGGCCGGCGGGCTCACGACACTCATCGTCGAAAGCGAACTCGTCGGCGGGGATTGCTCCTATTGGGCCTGCACTCCGTCCAAAGCGTTGTTGCGCAGCGCTGGAGCATTGCGCGCGGCCCAGCGCGTGGGCGGCGCCCGCGAAGCGGTTTCCGGACGCCTCGACGTCGCAGCCGTTTTCGCGCGCCGCGACAACGCCGTTCACGAGTGGTCCGACGACGGGCAAGTGAAATGGCTCGCCTCCGCCGGAATCGACCTCGTGCGCGGCGAGGGACGGATCACGGGCGAGCGGGAAGTGACCGTCCGCACGGCGAATGGGCACGATGAGCGCTACCGGGCACGCCACGCCGTCGCCGTGTGCACCGGTTCGGCCGCCTTGCTTCCGGACATTCCCGGACTTGTGGACGCCGAACCGTGGACGAGCCGGGACGCGACGAGCGCGAAGGAGGCCCCCGCGAGTCTCGCGATCCTGGGCGGCGGAGTGGTCGGCGTCGAAATGGCGACCGCCTATGCAGGGTTCGGCACGGAGGTGACCCTCCTCGCTCGCAGCGGACTTCTCTCGACGGAAGAGCCATTCGCCGGCGAGCTCGTGCGCGAGGGCCTCACCGAACTCGGCGCACGCGTCATCACCGGCGTCTCCCCGACATCCGTCCGGAGGGAAAGCGGCTCGATCCACGTCGCCCTCGACGACGGAACGACGATCACTGCGGAGGAGTTGCTGGTCGCGACGGGGAGAGTGCCCCGCACAACCGGGCTCGGACTCGATAGCGTCGGCCTGAGGGATGGCGAATGGCTCGACGTCGACGACACCATGCGAGTGGCCGGATTCGACTGGCTGTACGCGGTTGGAGACGTCAATCACCGAGTTCTCCTGACCCACCAGGGCAAGTATCAGGCGAGAGCAGCGGGCGAGGTCATCGCCGCCCGGGCGCACGGCGACGCGGTCGACGACGCGGATTGGGGCCGGCACGTCGCGACCGCCGATCATGAGTCGGTTCCGCAAGTCACTTTCAGCGAGCCGGAGGTCGCGTCCGTCGGATTGACCGAAGCGGCCGCCCGGGCCGCCGGCCACGACATCCGCGTCGTCGACTACAACCTCGGATGGACGGCAGGTGCGAGCCTGTACGCGGACGGCTACCAGGGTCGAGCACGAATGATCGTCGACGAGTCGCGCGGAGTCGTCATCGGCGCGACTTTCGTCGGCGCCGATGTGGCCGAATTGCTCCACGCCGCGACGATCGCGATCGTTGGAGCAGTTCCGATTTCCCGCCTCTGGCACGCCGTTCCCGCATTCCCCACGATGAGCGAGGTGTGGTTGCGCCTCTTGGAGAGCTATCGAGGCTAGAGGCTCGCGTACACACCGAGTAACGCCGTCGCCGACGCAGCCCACGTGTATCCGAGAGCGTGATCGCGCGCGGTCGCCGAGAGGGATTCGCGAAACTCCCGATCAGCGAGCAAGCCGGCGATCGTGCTCGCCCACACGCCGGGATCGCGCGAATTCACGAGCACACCGGAAATCCCGTTGGCGACGGATTCGCGCATTCCGCTGCCCTGGAAACCAACGACGGGTGTTCCGCTCGCCGCCGATTCGAGCGCGACGAGGCCGAAGGTCTCACTCCTCGAGGTCATGAGAGTGAGGTCGGCTGCGGCGAATAGTTCAGCAAGCTCCGTGCGCCCGAGTGCGCCGACGAAACGGACGTGCTCGTCGATCCCGAGCTCTTCCGCGAGAGATCGCAATCGTGCCAGGTATTCTTCATCGCCGGGAGTCGGTTCCCCCACGATCACGAGAACGGGGACGGGCACACTGCCGGCGGCGAGAACACCGAGGGCTCGGATCGCGAGCTCCTGGTCCTTGAGCGGTTGCACTCTGCCCACCACGGCGAGAATGGGTCGCCCCTCCGCAATAGCCATGGTCGATCGAACTCGGTCGCCGACACCGGGTCGATGAGGGCGGAAGAGGTCGACATCCACTCCGGGCGGAATCACCCACACCCGGTCTGCGGGAGCTCTCACCCGTTCGAGCAGAAACGTCGCCTCGGCGGCGGAACCGGCGACGATCGCACTCGCCTGACTTGCCAAATAAGCTTCCGAACGGATGCGGAACTCCGGTTCCACACCTGCCCCGGGCTCCGCGAAATCGTCTTTCATCGCGGCCAGGGTGTGGAAACTCTGCACGAAGGGGATGCCGAATTCCAGCGCGACGGGCAGAGCGGCGACTCCGCTCAACCAATAGTGCGCATGGATGACGTCATAGTGCCCGTTCGGTCGCCGTGCCAACTCTGCGATCGCTTCACCGAACTCGTCGGAAACGGCAGGGAGGCCGGCCTTTTCGATCGCTCCCGGTCCGCCGGCGGCGACCTCCCGCAGCATGACCCCGGTCTCGAGCTGTCGTTCGCGCGGTTCCCCGATGGCCCTCGTGAGAAGGTCGACCTCCACGCCGTGCCGCGCCAACTCGCCCGCGAGAGACAACAGAGACACGTTCATCCCGCCCGCATCCCCGATGCCCGGTTCCGCCGAAGGAGAGGTGTGCATCGATACGAACGCGACGCGCGTGGGGAGGCCGGTCATGCCATCACTGTATTGCCTCCCACTCGGGCGCCGCCGCGAGATGCTAGAACAGTCACCATGGGCATTGCCGGTTCACGATTCGAACGCGGGACGACGGCGCTCGTACGCAGAATATCCGCGGTCCCCTGGTTGCGTGCCGCCATCCTGAGTCCCGTCGTGGCGCGACCCGGTTACTGGTTCGCGACTCTGTGCGGACTCGTGTGGGGCGCCGTGCTGAGCCGTGGCCGCATTCGCCGGCAGAACGGGGTCATCGTCGCGCGCAAGTGCCCCGAGTGGGCGTTCGGTCGAGGAGGCACGACCATCGGGGCCGTGTTCCTCACTCGCGACGCACTGAGCGAGGGAGTTCTCGCGCACGAGGCGGTTCATCGAGCCCAGTGGAAGCGCTATGGCCTCGCGTTCATTCCGCTCTACATCGCGGCGGGCCAGACAGGGACCGCCAATCGTTTCGAGATCGAGGCCGGACTCGAGCGCGGCGGCTACGTCGCCTAACGCTGTTCAAAGCACGGCACGCTACCACTGCGGCGGGTGACGGTCCTGCCAGCGCAGTCGGCGCTCAAGCTGCGCGCCGAGAGAAACGAGAACATGTTCGCCGCCTGGCCTGCCGATGAGCTGCACGCCCATTGGCAGGCCATCCGCCGTTTGTGCGACGGGCAGCGTGATGGCCGGCAATCCGGACACATTCACAAAGGACGTGAACGGCGTGTATTGAACCTGCTGGGCAAAATTGAGTTCGGCATCGTCGGGGTCGTACCAACCGAGGGGCCGCGGCGTCATCGCGAGCGCGGGAGTGAGGATGGCGTCGAATCCCGAGAATTGGCGAATGATCGAACGCTCGAACATCGCGAGAGCGGCGAGTGATTCGGCGAGCGCACGGGCGCCGATCTCCCGACCGCGCGCCACAAGCCACTGCGTGAGCGGTTCGAGTTTTCCGAGGTCGTCCCCTTCGACCGGGATGCTCGACGCGCCGGCTTGCCAGATCGTGCGGAACGCGGGCGCGTACGTGGCGTCCGGTTCGAGCGCGACTTCCTCGATTCCGTGCCCCAAAGCGTTCAGTTCGCGACGTGCCACCTCCAGTGCGCCCGTAGCGTCGGGTGCGATCCGGATGTCGTAAGCGTCGTCCCACGGCGAGTTCGTCGTCACGCCGATCTGATAGCGACCCTCACCGCGCACCGCGGATCCGAGAAGCGGACCCTCACCCCGATCCGGGGCGCGAAGCGCGAACGGGTAGTCGCCGCCGCGCGCCATCGCATCCAGCATCATCGCGGCATCCGCGACCGTCCGGGCCAACGGTCCGGGAACGACGAGGCCGGCGAGTTTGTCGACTCCCGATCCGGAGGGAATGAGCCCTCGAGAGGGCTTGATGCCGACGAGACCGCATGCTGCCGCGGGAATGCGGATCGAGCCGCCCCCGTCGGAACCGGGAGCGAAGGGAATCAAACCGGCGGCCACCGCGACGGCGGCGCCTCCGCTCGAACCTCCCGGACCGAGTGCCGTGTCGTACGGATTTCTCGCGAGCGGCCCGATCCGGTTCTCGGTATAGGACGGCAACCCGAACTCCGGCGTGTTTGTCTTGCCGAGGCTATTGGCGCCCGCCGCATCCATGACGTGCACGAGCTCATCGGAGAACTCGGGAATCCAATCTGCGAACAACCGGGAACCGAAAGACGTGGGCACTCCCGCACGCTGCACCAGGTCCTTGTCGGCGAACGGCACGCCCCACAATGGTGCGGTCCTCGGCATGCTGGACTCGATGGTTTGCGCACGAGCGAGCGCCAGTTCGGCGGTCACGGTCACGAAAGCGCCCAGGAGCGGATTCAGCCGCTCGATTCGTTCAAGGTAGTGGAGCGCGAGTTCCGTCGGCGTCACTTCGCCCTTGTGAAGCCAGCTCCATTGCTCGTGCGCGCTCAGGTGGTGAAGTTCGAACACGGATCGAGCCTACGCGCGAAGTTGACAACGAATCGGTTCTATGGTTAGTTAGTCAAGTACCGAACCATAGTAGTGATGCGCAGGAGAGAGGAAAGCGGAAAACGTGGACGACTCCCGCCCGATCTTCATTCAGATCGCAGAGCAGATTCAAAACGAAATACTCAGCGGCGCACTCGCCGAAGGGTCCCAAGTGCCCTCGACGAACGAATACGCCGCGTTCTACCGGATCAACCCCGCGACAGCGGGAAAAGGGATCAACCTCCTCGTCGACTCCGGAATCCTATTCAAGAAGAGAGGAATCGGCATGTTCGTAGCCGAGGGTTCGCGCGCGAGGATCGTCTCCGACCGGCGCGAGCAGTTCCATGCCGAATTCGTCACACCGCTCGTCGTAGAAGCCACTTCTCTCGGCATCACGCCCGCGGAACTCACCGACATGATCATGAAAGAAGGAAACGCATGACCGCCGCGATAGAAGTCACGGGCCTCAGCCGCCGCTTCGGATCCGTCCGCGCCGTCGACGACGTGACTTTCACCATTCAGGAGGGCGGAATTTGCGGACTGCTCGGGCGCAACGGAGCGGGCAAGACAACGCTCATGCAATTGCTGACCGGTCAGGACTTCGCAACGACCGGAACCATCCGCGTTTTCGGAGAGTCCCCCGTCGAGAATGCCGGCGTCCTGCGCAACGTGTGCTTCATCAAGGAGAGCCAGAAGTACCCGGACGACTTCCGAGTGAAGCACGTCATGAAGAGCGCCCCCTGGTTCTTCGGCAATTGGGATGCCGACTTCGCACGCGAACTCGTCGAAGAGTTTCGACTCCCGCTCGACCGCAAGATCAAGAAACTCTCCCGCGGCCAATTGTCATCCATCGGCGTCATCGTCGGACTGGCCTCCCGTGCGCCGCTCACCTTCTTCGACGAGCCCTATCTCGGACTGGATGCCGTAGCCCGGCAGCTCTTCTATGACCGACTCCTCAAGGACTACGCGGAGCACCCGCGCACGGTAGTGCTCTCCACCCACCTCATCGACGAAGTGAGCAACTTGCTCGAGCACGTGCTCGTGATCGACAACGGTCGCATCGTCATCGACGATTCGGCGGACAATCTTCGCAGCTCGGCGACGACAGTGGCCGGAACGAAGTCCGCGGTCGACGCCTTCGCTCGCGGAAAGCAGGAATTGCACCGCGACTCGATCGGCGGAATCGCCTCGGTCACGCTCGGTGGCCTGAGCGCGGACGACCGCCGTGCCGCCTTAGCCGCCGGACTGGAACTCGCTCCCGTGTCCCTCCAGCAACTCATCATCCGCAAAACCAGCACTCCCGACAAGGAAATCGAGTACAGCGCATGACTTCCGCAACACAAACCATTCCCACGCGCGCGCCCAGCGGACTGACGCGCATCCTCAATGTCACCCGGCTTCACTTCGTCAATCGGGGTCAAATCGTCGTCGTGCCGTGGATGATCATGACGTTCATTTTCGCCGTCACACTCGTGATCGGTTGGATTCTTCGAGACACCCTGACGATGAAGGAGCTCGCCGACGCGAACAGCGGTATGCAATACAGCGGCGCGATCGGCTACTTCCTCGTCTACATGCTCGTGATCGCCGTCATGGCAATCAGCCAGACGTTCCCCTTCGCGCAAAGCTACAGCGTGACGCGACGCGACTTCTATATCGGAACCGTGCTTGCGTTCGCGACGTTGTCCGTGCTGTATTCGCTCGCCATCACCGTGCTCGGCTGGATCGAGGACGTGACGCACGGTTGGGGACTGCACGTGACCCTGTTCAACCCCAGCTACCTGGGGCCGAACGTCGTCGACCACTTTTACGTCTTCCTCGTGCTGTTCCTCTTCTTCTTCATGATGGGAATTGCGACGGCGAGCGTGTACGTGCGGTGGAAGGTCAACGGGATGCTCGTGTTCTTCGCCGCTCTCGCTCTCGTGATCCTCGGCCTCGTGGTCCTCGCCACCGTCACCTCGAGCTGGTCGGCGGTCGGCATGTGGTTCGCGGCCACGGGCTTCGTCGGGGTGGTCTCGTGGACTCTCGTCCCGACATCCCTCGCGATTCTCGTCGGATATCTGCTGCTGAGAAGAGCCGCGCCGCACAACTAGCTCCTGATAGATTGCTCTTCAATTCGGCAACGACCGACCCCGAGGGAGCTGATCTCGATGAACCGAAACACGATCCATTTGATTGCCGGCACTACTCTTGCGGTCGTGCTCGCCGCGGGACTCACAGGGTGCGATCCGGCCGGCCCCGCGCCGTCAGGTTCGCCCTCCGAGTCCTCGGCAAGTAGCGCGTCGCCGAGTCCGACCGAGGCTCCCGCGGCGTTTGTCGCACCGACGAGTTGCACGCAATTGCTCGGTGCGAGCCTGGAGTCTTCCCTCACCGCCGACGGAACGGTTCTGTTCAGTGGTCCGGGCGGAACGGGACTTTATCCCGGAATCGAGAGTGCCCAGGATGGCGGCAGTCCGCTCAGTTGCGTGTATGGGAAGGACATGGTCGACCTCAGCACCTTCGAATTGGCCGCGCAGGGTTTGACACAGGATGCGCACGAAGGAGTGCTCGCCGAATTGGAGACCCGCGGGATGACCGAAGTGGCCGCTGGCGACACGGTGACATTCACTCAGACCGGCGACGAAGGATCGACGCCCGCCATCATCCATATTCTCAAACCGGACAGCTGGGTCACCGCGTACAGCACCTTCGGAGGAACCGCTCGGCTTGCCGAGATAACCGGATGGGCGAACACGGTAGAGACACAGGTCTACCCGTGAGCGCTACTGGGCCAGTTCTCAGGGTTTACTGCCCTAGTATCAGTTCGTGAGTGAACAGCGTCCCCGGGGAAACCGCCGCGAATCCGAGCCGACGGTTGCCCGCCACGGGCGGCTCCGCCAATCGGGCCCCTTCGGCACGATCGTCAAATTCCTTGCCGCCGCTCTCGCGGTCGTATTGGTCAGCGGCACGGCCGTCGTCGGCTATGCCGTATGGGATCTCGCCAGTTCGGTGAAGCCCGGCGTCGCGCTGATCGGCGAGACGATCGGTCCCCCGCCGGACATCGGCGCGATCGAGGGCGGCGTCAACTTGCTTCTCGTGGGAAGCGACAGCGGGCAGGGTGACCCTCGCTACGGCCGCCGCGGCGAGAACCTCAACGACGTGACGATACTTTTGCACATCTCCGCCGACCACACGAACGCGACGGTCGTGAGCTTTCCGCGGGACCTTTTCGTGCCGATTCCATCGTGCCCGCGCCAGCCGGGGCCCGGCAATTGGGGTGCGCAGGCATCCAACAAGATCAACGTCGCCTTGACCTATGGCGGGCTCGCGTGCGTCGTGAAGACGGTCTCCGAGCTCACGGGCGTCAGCATCCCGTTCGCCGCGAAGATCGAATTCAATGGCGTCATTGAAATGTCGAACGCCATCGGCGGCGTCACCGTGTGCGTGGCGAGCGCGATCAACGATGGCCAAATCGGGCTCAAGCTCTCGAAGGGCCAGCACACTCTCAAGGGAATTCAGGCCTTGCTCTTCCTGCGGAGCAGGTACGGAGTGAACGGCGGAACGGACCTCGCGAGAATCAGCAATCAACAGGTCTTCATGTCGGCGCTCGTGCGTCAGGCGAAAGCCGCGTCGACCCTGTCCGATCCGATCAAGGTCTACGGACTGGCGAAAGCGGCAGTCGACAACATGCAAGTGTCGAACAGCCTTCGGAATCCTGTGACGCTCGCCTCGATCGCCGTCGCCATGAAGGACATCGACCCGAGAAACATCCAGCTCATCCAGTACCCGAGTCGCTTCGGCAGCAGCAACGGTCAGGGCGGCGTGCTTCCCATTCAGGATGCCGCGAATGTCCTGTTCGCGGCCATCAAGAACGATCAGCCGGTCAAGCTGAGCGGCACGACGGGCCCGGGATCGAGTCTCGACCCGCACGCGACTGCTGCGCCCGTCGATCCGTCGAACCCGCCGATTCAGGGCGCCGTCAAGCTGCCTTCCGTGATCACGGGGCAGAACTCGGCGCAACAGACCTGTTCGAAGGGTCAGACTTACCGTTAGGACCCCTTTGGGCCACGCGATCGCTACTCGAGTTCGGCCCGCAAGGATGACACGAGTCGCTCGAATTCGGCGGGTGCCGCCTCGATAACCCGCCGGCTCACCCAGCGGCCGATCCGGTGGCCGGTTTCCGCGACGTTCACGAGCGCGTGTTCGAGAGTTGAGCCGGAATCGTCGGGAACGACGCGATATTCCGCGCGATACCACCATCCGCCCTGAACGATGACGAGCCAGGCGCTCGAGTCTGCCGTGAAGAGGCTCTCTGCGCCGGAACCAGGATCGAAGCGCCGCTCGAGTGAATCGAAAATCGCTCGCGGGCGAGCGGTGAAGTGAGCGTGAAACTCGTGGAGCACGATCGCGTGAGCGGGCCTTTCCCGGGGAGCTTCAGGCATGATCGGAACCGACGGCGGTCGCGACAAGACCGAGCTCTGCATCGCTCGTGAGACCGGGGTGCCGGGGAACGACGCGAACGGTGTAACCGAAGCTTCCAGCGCTCGCGAGGCGAACCGTCCCGGCGAACTGCACCATGCCCGCAGCGCCGGATTCGACAGCCCCCGTGTCATCCGGAGTGAGTTCCAATCGTTCCGGCGAAATCAGTTCGTCATTGGAATGAGCCGGTCCGTACAGCAATTCGACGAGAACGTCGTCGAGCGACAATCCGTCGAGCTGGACTTTCGCGCGGACATGAAGCTCCTCGCCGACTTCCGGAACGGAGTCGACTCCCCCGGATTCGACGTATCCGACGCTCACCCGGGGCCACGCCTCGACGATCTTCGCTTTCCATGCCGCGAGTTCCCGTGCCCCGCGGTAGTCGTCGAGCGCGAGCGTCGTCGCGGAATCCGCTGCGGGGATGTACAAGCGTTCGACGTACTCCCGGACCATCCGATCAGCGCTCAAGGCCGGCGAAAGCGTCGCGAGAGTGTGACGGATCGACTCGACCCAGCGCGTCGGCACTCCCGTCTCGTCGCGATCGTAAAATCTCGGAGCGACCTGATGTTCGATGAGGTCGTACAACGCGGATGCCTCAAGTTCATCGCGTTCGGCAGAGTCTCCCGCCGCGTCCGCACTCGGGATCGCCCAGCCGTTTTCTCCGTCGAAGAACTCTGCCCACCAGCCATCGAGGATCGACAGATTGAGGGATCCGTTCATGGCAGCCTTCATGCCGCTCGTGCCACACGCCTCGAGCGGGCGCAAGGGATTGTTGAGCCATACGTCGGTGCCCGGGTACAGCACTTGCGCCATGCCGATGTCGTAGTTGGGCAGAAACACCAGACGACCCCGGATCGCGGGTTCGTTCGCGAACCTGACAAGGCGCTGGATGAGCCGCTTCCCCTCATCGTCGGCGGGGTGGGACTTCCCCGCGACGACGATTTGCACGGGCCGTTCCGGATCGCACAGGATCGACCGAAGCCGATCCTCGTCGTGGAGCATGAGTGTCAGTCGCTTGTAGGTGGGCACTCGGCGCGCGAATCCGATCGTGAGCACGTGCGGATCCAGCAAGGAGTCGTACCAGACAGGAGGTTGCGCGTTCGCGTGCTGATTCCGCCATGCAGCCGCCATCCGGGCGCGGGCATCGTGCACAAGTTTTCCCCGAAGCTCGGTACGGAGGTTCCAGATGTCGGCATCGCTGACGGAATCGGAAAGCCAGTCGCACGACGTCGTGTCGTGTGTTCCGAGTTTGTCGGCCGCGAGCCGAGACACGGATCGATCCGTCCACGTGGCAGCGTGAACTCCGTTCGTCACCGACGTGATGGGAACTTCGTTGCTGTCGAAGCCCGGCCACAGCGCGCCGAACATCCGTCGGCTGACTTCGCCGTGCAATCGCGAAACCCCATTCGCCCTTTGCGCGAGCCGCAACCCCATCACCGCCATGTTGAACGTGTCCTCAACACCGCCGTCATAGTCTTCTGCGCCGAGCGCCAGGACATCAGCCACGTCCACTCCCGGCAAGAGGTCGGTCGAGAAATACCGTTCGACGAGGTCTGCGTCGAATCGATCGATTCCCGCGGCCACCGGAGTGTGGGTCGTGAACACGGTTCCCGCCCGCACGACCTCGAGTGCTTCGTGGAAGTTCATTCCCGCGGCGATCAGTTCCCGGATTCGTTCGACGCCGAGAAAGCCGGCGTGCCCTTCGTTGGTGTGGAAGATCACGGGTGCGGGAGAGTTGTTCAATTGCGAATACAGGGAAATCGCGCGGACGCCGCCGATTCCAAGAAGAAGCTCCTGAAGCAAACGGTGCTCGCCGCCTCCCCCATAAAGCCGATCGGTCACCGAACGCAATTCATCGTCGTTTTCGGGGATGTCGGTATCGAGCAGCAAAAGCGAGACCCGGCCGACCGAGACGTGCCAGATTCTCGCGTACAGAACTCCGCTGTCGGGGAGAGCGAGCGCGATGTGCGCCGCGGATCCGTCTGGCTGTCGCACCACCGTGAGGGGCAGCCCGTCGGGGTCCAGCACCGGATACGACTCCTGTTGCCAGCCGTCGCTCGAGATTGACTGGGCGAAATACCCTGAACGGTAGAACAGTCCGGCAGCGATAATCGGAACGCCAAGATCCGATGCGCTCTTCAAGTGGTCGCCCGCGAGAATTCCGAGTCCCCCCGAATACTGCGGCAAAGCGGTTGCCACGCCGAACTCGGGGGAAAGGTACGCGATCGACGCCGGAACGTCCTCTCCGAGCGACTGATACCAACGCGGTTCGGTGAGATATTCGTGGAGGTCGTTCGCGAGAGCATTCGCCCGGCCGAGGAATTCGCTGTCCGCCGCGAGCTCGGCGATGCGTCGTTCATCGAGAGTTCCGAGCACGGCGATCGGATCGTGCCCGGTTGCTTCCCACTGACCGGGTGAAAGCTGCTCGAACAATTCCCGCGTCGGCACATGCCACGACCAGCGCAGATTCGTGGCCAACTCGTCCAGGACTCCGAGGGAATCCGGGAGAACCGGCTGCACGCTGAATCGTCTGATCGCTTTCACGGGAATCAAGCCTAGGCGAGTCCGAGGTTGCTCTCGCGCGTCAAGCGTCGGGAGTCGAGCTCATCCCCTGCGACGCGGCCGGAATGCTTGCGTTGCCTGCCTTTTCGCCTCGCTTGCGTTTGGCGGCCGAAGCGATCGAGCTCGCGACGGCGTAGCCCGCGTACAGAAATAAACCGCCCGCAAGCACGGGGACGACCCATCCGCGATTCTCGCCACCGACGAAAGTGTTGACCCATCCGAGATACGGGATGCTGTACCAGACTTCGCCGCGAATCTGGACAGGCAGGACTGGCGCTTCATCCGCCGCGCCGTTGGCATCCCCCTTCAGGGTGAAGCTTGTCTTGCCGTTCGACGAGTGGGTGATCGCGATGACGCGGTGAGTGACGAATACGTCCTTGCCGGACTCCAGTTGGTAGGTGATCGGCATGCCGATCCGGATCGCCTCCGGCTCGATCGGTCGCACGATGACGAGGGTTCCCGGCGGATACGCGGGCTTCATCGAATTCGTGAGGATCGTCATCGGCGTCGAACCCGTGACGGCCGGCACGAGGATCGCGAGAACCCCCACGAGAACGACGAGAGCGAGCAACCCGGCGCTGATCCCCCAGCCGAGGTAGTACAGAAGTCCCCTGGCCTTGCGTTCAGGCTCGGCCCGACGACGTCCACTCATTCTCGCGGCTCCTTGCGTCGCCTCGCGGCAACGACGAAGAAGAGTCCCACGCCGATTACCGAGGCTGCCCCAATGATAAGGGCGATCGGCGGCTCAGCCCCGGTCATTGCGAGCGGAATCGTTCCTCCGCCGCCCGACACCGGGATCGTGACTCCCGAGCTGCATACTGTGGGGGGCACGCTGCCGACGACCGCGTCGCTCAGCGAAATCTGGAACGAAAACGTCGCCGTCGCATCCTGACCCGTGCGACCGCTGAGGTCTCCGAGCGCGAGATTTGCGGAAACTTTGACGACCCCTCCGGGTGGGACGAGCTCGCCTTCCGTCAGCACGCGACACGGTTGCGCATCCGCGAGAGTCGCGGATGAACCGGGGTAGCTCGTGGTCCCGGCGGATACGGTCAGAGCGTGCGCGAGAACGGGGTCGGAGACCGTCACGTTCGACAGCGACACTCGCAGGAATCCTGCGGCCGAACTCGCATTGCGCACAAACAGATCCACTGCCTGACTGTCGCCCGGCACGGTGACGGTGATCTGGTTGAACAACGCGGTGGGCAGGCTCGACGTAAACGTCACGCCGTCCCGACTCACTTGAATTTCCGTGGACGCGGATGCCGGCCCCACCGCTCCCCCGAGCATGATGGCGAGGATTGCGGCGCCGGTCGCCGCAATCCTGACCGCACGCGCGGAGAGCCTCGAGTCCAGGTTTCGCATCACTGACACTTGACGTAGGTGTATTGGAAGATCCAGACGCCTCCCGTGGCGACCACCACTTGGGATGTCCCGAGGACGGAGCCCGACGAGTTCACCGCCTGCACGGGGTAGGTGCCATCGCTGAGGTTGAAGGGAGGATTGCCGCTGATCGTCGCCGATCCGGTATAGAACGTCCCGTTGTTCATGTCCGCCCACGTCGTCGCGTTGGTCCGCACTTGAAGCTTGTAGCTTTGCGGCGCCGACGGCGTGAACGAGTAAATCACCGTCTGGTTGGAACCCGATCCCGTGTTCGTGCATTGAAGGGTCGCGGGCGCCGAGCAGCTCAGGGAAGTGACACCACTCGTGGTCGACCGCCAGAGTCCGCTCGTTGCGAGCTGATTGCTGAGCCACATGGCACGCACATCGTACTTTCCATCCGCGCCGGTCAGGGCAGAAGGAAGAATGGTGATGGAACTCGCGCCAGCGGTCGCGTCACCCACGCCGGCCCACGTGCTGCCAGCGCTTGGCTTCGCCTGGAAATTGTAGGTGTCGATCGCCGCGCCACTCCACGAATACGTGACGCCGCCCCCGGCAGCCGAAGCGCACGACAGCGTCATGGCCGGAACGTCCACGTCCTTCGTCGTGAGCGAGTACCGCTGGTTCGCCGACCCGTCGCACACCGCTTGGGCGTATTCGACCTCCGGATTGTAGACGCTCGTATTGTTCGGCTGGAGGCACAATCCGCTGTTGCGGTTGACGATCTGGTAGAAGCTGCCCGCTTGCTTCTGCAATTGCCATTCCTGGCTCACGCGGGAGCCGTTGTCGGTTTCGAGGTCGACGGCGGCGAGCGCCGCTGTCGAGCTGCCCGCAACGTCAAGTCGCACGGCTTGAGCATGCCGTGGCGTCATGTCGTAGTAGTTTCCGCTCGATCGCGTGAACTTCCACTCCTGGTTGTAGTCCCCCGTGGCATTGCCGGGCTTGCACGCGTAGTCGATTGCACCCGTGCCGCTCGCCGAGTTGGCGCCATACACGTCGAGGCAATTCAACGTGCCCTGATTCACGATTTGATACCACGTGTTCGGAGTCGGACCGAACGCGGGAAAAATCCATGCGGTCTTCTGGGTCGCCGTCGCGCTCGCGGATTGCGACCAATTTCCCACTGTGAGCGAAGCGGAAATGCTCGGCTGGATGGTCAGGGCACCCGCTGTTGCCGCGAGGTCGCCTCGCTCAGCGGCGCTCACGCGGATGCAATAGCTCGCGGTCGCGTTCTTGGCGAGGGTACCGGTGATCGGTGACCCCGTCGTTGCAACGGTGTCCCAATAACCCGAGATCGCTCCGCTCGGCGGCGTTCCGACCGCCGCGCAACCTCCCGTGTTGGTCGTGGACCAAATGGTCACGGCGAGCTTTGCGGCGAGCGCGGCATCCCCGGTATAGCCCAGCGACATCGTGAAGGTTCCCGGGGTCGAACTCGAGGTAACCGTGTTGTTCGTGAGAGTGACGCTTCCGGTTGTCTTCAACAGGTGATTTTGGAAGGTGAAAGCGTTCGAGTTGAACCCGGAAGTGGAGATCCCCAGAGTCGCGGCGCTCGCGGTGCTCGATGCCGTCGCACCGGTAGTCCAGGCGGCATAGCTCGCCGTCCCGCCGATGAGGAGAAGGAACACAGCCACACCGGCGATGATTCCGTGTCGCGCGGACCGGAACGAAGGCCGACGGGGTTCGGTCTTGCGGTGGGCGCCCATGATCAGGTGCCCGTGGTCGACGTAAATGTGATCGTGAAGCTCTGGTTCGTCCCTTGCGCGCCCGACGGTGCGCTCGCGGGCATCGTCACTTGAACACAGACAAGCGACTGTTCGGACGCCGTGAACACTCCGAGGTTCGTCGGGGACACGGTCGAACTCGCACCGCTGATCGTCGCCCCGCACGCGCCCTTCTTCAGATGAACCAGGAGAGGCCCGAATCCACCCGTTGTCAGGGCCGTGACGGTTCCGGACACGTTGCCGGTGTTCTTCACCGTGACTTGCTGTGAGACGACGTCTCCGGGAAGAAGCTTTGCCCACGCGGTGCCGTCGACCGCTGCGCTGGATGCGCCGTTGACGGTCAATCCCATGGTGCCCGTCGTGATCGTCGCATTCGGGATGCTGCGAGCGCCGTTCCAGAGAGCGTACGTACCGCCGGCAGCGAAGGCGGCAATGACGCTGGCGCCCGCGATCGCTGCTGTGGAGGCGAGCATGCCCCTAATGACGGGCCGCGGTGCGGTCGTAGCGCGGTGTCGCGGCTTCGTAGTTCTGGTGGGCATGATTCACCTCCTCACGAGGATCGGTTGTCGGAAAAGCCCGGAGTGGGTGCCCCGCCTGGGTGGAGGCGGGGCACCCCGGGGAACATCAGAGGTGCTGGTCTACGCGGAAGGCCAGGCCGGTCAGGTTGATCGTCTTGCCTTGCGTCGCGTTGAGCGAGGTCGACTTGAACGCAGCCGTGACCTTGACGGGAAGGACGTACGTTCCCGCCGCGGCGATGTTGTACGTTCCGTCGCCGTTGCTCGTGACGTTGGCCGGGAGGGTCCCGGTGACCGTCAGCGTAATCGTGACATCGGCGATCAGCCCTGCGTCGCCCGTGATGCTCGACGGGTCAACCGAAAGGGTTCCCTTGATGTGGTCGCCGACGGCGGTCACGGAGACGCTCGCGGTGTACTCGTACGAGTCGCCCGGAACCCAGTTCGTGGGAGCCGTGTTCCAGGTACCGGCAGTGGCGGTCATCGTCAGCGTTCCGGTGTTGATCGATCCGGCGTTGACGGTGTCCGTTGCGTTCCAGAGGGCGAGCGAGCCCGCACCTCCGAGAAGAAGAGCGATACCGGCGGCGCCGGCGATCGCAGCTTTGGTGAGCTTGTTCATGGTGTGTCCTGTTCGGGTCAGGACCCGGGCACGCAGCATCCAGTTCAACTGGAAGCCCGCATTCGGGTCGCGGGTCATTTCAGTGTTCCGACTGGCGAATTCGCCGGCCGGTGGAATTACCTGACTCGAATCAGTGCTGGATTCGGGCTCCGGTATATCCCCCGCTGAAGACTGTACTTGTCGGCACAAGGGAGGACAACGTTTGTACCCCACCCAAAAGTGGGCACACCCCCTCGGGGGCCATAGACACATGAGTATGCCTCGGCCTCTCGAGCGTGCGAATATCCCCTTGCGATAACCGAAATGGCCTGCCGTTCGCTACGGTCGAAGAGTGAGCCCTGATTACCAGCCGACCTCGAGTCGGATACCGCAACGGCTGGTGTCGCCCCGACAGCCGACGGATCGATTTCCCCCGAAAGCCTGGGTCGGAGAAGTCGTGCCGTTCCGCGCTACCGTCTTCGCCGAAGGGCATGATTCACTGGGAGTCGAACTCGACCTCACTTCCCCCGCCAGCGCATCCGCTCGTCATCGCATGGAGCTGCGCTCGCCCGGCCTCGACTTGTGGGAAGCCCTCGTTCTCGTCGACGAACCCGGAATCTGGTCGTTTCGAATTCTCGCGTGGAAGGACGATTGGTCGACGTGGCTGCGGTCCGCGGAACTGAAGATTCCGGCTGGCGTGGATACCGAGCTGACCTTCGACGAGGGTGCAGCGCTGCTTGCGCGCGCCAGGTCCGCTGCCAAATCCTCGTCGTCGATTCGATTGATCGCTCGCGCGCTCGCCGTGCTCACGGATACCGCCTTGCCCGACTCGGAGCGACTCGCGATCGCGCGCGAAGAGGAACTCGAAAGGGCGCTTCGCGATCATCCGCTCGCCTCTCTGGAGACGACGGGAGAGCCACACGCGCTGCGCGTCGAACGGACACGCGCTGGCGTCGGTAGCTGGTACGAGTTCTTCCCGCGATCGGAAGGGGCCAAGCGAAACAAGGACGGCACGTGGACGAGCGGAACGTTCGCGACCGCAGCGCGACGCTTGCCCGCCATCGCCGAGATGGGTTTCGACGTCGTCTACCTTCCGCCCATCCATCCGATCGGATCGAGCTTCCGCAAAGGCGCCAACAACGCCCTGACCGCTGCGAAGCACGAACCAGGGTCCCCGTGGGCGATCGGCTCCCCCGCGGGCGGCCACGACGCCATCCACCCCGACCTCGGGACCGTCGCGGACTTCACGGCATTTCTGGCCGCGGCGAAGAAGAACTCCCTCGAGGTCGCGATCGATCTCGCTCTTCAATGCTCGCCCGACCATCCGTGGGTTTCCGAGCATCCCGAGTGGTTCGCACATCGCGTCGATGGCACGATCGCGTTCGCGGAGAATCCGCCCAAAAAGTATCAGGACATCTACCCGCTCTCTTTCGACAACGACGAAGCCGGCTTGCGCGCGGAGATTCTGCGCATCGTCCACTACTGGATTTCCGTGGGCGTGAAAATCTTCCGAGTCGACAATCCGCACACCAAACCGCTCCGATTCTGGGAATGGCTGCTCCACGAGGTCGCGCTCACGGACCCTGATGTCGTGTTTCTCGCCGAAGCGTTCACACGACCAGCCCCGCTTCACGCGCTCGCCGAAATCGGATTCCAGCAGTCCTACACCTATTTCACCTGGCGGAACACGAAGCCGGAACTCGAAGAGTATCTCACCGAGCTTTCCCACGATTCCAGCGACTTCCTGCGGCCCAATCTGTTCGTGAACACACCCGACATCCTTACCGAATACCTCCAGTTCGGCGGAGTTCCCGCATACCGGATTCGCGCCGCAATCGCGGCAACCGCAAGTCCGAGCTGGGGGGTGTATTCCGGATACGAGTTGTTCGAGAACATCGCGCGCGACGGATCCGAAGAGAACATCGACAACGAGAAATACGAATACCGGCCGCGCGATTGGGCGAAGGCCGCTCGGAACGGGTCGACTCTCGCGCCGTACTTGCGCCAACTCAATCGAATCCGATCGGAACACCCGGCCTTGCGCCAATTGAAGAATCTCGCGGTGCACTGGAGCGACGATCCCGCGATCCTCGTGTACAGCAAGTTCCTCGAGAGCCGATTCACGGGCACCGGGCGCGACGACGCCGTCATTGTCGTCGCCAACGTCGATCCGCATTCGGTTCGCGAAACGACCGTGCACCTCGATCTGGAGAGAATCGGTCTAGACGCCGAGGCACGATTTGCCGTCACCGATCTGCTGACCGGCGAAAGCTTCGACTGGACTCGAGACAATTACGTTCGGCTCGATGCCTTCACCGCGCCGGTGCACATCCTTTCGGTGGAAGCGGCGGAGGCACGCTGATGTCGCCGGCAAAGGCGGTCGACGCAGTCACCGAGGAGGAGCTTGCGGCGATTGCGGGGGGCCGCCACCCCGAACCGCACTCTATTCTTGGGCAGCATGCTCGGGGCAGCGGTTGGGTGATCAGGGCGCGCCGACCGCTTGCCGCATCCGTGACGGCGATCCGCGCGAACGGTACGCGCATTCCCCTCCGCCACGTCTCGAGCGGCATTTGGCAGGGGACCGCTCGCGGGAGGGGCCAGCCCTATGTTCTCGAAACGACTTATGAATCCGGGCCCGACTGGATTGCGGACGATCCCTACCGCTTCGTCCCGTCCATCGGAGAAGTCGATCTTTACCTTTTCGGCGAAGGGCGCCACGAGAAACTGTGGGATGCGCTCGGTGCTCACGCGAGACAGCACGAAGGCGTCGACGGCACCTCGTTCACCGTGTGGGCTCCGCACGCCCGCGCCGCCAGAGTCGTCGGCGATTTCAACAATTGGGACGGCACGGGAAGTGCCATGCGCCGGCTGGACGACAACGGCGTCTGGGAGCTCTTCCTTCCCGACGTCCGGCCGGGTGCCGCCTACAAATTCGAACTACTGACGGCCGCGGGCAACTGGGTTCTTCGCGCGGATCCGATGGCGAGGCACTCCGAAATCCCGCCCGCCACGGCATCCCGGGTCACCGCGAGCGGATATGAATGGGCAGACTCCGACTGGATGAGCGATCGCGCCGGACGGGACCCGCTCACGAATCCGATGAGCGTCTTCGAAGTTCACGCCGGCTCATGGCGACCGGGACTTGGCTACCGCGACCTTGCGACGGAACTCGTGGACTACGTTCGCGAACTCGGCTACACGCACGTCGAATTCCTGCCCCTCGCCGAGCATCCCTTTGGCGGATCCTGGGGATATCAGGTCACGGGCTACTACGCGCCAACCAGCCGATTCGGGGACCCCGACGACCTCCGGTACCTCATCGATCGACTACACGCGGCGGGCATCGGCGTCATCATGGACTGGGTCCCCGCACATTTCCCCAAAGATGAGTGGGCGCTCGCACGGTTCGACGGGGAAACTCTGTACGAGCACGGAGATCCACAGCGCGGTGAACAACACGACTGGGGGACGCTCATCTTCGATTTCGGGCGATCCCAGGTTCGAAATTTTCTCGTCGCGAACGCCCTGTACTGGTTCGACGAATTCCACGTGGACGGATTGCGAGTGGACGCCGTGGCGTCCATGCTGTACCTCGACTATTCGAAGAACGCCGGGGAGTGGACACCGAACAAATTCGGGGGCCGCGAGAACCTCGAAGCGATCGACCTTCTGAAGGAAGTCAACGCGACCGTCTACAAGCATCATCCGGGAATCGTGATGATCGCGGAAGAGTCGACGGCCTTCGCGGGAGTGACAGCGCCGACGAGCGCGGACGGGCTCGGCTTCGGACTCAAGTGGAACATGGGTTGGATGCACGACACCCTGCAATTCATGGCCGTCGATCCGCTGTACCGATCGCACCACCATGGAGAGCTCACGTTCAGCCTCGTGTACGCGTTCAGCGAGAATTTCCTGCTTCCCATCAGCCACGACGAAGTCGTTCACGGCAAAGGCTCGCTGCTGCAAAAAATGCCGGGAGACCAGTGGCAAAAGCTCGCGAACGTGCGAGCGTACCTCGCGTACCAATGGGCTCATCCCGGCAAGCAGCTTCTCTTCATGGGCCAGGAGTTCGGCCAGCCGTCGGAGTGGAGCGAGGAGCGCGGGCTCGATTGGTGGATTCTCGATCAGCCCGTCCATCGCGGCCTGCTCACCCTCGTGTCCCGCCTGAACCGCACTTATCGTGAGACGCCCGCGCTCTGGCAGCTCGACCACGAGTCGCGCGGGTTTCAATGGATCATCGGTGACGACAGCCGCAACAATGTGATCGCGTTCCTCCGCTGGACTTTCGACGGGGACCCGATCGCGGTCGTCATCAACTTCTCGGGGAACCCCGTCGGGCCGTATCGGATCGGGCTCCCCCGATTCGGCGAGTGGGTCGAGCTCCTGAACACGGACGCGATCGAGTTCGGCGGTTCCGGCGTGGGGAACCTCGGATCGATCACGGCGGACGGGCCACCGCACAATGGCCAGCCGAATTCCGCGGAGATCACCCTTCCGCCTCTCGCCGCTTTGTGGCTCGCGCCGGCGCGGCTGTAGTGCGCAAGGCGCTCAGTACAAGAGGGAGGTGAGCCGCCGCCGCGCATTCGCCACGCGCGGGTCATCCGCTCCGGCGATCTCGAAGTAGGAAAGCAACCTCGTGCGGACCGCATCCTTCGACTTCGAGTCCAAACCCGCGAAGAGGTCCAGAAGCCGGCCGAAAGCATCGTCGAGGTGCCCACCTGAAACATCGAGGTCGGCGACGGCGAGTTGGGATTCGAGGTCGTCGGGATTCGATGCTGCGGAGGCGCGGATGTCCTCGGCCGTCTTCCCGTCGAGTCGCGCCAAGAGCGAGACTTGCGCGAGTCCCGCAACCGCGAGGACATCGCGCGGATCCTGCGCGATCGCAGTGCGGTACTCGGAGATCGCCGCCTCAAAATCGCCTCGGTCGATCGCGTCGAAAGCAGCCTGGTGGTGCGGTGGAAGCGGTTCCTCGACCGGCGGATCGGCCGGATCGGCGGGAGCGGCCACTGCCGCACTCCCCGTGACACCATTTTGCGCGGCGATCGTGAGCACTTGTTCGAGAACGGATCGACTCTCGGCTTCGGGAAGCTCGCCCTCGTAGAGGGCCACGGGACGGCCGCCGATGACCGCCGCGACGGTGGGCGCCGCGGTCACTCGAAACGCTTGCGCCACTTGCGCGTTGAGCCGCGCGTCGACCGTGGCGAGGACGAGCTTTCCCGCGAAACCGCGGACGACTCGCTCCAGAGTCGCGGATGGACTTCCCGCGTACAATTCGACGATCACCGTCACAGTGCGGGAGAGTTCGAGCACTTCGCCGAAGTTGGCATCCGTCGCGGCGAAGACGAGGGACTCCACGACAGCCTCGCCGCTCGGCGGACCATCCGGATTCGCCGGACCGGCGCCCGCGGCAGGAGCGCCCGGCTTGTCGCGAAGAAGCGAGGACAAGTCGACCGCGCCCCGCAATTGTGTGGGTGGAAGGTCTGTCACTTCAACTCCCTTGCTGCGATGAGCGCCGAGGCCCAACCGATGAGAACGATCTTCTCGTCGCTCGCGCCCGGAGGCACATAGAACAACAATTGGTCGCCATACGTCGCGATCGTTCCCTTTGTGGTGGACGATACTCGCGACAGCGACTTCACCGCGCCTTCCGCATTGATCACGGCGCCGGGCTCCGCCGGTTTGACGGTTTCGGTTTCATTCAAGTACACGGCTACCAGCGCTCCGCTGTCGTTCGTGACCATGGGGATGACTTCGCCGATCCCGACGGCCGTCCCGAACGTCATCTTGGCTATGCGCGGAATCGAGGCGAGTCGCTTTTGCTTGGCGTCGTACCCGATCGACGTGACCAGCGAATCGCTCCCGGTATCGAAATACTTCAGGAACGGACTGGATTCGCCGTTGAGCAGGACGTCGCCGTAGTCGAGCGCGAGCTCGTCCGGCTGCAAAGCGAAAATCTTGACGTCGGGCTGAAGCCGCTGGGTTCCCACGTTGGCCGCCGCCATCGCCGGCAGCACCGCTTCTGCCTCGAGTTGCACCGCGTAGACGACCTTGTAATTTTCGCGCGGAGTCTGCTGAACGAGCATGAGCGCCGTCGTTGCCGACGATTCGTCCTTCGGATCCCGGACCACCGTGAACACGGTGCGCGGCCACTTGTCGTTTTGCTGCGGAAGCGTGACTTCGACCGTGCTCGACGGGATCGGAGGCAAGGGGTCGTAATTCTTGTCCACTTTGCGGATGGCGTAGTTCGCCTCGCGGAATTGCAGTGCGGCCCCGTCGAATCGCTGCTGGATGAGATCCGTGTCGCGTTCGGCATCCGCTTGCTGCGCGACGAGCGAGATGCGGGACAGAATCGATTCGAGTTGCGGCTCGCTCACGACGGGAGGCTTCTCGGTGTTGACGGGTGGACCCGAGTCCGTGGGTGACGGCGAGGGCGTTTCGGCGCTGCTTCCGCCGAGGAATTCAGGCCAGGACTCTGCCGTGCACCCGGTGAGAACGAGGGCGCCGATGACAAGCACGGCCGACACCGAACCGAGCCTGCCGGCGGACCGTCTTCCGCGGGTCGCCGAGATCGCCTTCTGCTTCTGCACCGAAATTCGCGGCCGCTTGGGAGGCTTCGGCATCCTGGGTGGCCTGCGGCGCGGACCGCGGGCCTTGCGAAGATGCGAGAGCGCCCACAAATAGAGCCCGAGACCCGCGAGAAGCAAAAGCACACCGCCGACGATGAGAGGACCGGACCACGGAGTCCGGTTGTCGACGGGCCACGTGATGGACACTTGCCCCGGTGCCGGCGCGGAGCCATCCGAGAGAATGATGACGGAGATGTCGCGCGGAACGTTGACGACGAAAGTCAGCGCGTTCTCGCGCGTGAACTCGGCCAGCCAGAGGTCCGAACCGTGCGGATCGGGCACGCTGGATTCGGTCCCCGACACGAGGGTGCTCGTGAGTTTCGACTTCTTCTTCTGAATCTGGATGCGGTTGTAGCTCGCGTCGCCGATCCACGCCAGCACATCGTTCGTTCTTCCGTATGCCGCGAATACTGTCCCGGTGCCGCTGATGTTGATCTTTTGGCGGCCATCATTCGCGTTGAGAACGGCGCCGTCGATGACCGTCACCGGGGCGCTCGAGGCGAGTTGAGCGGATGCCGCGACGTGGTCCGGCTCCGCGAGGACCGTTCGCTGCGCGATTCCGTAACTGATCATCACGAACGCGACGATGAAGCTCACGATCGCAACAATGAACCGCAAGTCGAACTCCTCTCGTGCTGCTCTCGTCCTCCGCCGCGGGCGCGACTCGTACCGAGCGACTGGAAACATTCGGTGGAATCGTCGTGCGGCTCCGGTCGAACCGGATCGGGCAGCAGGCAAAGACATTACAGAATAGCGCACGCAATCTGAAAGGTTCCCTATCGCGGGCTGGGAAGCTCGGTGCCGAGCGCTGCGGGAGAACTTTCGCCCTTGCCCGAAGACCCCACTAAACTCGACTCTGTCCGGCCCGAGCCCCGACAGGCGGCCGCCCACAAACCAGGGAGACGATGTGGCAACCGACGACGAGGCCTTTTCTACCGCGATGCGCGGGTACAACCGCGAAGAAGTGGACAACGCCCTCCAGGATTTGCGCCATGCCCTCAATAAAGCCAATAGCGACAAGGCGGAAAACGCAAAAGAGCTCAAGAGGCTGTCGGCACTCGTCGCGGACCTGCAGGCCGAGATCGACGAAATCGGAAGCCCGACCTACACGGGGCTCGGAACACGACTGGAGAACGTCCTTCGCGTCGCCGAAGAGCAATCGACTCGCCTGATCAGCCAGGCCGACATCGACGCGGAAAAACTCCGCAACAGCGTTCAGGGCGAAGTGAGCGCGTTGCGCGTGAACGCGATGGAGGAAGCGGACCGCATTATCGCGGACGCTAAAGCGAAGGCATCCGACACGCTCGATTCCGCTCGCGCGGAAGCCGAAGCTCTCTTGTCGCGCAGCACCGCCCAGGCCAAAGCGACGAATCAGGATGCGCTGAAAGAAGCAGCCTCGATCCGCGGCGCTGCGGCGACCGACGCTGCGGAGGCGAGGGCGACGGCCAAGCGCGAAGCAGCAGCAGCGCGCGCAGAAGCGGAACGGTATGCGGCGGAGCTTCGAGCGGCCGTCGTGGAGGAGACCACGCAAGCGAGCGAAGCGGCCGCGTCGCTCGCCCGGGATACTGAAAAGAATCGCAAGGAATTTGCGGCGGAGACCGAGAAGCAGTGGGGCGATCTCGCCCGCGATGTGGAACAGCAGCGGACAGATGCCGAGCGAGAGGTGCAGGCGACGCACGCGCAGCTTGCCGCCGAAGTGGAAAAAGCCCGAGCCGACCTCGACCGCGAACTTTCCGACGCCCGGAGCAAATTCGAGGAAGAAATGGAGGCGGCGCAAAGCAAACTCAAAAACGATACGGCCGCCGCACACTCGAAACTCGCCCTGGAAACGAAGTCGGCGAAGGCGGAGCTCGCGCGCACCATCCAGGAGGCACGAGCGAAGGTCGACGCCGAGATCGCGGACGCTCGCTCGGGCCTCGCGACCGACATGGAAAAAGCGCGAACCGACCTGGATCGAGAATTGGAGCAGACTCGCGCAGATTTCACGAACGAAATGGATCGGGCCCGCGCGGAACTGGCATCCGAGCTTTCCACGTCGCGAGCGAAACTGAAGGCCGAAGCAAAAACCGCGAGGGCGGCACTCGACACCGAATTGACGACGCGCAGGGACGAAGCCGAGAAAGAGTACCTCGCGAAGCATCAGGATGCCGTGGCGCAAAATCAGAAATACCTCGAAGAGGCTCGCGCGCAGCTCGCGGAAGCCACGAAACGCGCGGAGGAGAAGCGTCGAGAAGTCGAGCAATTGGGCGCGGACGCGACGAAGGAAGCCGCCGAGGTGCGCGACGCGGCGAAGAAGCACGCGGCGGAAGTGCTTGCCAACGCGGAGTCCCGCGCGAAAGCTATGGTCGCCGACGCGGAAAAGCGGACGAACACTCTCGTGTCAGAAGCGGAAGAGCGGCTGGCCAAGATTAGAATCGAGCGCGAAGCCGTCGCCGGTTACTTTGGGGCGCTTCGTACTGTTCTCGGCGACGCGGAGAAAGTCGCAGCAGACGAATAACACCGGCGAAGGGGCACTGTGAAGATCCAGAACGCGTTTCGGCTCGGCCTCTTCGGCGGTCTCGGAGTGCTCGTCGCGATCGGCATCGGCGCCGCGATCGGTTCCCTGGCGACGATCATCACTTACGTCGGTGCGGCGATCTTCCTCGCGCTGGGTCTCGATCCCGCAGTGTCGTGGCTGGAAAAGCACCGTTTCCCCCGATGGCTTGCCATACTCACCGTCGTCGTCCTCGTGCTCGCCGTCTTCACGGGGCTCGTGTTCGCCGTGATCCCGGTCATCGTGGCCCAGACCTCCAATCTCATCAACGGCCTCACACCGTTGATCGCCGCGCTCGGCGACCAGGACAACAACTGGGTGGCTGCGGTTCAGAAGAATCTTCCCGACTACATCAATCTGCAGGCGATCATCGGCGGCGCGCTCGAGTTCATCAAGGAGAACATCACCTCGATCGGCGGCGGCGTATTGCAAGTCGGCCTCGGCATCGCCAGCGGAGCTTTCGGAATCATCATCGTCCTGATTCTCACGCTGTATTTCGTCGCATCGCTCAACAACATGAAGCGCGGCCTCTACCAGCTCATCCCGGCGACGCGGCGGGCGCGGTTCACGGACATCGCCGAGCAAATCAGCGACTCGGTCGGCCGGTACGTCGTGGGCCAGGCGACGCTCGCGCTGTTCAACGGCATCCTGAGCTTCATCTACCTCTCGATCGTGAACGCCGAATACCCTGCGCTTTTCGCGTTCATCGCGTTCCTGTTCTCCCTCGTCCCGCTCGTCGGAACCCTGTCGGGAAGCATCCTCATCACACTCAGCTGCCTCGTCTTCGACGGCGTGCCGACCGCGCTCGCGGTGGGTATCTACTACATCGTCTATATGCAACTGGAGGCGTACGTCCTCAACCCGAACATCATGAATCGCGCGGTCAAAGTACCCGGCGTGATCGTCGTGATCGCTGCGCTTGCCGGTGGCACGCTTCTGGGCATTCTCGGGGCGCTCATCGCGATCCCCGTCGCGGCATCCGTTTTACTCATCATCAACCAGGTCGTCGTGCCGAGGCAGAACGAACTCTGACAGTCGTGCCGCGGAGTCGATCCTCTACTCGACCCATTCGGTCGGGAGCGGGAGCGCGCTCGGGTTCGCCGCTCGCACAATCTCCGTGAGCACTTTGCGCGTCTGCTCTTCGCCGACCCAGAGATGCTTGCCGCCGGCGATCGGAACAATTTCCGTTTCCGGCAGAACGGCGAATCGTTCGCGCGCTTCGTCCGGGCGGAGGTAGTCGTCGAATTCGGGGATGATCGCGACAACGCGTTTGCCCGAGCCCGACCACGCGGCGATCTGATTCGCGCTTACGCGCTTGAGCGGTGGCGACAGGAGAATCGCACCGACGAGCGAATAGGCGAGCCCGTGCGCGAGCGCGACTTCCGTTCCGAACGACCAGCCGAGAAGCCACGGCCCCGGCAACTCACGTTCAGAAACGAACGCCATCGCGGCCTCGAGATCGTGCCGCTCGCTGATGCCCTCGCCGAACGCACCCTGTGAACGGCCCCGCGGCGAGGTCACGCCTCGAAAGTTGAACCGCAAAACGGCGAGATCGGCGAGGGCGGGAAGTCGCGCCGCGGCCTTGCGAATCACGTGAGAATCCATGAATCCGCCGCCCGTCGGGAGCGGATGCAGGCACACGAGCGTCGCGGCTGGGGGCGCGCTGAGCGGCACGGCGAGCTCGCCCACGAGGTCGAGTCCGTCGGACGTGTGAAGCACGATGTCTTCGCGGTGCGCAGGCAGCTCGACGCCGGATCGGATCTCCATGCCTAGCTGACCTTCCAGCAGTGGTTGTGCCAATGACGACGCGCAGACACGTCGGCCGCTTCACCCATGATCCCATCAGCACGCCATGCGACCGTGTGCTGCTGGCCGGGAGGAACCTCGAGCCCGCATCCGGGACAGACATAGGACTTCACCGCAGAACTGCCGGACACGGGTTGCACATTCCACAACACTCCTCGGCGGGACTCCGTGCGGAGCGTGCCGTACAGTGCCCGCTGAAGCTCGCTGTCCTCAACCTCGCGATTCGCGGCATGCCCGCCGCGACGGGGACGATTGGAGCGGGGCATGACTCAAGCCTAAGCGGAACTCAATACCAGTTGTGCTGCTCGGAATGCTCCCACGCGCCGCACGGAGTGCCGTATCGTGCCGCGATGTAGCCGAGGCCCCATGTGATCTGAGTTGCCGGATTCGTCGCCCAATCGGCACCCGCGCTCGCCATCTTGTTGCCCGGCAATGCCTGGGGTATTCCGTACGCGCCGCTCACGGGATTCATCGCGAAAGTGTTCCAGTTGGACTCCCGCGTCCACAGCGCCACGAGGCAGCTGTACTCTCCTTCGTCCCAGCCTCTGGCCAGCACGAGTTCGTAAGCGATGGCTTGCGCCGTGCCGGGGTCGGGTTTGCCGACCGCGGGCGCCTTCGGCTTGAGCGTAATCCGATAGCCGTCGCGAACCACGGTGTTCGCGGTGACTCCGGCGTGGTTGAAATGCTGAGCGGATGCCGCCCCGCCCGGCGTCGGGCCGGAGGCAACGGCAAACGCGGAGTAGTCGGGCGCGATGACGGTCACGAGAACGATCGCGAGTGAAACGAAGAAGGAGAACACGGGAAGCCTGTGCCGGAATCCCCGCGGGCGCGCAAAAAACACCGCCCCGGCCCCCGTAGTCCGCGACAGGCTCAGGAAAAGATCCGTGTGCCTACCCACAGTGTCAGGATTTTAGCCCAGATCGGGCGACATCGCGCCTTTTTCAGCGCACAGCGAGCATGACCTCGACGACGCTGTCCAGGAAATAGTCCACTTGCGCTTCGCGATAACCGCCCTTCCTGGGCCTGAACGCGATCGTCCGCACTTCGTCGACGCTCATCGGGGACGCCTTGAGGAAGTACTCGGCGAGGCGGTCACCGAAGGCGTCCACTTGCTTGCGGTCGTATCCGTCGGAGAGGATGCCGGCCCGACGGAAACGATTGCCTTTCGGTCGCGCCAGCCTGTCGATGATGTCCTTTGCGTTCCGACGCGCCGTGTTGAACCACGCTTCATCACCGGAGGTTTGCCGCGCTTTGTCCCGCTCGCGACTCGCGAAAGCATCTTCGAGGCGCTCGAGCGCGGCATCCACGTGGGCGGGCGAGTAGCCGCCCTTTTGCAGCGCGAACGATGTGCGGCGGATGTCGCTCGCGCCGAGAACGGACGGAGCCCCCGGCTCGGCGTTGTACGCGCGTCGCGCATCTTCGAGAAAATCTTCGACCTGGTCGATGTCATAGCCGCGGCGGGAATTGCGCGTGCGGGGAAAAGTTGTACTCACGCTCCTATTCTGCCTCACTCGCTTGCGGTCTCACGCAAAGAGAAGGAACAGGATGTACGCCGCCGCCGAACTGAGAACGATCGAATCCATCCGGTCGAGGAATCCGCCGTGGCCCGGCAGCCACGTGCTGATGTCTTTGATTCCGAGGTCCCGCTTGAGCAGGGATTCTGTGAGGTCTCCGATCGTCGCCGTCGCGACGATGACGCCCCCGAATACGAACCCGAACCACCAAGGTTGGTGGATCATGAAGATCGATACCAGAATGCCGGCGATCGTCGCGGCAGCGACCGAGCCGGCGAATCCCTCCCAGGTCTTCTTCGGGCTGATGCGCGGTGCCATCGGATGCTTGCCGAACGTGAGCCCCGTGGCGTACGCGCCCGTGTCCACCGAAATGACGAGGATGAGGAACGCGAGAGTCCACCATTCCCCGCCATCCTTCGCCGCGAGCAAGACCGCGAAACTGGCGAGGAAAGGAATATAGACCTGAATGAACGAACCCGCGGCGAGATCGCGCCACACATCTCGCGCCGAACCCCGCCGTCCGGGAACGGCAAGCTCGGCGACGCGCCACAGCACGACGAACCCGATTCCGGCGAGCGAGACATACCATTTGCCGCTGTCGCCCAGATAGAACGCGGCGGGAACGGTTGCGAGAGCGGCGATCACGGTCGGCCACCTCGGCACGCGTCGCCCGGAGGCGCGCAGCGCACTCGCGAGCTCGAAAGCGGTGAATCCGATGAGGAAGGCCGCAACGATCATGAAGAGTTCCTTCACGACGATGAGGCTGAACAGCATCGCGAACCCGAGGGCGAGTCCGATGAGTATCGCAAGCGGGAGGTTCCGTCCCGTTCTCGCCTCGATCTTCTCGTTGGCGTGATCGATTTGCGCTCGCGTCGCCTCCATTTGCGCCTTGATCTCGGCGCGCGTGGCGGTCACTTGCGCGCGAATCTCCTCGCGAGTTGCGTCTGCGCGCGCTTCGATGTCGGCGCGACGGAACCGCCACCGATTCTTCGCCGGTGCTGGGGGCGCGTCAGCATCTTCATCCGGCATTCAAACCTCGAGAAGCTCGGCTTCCTTCTTGCGCAACGCTTCATCGATGGCGTCCACCTGGCCCTTCGTGAGAGTCTCCAGCTCCTTTTCGGCGCGAGCGACTTCGTCGTCGCCGACCTCGGACTTGAGCTCATCCAGGTCGTCTTTGGCCTTGCGCCGGATGTTGCGGATCGCGACCTTGGCATCCTCGCCTTTGCCGCGCACGATCTTGACGAATTCCTTGCGGCGATCTTCCGTGAGTTCGGGCAGCGTCGCTCGCACGACGGTTCCGTCGTTTCCGACATTCGCACCGAGGTTTGGGGTCGCGACGATCGCCTTCTCGATGTCCTTGAGCGCTCCCTTGTCATAAGGCGTGATGACGAGAGTCCGGGCGTCGGCGTTCTGAAGGCCGGCGAGCTGTGCGAGCGGTGTCGGCGTGCCGTAATAGTCGACGAGCACTTTCTGGAACAAAGCGGGATTGGCACGGCCCGTGCGCACGCCGCTGAAATCGTCCTTGGCCACTTCCACGGCCTTGTGCATTTTGTCTTTCGCTTCCGCCAGTACGTCGCTGATCACGTGCTCTCCTTCGTGTCGGGGCAATCTTACCGGCTAACCGATCGCCAGCAGAGCGATGCCGGTGAGCACGACGGCCGCTCCCGTGAGGCGTTGAGCCGGATGCGGTTCCTTGAAGAACAGCCATCCGGCAAGGCTTACGAGCACCACGCTCACTTCGCGCGCGGGCGCGACGAGGGAGACGGGAGCGAGTTGGATGGCGAGAAGAATGAGGATGTAGGCGAGAGGGGCGAGCACGCCCACGAGAATGACGGCGACCCAGTGGCGGCGGGCTGTTGCCGCAAGAGTGCCACGCGAACGGAGCGCGAGAGGCGCCAGCAGCGCGAACTGGAACATCACGCTTCCCCAATAGAGTCCGACGGCCGGCATTCCACCGAATGTCACCGCGGCGCTGTCCCACAGGGTATACACCGCGATGAGCACGCCGATCGCGAGTCCGAACAGGATGCCCGCGCGGTTGCCTCCCGGCGTCCCGCGCCCCGCGAGCCCCGTGATGACGACTCCGGCGATCACCGTCGCGGCCCCGATGAGCGCGACGACGCCGGGCCGCTCGCCGAACAGGATGATCGCGAAGACGACCGCGAGCAGGGGTCCCGTGCCTCGAGCGAGCGGATACACGACGGAAACATCGCCCGCGCGGTATCCGGCCTGCAGTAGGAAGAAATAGGCGACTTGGAGCGCGCCGCTCACGATGGCGAGCCAGGCCCAGTGAACCAGGTCCACGCGGGCGGCGGCGAGCGACCAGATCCCGAAAGGAAGGAACACCAGCGTTCCCACGATGAAGCTCAGCCAGAGGAACCCGGGGCCGCTTGTGCCGGCACGTTTGATCGCAACATTCCAGATCGCGTGAGCGACGGCCGCAAAGGCGACGAGCGCGAGGACGAGCGGCGACATCCTCGTCAGTTGCTGACGAGCGTGCCGATGTGTTCCCCGCGGATCGCTTTCGTGATGTTGCCGGCGGGCTCCATCCCGAAGACGACCATCGGCATTCCGTTGTCCATGCACAGGCTGAACGCGGTCGAGTCGACGACTTTCAACCCCTGCACGAGAGCCTCCTGATACGTGACGCGTTCGAGCTTGGCCGCTTTCGCGTTTTTGCGCGGATCCCCGTCATACACGCCATCGACCCCGTTCTTCGCGACGAGCACGACATCCGCACCGATCTCGAGCGCACGCTGTGCGGCGACGGTATCGGTCGAAAAGTACGGCAGTCCTGCGCCCGCACCGAAAATCACGACGCGACCCTTCTCGAGGTGGCGTTCCGCTCGACGCGGAATATAGGGCTCGGCGACTTGAGTCATCGAGATCGCGGATTGCACGCGAGTGGCGGCGCCGGCCTGCTCGAGAAAGTCCTGCAGGGCGAGCGCGTTCATGACGGTACCGAGCATGCCCATGTAGTCGGCGCGCCCGCGGTCCATGCCTCGCTGGGAGAGTTCAGCGCCGCGGAAGAAGTTCCCGCCGCCGACGACGATGGCGATTTCCACGTCGGCGGATGCTGCCGCGATTTCTTTCGCGAGACTGCTCACGACATCCGGATTGACTCCGAGCGCGCCGCCGCCGAAGGACTCGCCCGAGAGCTTGAGAAGAACGCGTCGGGTGTGTGATTCGGTCATGTTCTCTCCTCGGTTGGCCACTCGTAACAGATTATTCGGTTGTACACGCAAAAGGGGCCGGAGACATCAGCCTCCGACCCCTCGTACACATCCGCTATGCGCCGACCTTGAACCGCGCAAAGCCCGTGACCGTGAGCCCGGCATCTTTCAGAACCTGCCCGATCGTGAGCTTGTTGTCTTTCGCGTAGTCCTGGTCAAGCAGGGAAACCTGCTTGAAGAAGGCTCCGATGCGTCCCTCGACGATTTTCGGGAGCGCCGCTTCGGGCTTGCCCTCGTTGCGGGAGATTTCCGTGACAATCTCGCGCTCCTTCTCGACGATGTCGGCAGGAACTTCGTCTCGCGTGAGGTATTGCGGATCGGCGAACGCGATGTGCTGGGCGACGCTGCGAGCCGTGTCCGCATCGGAGCCGGAGTAACCCACGACGACTCCAACCTGCGGCGGCAAGTCCTTGCTCGTCTTGTGCAGGTAGATGGCGTGGTGTTCGGCGTCCACGGACGCGACCTGGCGCAATTCGACTTTTTCGCCGAGCACGGCGGAGTCTTCGCTGATCAGGTCCGCGACTGACTTGGACCCGGCTTGCGCGGCAAGCGCCTCCTCGACCGAACCCGCGCGAGCGGCAGAGGCTGCGGTGAGGACGGCTTCCGCGAGGTTCACGAACTTGTCGCTCTTCGCGACGAAGTCGGTCTCGCACGCGAGTTCGATCATCGTCGCGGTGCCACCGTTTTCGACCGCGGCGACGAGCCCTTCGCTCGTCGAGCGATCGGCGCGCTTTGCGTTGTTCTTGGCACCCTTGAGGCGAAGAATCTCGACCGCCTTCTCCATGTCGCCATCTGCTTCGACGAGTGCGTTCTTGCTGTCCATCATTCCGGTTCCAAGGCGGTCACGGAGCGCCTTGACATCTGCGGCAGTGAAGTTTGCCATGTCGTGTTTCCTTTAGGTTCGTCGTTACTTGGTCTCAGTCGCCGCGTCGGCTTTTGACGGCGTCTTCTTCGCGGCTGGCGCCTTGGCGTCGGCCTTCTTGGCTGCAGGCTTGTCGGCCTTCGCAGGCTTGTCCGCTGCGGGCTCCCCGGCTGCGGGCTTGTCTGCTGCGGACTTGACGGCTGCGGACTTGACGGCTGCGGGCTTGTCTGCCTTCGCAGCCTTGCCGGCGTCGGGTTTTTCGGCCTTCGCCGACTTTTCGTCAGCAGCCTTTTCCGCCTTCGGCGCCTTGTCGGCTTCCGGCTTTTCGGCCTTCGGCGCCTTGACGGCTGCGGATTTTTCGGCCTTCGCAGGCTTATCGGTCACGGGCGTCTCGCCGTCGACGGCAGTGGCCGCATCCGGGGCCGAATCCTCCGCGGGCGACGGCGCCTTGTCGAATTCGGGCGTCCCGCTGTGCAGAAGCTCAGCTTCCCACTCGGCCATGGGCTCGGCGGCCTCGCCGTCGCCCTCCGACTTCTGGTGGCGCTGGATGAGACCCTCGGCCGCAGCATCCGCGACGATGCGCGTGAGCAAGGCGACGGAACGGATCGCGTCGTCGTTGCCGGGGATCGGGTACTGCACTTCGTCGGGGTCGCAGTTCGTGTCGAGGATGCCGATCACCGGGATCCCGAGCTTGCGCGCCTCATCGATCGCGAGGTGCTCCTTCTTGGTGTCGACGACCCACAGCGCCGAGGGTGTGCGGGTGAGGTTGCGGATACCGCCGAGGCTCTTGTGCAGCTTCGTGAGCTCGCGCTTCTTGATGAGGAGTTCCTTCTTCGTGAAACCTTTCGTCGTGTCGTCGAAGTCGATCTCCTCGAGCTCCTTCATGCGCGCAAGACGCTTCGAGACCGTCTGGAAGTTGGTGAGAAGTCCGCCGAGCCACCGCTGGTTCACGAACGGCTGACCGACGCGCTGAGCCTGCTCGGCGATCGCGCCTTGCGCTTGCTTCTTCGTGCCGACGAACAGGATCGTGCCGCCGTGCGCGACCGTCTCGCGAACGTAGTCGTACGTCTTGTCGATGTAGGCGAGCGACTGCTGCAAGTCGATGATGTGGCTGCCGCTTCGTTCGGTGAGGATGAAACGCTTCATTTTCGGGTTCCAACGGCGGGTCTGGTGCCCGAAGTGAACGCCGCTATCGAGAAGCTGGCGAATGGTGACAACGGCCATGGCCGTCTCCTTTTCTGGCGCACGGCATCCGATGGATGGTGCACCGCTCAGTTATTTTCCGCGCCGGTCGGCGTGGAACCTGGTGCCCGGCGCACATCCGCCTGGCTTTCGCCGGACTGAGTGGATGTGTTTGTGCGTTCGCTCGCTAAGTAACGATCGCTGCGGGCACGCGTAGTCACCCCGAAACCGGGGTGCGAAGATCAATGATAGCAGTGTTTCTGCTCCTCCCCCGGTCGTGATCCGTCGCCTTGTCCACGGATGAGGCTGCCGGGTTCGATGAGATGTCCGAAACCCTGCAGGCTCGATCCGTGCCCGCCTCGTCATCGACTCATCGCGTCCCGAAAGTGACCGCGATCGGGATGCTCGTCGTCCTGATGCTCACCGGCATTTCTCCGACCGCAATCGCGCTTCCCGATAGTGAAGCGGGCTCCGGGTGGTCGTGGCCGGTCGGCTCGCCTCACACCATCGTCCGCGCCTACATCGCGCCCGAAACGGCCTACTCCCGCGGCCATCGCGGAATCGACATCGGCGCCCCGGCGGGCGCGGACGTGCTCGCCCCAATCGACGGCGTCATCCACTTCTCAGGGTTCGTCGTCGACCGCGATCTCGTATCGATCGATCACGGCGGCGGCGTGATCTCGAGTTTTGAACCCGTGCTTTCCACGCTCGCCGAAGGAACCGTGGTGCGACGCGGCGAAAGAATCGGTGCCCTGCAGTCCGGCCACTGCGGGGCGCCGTGCCTCCACCTCGGTGTGCGAGTGCACGGGCAATACGTCTCTCCACTCAATTTTCTCGAGGGACTTGAGCGATCAGTTCTGCTGCCCACGCGTTCGCTCCCGTAGCGGGTTTGCCGTTTCGTTCACGCCCGCGGATGCGCAGAGCGATAGCTTTCCTTGAGTCGCTCCGCCGACACGTGAGTGTAGATCTGGGTCGTGCCGAGGCTCGCGTGCCCGAGCAACTCCTGGACCGCACGAAGGTCGGCTCCGCCATCGAGCAAATGGGTCGCCGCCGTGTGGCGAAACGTGTGGGGCCCGGAAGGCCCCGACCCGGCGATGTCGATCAGTAGCGAGGCAACGATCTGGTACACGGTGCGAGTGCCCATTCGGTCACCGCGAGCACCGAGGAATACCGCCGGTGTCGCGCGCACGGCCAGTGCTGGACGTCCATCGTCGAGATAGCGGCTGAGCGCATTCGCCGCGGGAACCCCGAACGGCACGACTCGCTCTTTGGAGCCTTTGCCGGTCACTCTGACCGTGTGCCGGTCCAGATCGATGCGGTCGAGATCCAGCCCGACGAGTTCGCTCACGCGCAACGCTGACGCGTAGAGCAATTCGATGATCGCGACGTTACGCAATGCGACGGGATCTCCCGTGGCGGCGAGCGCAATCAGTGAGTCGAGGATGGTGTCGACTTGTTCTCGCGTGAGCACTCGAGGGAGGTGGGAGTCGGATTTCGGTGCGCGCAATCTGGCTGCGGCATCCGTTTCCACGAGGCCCGTTCGGTGTGCCCACTCGGTGAAACTCCTCGCCGCGGCCGATCGGCGCGCGAGTGTCGATTTCGCGAGGCCGTCCTGGGATGCCTGCCAGAGCCAGTCGCGAAGCAATTCGAGGTTGAGGTCGCCAACCTGATTCGCGTCGCGGCCGGATGCGAACGCCGAAAGGTTGGCGAGATCCGTGCGGTAGGAGCGCGCGGTGTTGTCGCTCAGACCCCGCTCGAGGCCGAGTTGGGTGATGAACGACCGCACAGCCGACTCGAGGTCCATGCGTCTATGGTTGCGCACCTCGCCCTGTTCACGAGTCGCGCGCGCCGAATCAGTCCGAGGCGGTCGCCTGGTCGGAGCTCGCGGCTTCCTGCGAATTGAAGGGCGACTTCTTGCTGGAGAACATTTCGATGCGCTGCTCAGGTGTCATCGCTTCGATTTGCGCCCAGTGTTCCGCGGAGAATCCGGTGACTTCTGTTGTGTCGCCGACGGGCACGATCGAGTGCACGATCCGGTCGTCATACACGTGCACGACGTTGAATGCTTGCCCGAAATCGACGCCCGAGAGAATCCGGTCTTTCGCGGTCAAATCCAGCGTGTAGCACGTGGCGGCCGCGACCGATACCGGGATTCCGGCGAACGTGCTGTGGGTCGAATAATGCAGGTGGCCGGCGAGGATCGCCTTCACATCCGTTCCGCGGATGACGTCGGCGAGGCGCGATTGTTCTTGCAGTTCGAGCATTCCCATGGCGACGAGAAGCGGGGTGGGGATCGGCGGATGGTGCATCGCGAGGAGTGTGCCGTGCGGCGCGGGGGTCGCGAGCGTCTCGGCGAGCCAGTCGAGTTGCGGGGCCGTGAGATCTCCGTGGTGGTAGCCGGGTACGGTCGTGTCGAGCGCGATGATGCGCACACCATTGATGTCGTAGACGCGGTCTTGCGGTATTTCGAACGGATCGGTCTCGTCGGTGTGGACTGTGTCGAAAAGCTGGCGCGAGTAGTGCAGCCGCTCGTCGTGGTTGCCCATGACCCAGACGACGGTTGCGCCGAGGCGTTCGGCGACGGGTTCGACGAGTCCGCGAAGCCGTGAGTAGGCATCCGGTTCGCCGAGGTCGGCGAGGTCGCCCGTGAACACGATCGCTTCGGGTTTCGCTCCGGATGCTTCAAGCTGCGCGAGCGCCTGGCTCACGTGCTCGTCGGTCGGGACGCTGCCGTACAGTGGCCGCCCTCCGCCAAGAAAGTGGGTGTCGCTGATGTGCGCGATCGTGTGGAGCGGTGCCGAGTATTGTCCGAGTTGGATCACCGTTCAAGCTTATGGGGCGCTGGGTTCGCTCGGCGGTGCGTCGAGGGGTTCCGGTGCGGGTTTCGCTACCCCTGACCGCAAGTGCGACGGCGTCGCCGCGGGCACAAGCGTTGTGCCCGGGGACTTCGTCAGCAGCGCCGCGAGGTCTTCGTCGATGAGGGCTCGCATCCTGTCGTCCCGATGCCGTTCGTAATCAGCGTCTCGAGGGAGGTTTTCGATGTCGAGATTGTTTTCGATGTTTGCTGCGATCTCTCGCCATGCGTCTTTGCGCGCTGAGTCGACGAGGTGGGTAAGGAAGTCTGCGTCGGTCATTTGCTTCCGCAACTCGCGGCCCACATTTTCGGAAACCTCTTTGCGATGCTCCATGTTCTCGAGATCGTCGTAGCTGTACCCTTGCGAGTCGCGTTCGCTATTGGGGTTCAAGCGGAACTTCGTGATGAGCCCGGACAGGTACTCGACCTCGAGGTCGGTTTCCGTGGCAAGTTGCGCGAGTGCCGTTCGAGCGTCGTCTCGTGAGTGTTCAAGGAACCACGGTTGCTTGTCGGTAAGGATTTTCTTAATGAATCGGTTCTTGACCGCCATTCGGCTCGCGTATTCGGCAAGCAGCAGGCCTTCTTCGGTTGCTTCCTCGACGGTGAGGAACGCGTGCGGCGGCAGCATCGAGGAGTCGAACGGTTTCGCTGCGACGATTTTGGCGCGCCGACGAAACCACATCGTTGTCTTCGCCGCCTCTCACGATCGGTACCGCCGGCTCGATGCCACTAGGTTACTTTGATCCTCCGGCACTCCGATCGGCGATGCCGACTTTCACCCAGCCTGATGCTCGCTCCGTCGCGGCACCGTCGATTTGCATGGCCCCCAGCACGCTTTGCACTGTTGCGATGGAGAGCCCCGACCGTGCCGCGATGTCGTCGACGAGCCGAGCGGAACGCGTGCTCATGGCATCCGAAACCCGCACACTGTCGGCACTCGGTTCGGAAGCAGTGACGGGCGGTTGCGAACGCGATTCGCTTCCGTCGGCCGTCGCGCCCGCCCGTTCCCGGTCGCCCGAGTGCGGCGCGAGTTCGGCCATTTCGTCCGCGTTCGTCACGCATACTGCATCGAATTCGCGGATGAGGCGATGGCAACCGGCTGAGGCTGCGCTCGTCACCGGGCCGGGCACCGCTCCGAGCGGGCGGCCGAGCGCTGCCGCGTGCCCGGCCGTATTGAGCGAGCCGGAGCGCCACCCTGCCTCGAGGACGATCGTTGCGCCGCTCATCGCCGCGATGAGCCTGTTCCTTTGCAAGAATCGCCACTTCGTCGGAGCGGCCCCGCAAGGGAGTTCGGAGACGACGGCACCGGCATCCACAATTCTGGTGAGCAGCGCTTCGTGGCCGCTCGGGTAGAACCGGTCGACTCCTCCAGCAAGGACGGCGATCGTCTGGCCCGAGCTCGCGAGCGCCGCGCGGTGCGCCATGCCGTCGATCCCGTACGCGGCGCCCGACACTATCGTGTAGCCGCGATCGACGAGCCCCGCGGATGCCTCCATCGCGACGTGCTCGCCGTATCCGGTCGCGGCCCTCGCGCCGACGAGGGCGATGGAGGTTGCCGCAGTTTCGAGCGTGGATTCTCTCCCGCGCAGCCAAAGCGCGACGGGCGCGTGCGGCCCCAGGTCGTCGAATCCGCCCGGCCAGGCTACGTCGCCCGGAATGAGCAAGCGCACCCCGTACCTGGCCGCTTGCTTGAGTGCGAGGAGTGCGACGCGCGATTGAAGCCGGGGCAGCCAGCGCTCCACCGCTTGCTCGAGGTCTTCTCGCGTCGCGAGCCCGTCGATCGCGGCGACAAGCGTGTCGAGGCTTGCGCGCGAGACGATGGCATCCAGCGCCTTTGTCGCACCCATCGCCGCGATCAGAATTCCGGCCACACGGTCTCCCGGCTCCACGATCCCCGTCCAGGCCGCTCGCGCAAAACGTTCGTGAACGCCGTCGGTGTCGAGTTCCTCTCCCGCGATCGCCCGCACGAGCGGCGCGACTTCCGCGTCCTTCAAACCGAGAATGCTCATGACGAGAGTGCCTTTCTGAGGTAGAGAGCGCGACCGATGTGGTCGGCTGTCGGTGAATCGGTGCCCTCGAGGTCGGCGAGAGTCCATCCGACGCGCAACACCCTGTCGTATCCGCGCATCGTGATGCCGCCTCGCTCGAGAGCGCGGTCGATCGTCGCGGTCACGACCGAGCCGAGCCTCGCGTGCGGGCCGCGCAGCCAGAACCCGGGAACTTGCGAATTCACGTTCCACGGCGTTCCGTCGAGTCGCTCGGCGGCGCGCGCTCGCGCGATCGCGACACGCTCGCGCGCCACGGCCGACGTCAACTGTCCGCCGTCGCTCGCGAGTTTCAATTGAGCACTCGTGATCCGTTGCACGCGAAACTGGATGTCGATGCGGTCCAGGAGCGGACCCGATAGCCGCCCGAGGTAGCGGCGCCGCGCGGTCGGCGTGCACGTGCACTCCGAGTCGCGCGCCCCGTATTGCCCGCACGGGCACGGGTTGGCGGCAAGAATCAGCTGGAATCGACCCGGAAAGTGCGCGACGGCGTTCGCGCGATGGATGCTGATGACGCCCGATTCGAGCGGCTGGCGGAGCGCATCCAGCACCGAACTGTTGAACTCGGGTGCTTCGTCGAGGAACAAAACTCCCCCGCTGGCTCTCGCGGCGGCTCCCGGTCGAATCTGTTTGCTGCCCCCGCCGATGAGAGCTGCGGCGGTCGCGGTGTGATGCGGCGACTCGAGCGGCGGGCGAGTGATGAGAGACTGACCGACTGGCAAGCCGCACAGCGAACGGATCGAGCTCACCTCGAGCGCCGCGGCGGCATCCAGATCGGGAAGGATCCCCGGCAAGCGGGCAGCGAGCATCGTCTTGCCCGACCCGGGCGGCCCCAGCAGAAATGCGTGGTGACCACCCGCCGCGGCGACGACCAACGCCTCGACTGCATCCCCGTTGCCGATGACGTCCGCGAGATCGAGTTCTTCGTGGGCCGGTTCCTCCGGATGTGCCGGGAGTATCGGTTCCACGTCGATGGGTTCGAATTCTGCGCCGTGCCAAATGGCGGCTTCGCGAAGCGAAGCAACCGCCACGACACGGATGCCGGGGACGAGCTCGGCTTCCGCCGCGTTCCCGGTCGGCACCATCACGATGTCGAAACCTGCCCCAGCGGCGGCAGAAACGGCGGGCAGTATTCCGGCGATGGGGCGGAGCCTCCCGTCGAGGCCGAGCTCGCCGAGGTGCACCGCTCGCGCAATCGACTCGGCGCGCACGACGCCGGCCGCAGCGAGAGTCGCCAACGCAATGCCGAGATCGAATCCGGAGCCTTGCTTGGGGAGCGCGGCGGGCGACAGGTTGACGGTCAGGCGCCGGCTCGGCAACTCGAAACCGGAGTTGGCGGCGGCAGCGAGCACGCGGTCGCGTGCTTCGCCGAGTGCGGCATCCGGAAGACCGATGAGAATGAACTTCGGCAATTGCGACGAGTAGTCCGCCTCGATTTCGACGATGGCGCCCTGGAGGCCGAGGAGAGCGACCGCTTGCGTGCGTCCGACGGGCATCAGAACACCCGCCGCAAGTGTTCAATGAGCGGCGCCCGGCCCGCGGACGCGATCACCGAGATCGCATCGATGCGGATGACGCCCCGGCGATACGGGTGCGCGTCGCACCACGCGTTCGCGAGTCGCTTCAGTCGGGCAAGTTTTTGCGCCGTGATCGCCTCGAACGGATGCCCGAACGCGGTGCTCGAGCGCGTCTTGACTTCGACGAAAACAGTGTCGTTGCCATCCCGCGCGACGAGGTCGATCTCGCCGCGCGCGCACCGCCAGTTGCGATCGATGACGGTGTAGCCGGCATCCGCAAGAAATTGCGCGGCGAGGTCCTCGCCGCGCTTGCCCAGGTCGTCTTTTGCCGCCATGCATCGAGGATGCCGGGCAGGTGCCGACCGCTCAGGGCCGCGGCCGCGATCCGGTCACTGAACGTCAGCCCGAGCGCTGTGGAGGAGTGGATCAGCTAGCTTACGTACACCTTGCGAATCGTCTCGGTGACCGTCCACACGGTGCGCTGGCCAGCCATGAGCCGCAGGACTGATCCAGGCGAAAGGTGCTCCACGCGATCCTCGTCGACGAACGAAACCGTCGCGGCACCCGACAGCACGATGAAGAGTTCGTCCGCCTCGACATCCGTCACCGTGCCCGGAGTGAGCTCCCAGACTCCGACCTCCAGTCCCGAATACTCGCCAAGCGTTGCGGCACTCGCCGTCGGGGCGCCGTCGCGCACCTGCTCCGCTGGCACGGGCGAGTGCATTAACTCAAGTTCAACAGCATTCACCCCGGCACCGTCGTTGAAGTCGCGATGTCGACCGGACAGCTCCCCGCTCACGAGTCGAACCCGAGCCCGAGCGCATCCAGGGTGCGCAATACAAAGTTGCGCTTTCCACGCTTGTGGTCGGCGCGGTTCATGGCCCATTTCGACACCGCAACACCCATCCAGGCAATCGGATCGGGCGGGAATGGGATCGGAAGCGACTTCACCATTTTCAGCTGTGTGCGCTCCGTCTTCAGCCCCCACAATTGGTCGAGCATGACGTTGGCGGCGAAGCGCGTGCCCGCGACACCCAGGCCGGTGAATCCGGCGACGTGCGCGACGCGACCACCGCGCGCATGCCCGAAGAAAGCCGTGAAGCGACTGCACGTGTCGATCACCCCCGCCCAGCGATGCGTGAACTTGACGCCCTCCAGTTGCGGGAACGTCGTGAAGAAGTGACTCGCGAGCAATCGGTGCGACGCGGGCCGATCGTCGTATTCGGGTTTGATCTTGCCGCCGAAATGGTAGATCGCGTCGTAGCCGCCGAAGAGGATTCGGTTGTCTTTCGTTAGCCGGTAGTAGTGGAACTGGTTAGCCATATCGGCTACACCCTGGCGGTTCTTCCAGCCGATCGACTCGAGCTG
>JAHBST010000010.1 GCA_019638975.1 Cryobacterium sp.
GGAAGGCGATCGGACACGGGCGGGCTCCTCGGTGTGTGACGGATGCTGGGCTCTTCGGATGCCTATAACGGTATCCGCTTGCGGCCCAGGCGTACGGCCGATTTGCGTGCAATCGCTCCCCGGTGGTGATCCACCCGAACGCCAGTCGCGACGGGGACATTCTATGGTCTGCGCAGGGAGAATGGAGGAAACGCGCGCTGGCCGCTCGGCATTTCACCTGAAAGAATGGAGGAGCAATTAGTTAGGACTCCTGACAAATTGCGCCGACTACTGCAAAGGTCGTGAACCCCAGTGACGCTTATTCCCGCTCCCGTCTCCCACATTGCGGGCGACGGATCCTTCACCATCGCGCCCGAGACGCGCGTCGCGGCACCATCGGCCGCCCGCCCTGTCGCCGAGTACCTCGCCGAGTGGTTGCGGAAGTCGACGGGCTTCGCGGTACCGGTCGCGGTCGGCCCGGCATCCCGAGGCGACATCTCGTGCGGGCTCGAACCGGGCCATCCGCCGAACGGTTATCGCCTCGAGGCGGACCCCACGGGCATCCGGATCACGGCGAGCGACACCGCGGGCCTCTTCGCGGGAGTTCAGACGCTGCGCCAGCTCGTGCCGATCGCCGCGGATGCCGACTCCGGTTGGTCCGTCCCCGCAACGACCATCACCGATTTCCCTCGCTTCGCGTACCGCGGCGCGATGCTCGACGTCGCGCGCCACTTTTTCGGCGTCGACGACGTCAAGCGATTCATCGATGCGATCGCGCTGCTCAAATTCAACGTGCTTCACTTGCACCTCACGGATGACCAGGGCTGGCGGCTCGAGATCGACGGATGGCCGCGCCTCACTTCGCACGGCGGCTCGACGCAAGTGGGCGGCGGCGGGGGCGGCTTCTACACTCAGGCCGACTACAGCGACATCGTCGACTTCGCCCGATCGCGGTTCGTCACGATCGTCCCGGAGATCGACGTGCCCGGACACACGAACTCCGCTCTCGCCTCGTATCCCGAATTGACGTGCGACGGCCAGGCGCCCGGCCTGTATGAAGGCATCGAGGTCGGCTTTTCTTCGCTGTGCATCGACTCCGAGCGCACGTATGAATTCGTCGCGGACGTGCTCGGCCAGGTCGCGGCGCTCACGCCCGGCCCGTGGATCCACATCGGCGGCGACGAAGCGCTCGCGACGCCCGCGGATGATTACATCCGTTTCATCGACCGGGCATCCGGAATCGCCGCGGCGACGGGCAAGACGGTCATCGGTTGGCACGAGATGGGGAGAAGCGCGGGCTTGCCGGCCGGCACGATCGGCGAATACTGGAGCTTCACGACCCCCGAGGGCGACGCGGCAGACTTGTCGCGCCGGTTCGTCGACAACGGCGGTTCGCTCATCATGGCGCCCGGGGATGTCGCGTACCTCGACATGAAGTACGACGCGTCGAGCGCGCTCGGTCTCGAATGGGCAAAAGGACCGACGAGTCTCGAAGATGCCTACGGCTGGGATCCGGCGGACATCGTCCCCGGCGTCGAGGAAGCCGACATTCTCGGAATCGAGGGCCCCCTCTGGACGGAGACCGTCACGACGCTGGCGGAGGCGGAGCGCATGGCCTTCCCTCGCATCGCGGCGCTCGCGGAAATCGCGTGGTCGCCGCGCCGCGAGCGCGATTTCGCCGGATTCGCCGATCGGATGGCCGGATTGGGCGAACACCTCTCCGCACTCGGCATCGCGTTCGAGCGAACACCGAACGTTCCCTGGCGCTAGCGCGTTCTGCCAGAATGGGCCTTCACGCCGGTTGCCCCAGAACTGGCGCGTGAGGACCAGCTCATGGCACTGATTCACCGCGTACCCTGGTACGCCCTGCTCGCGATCGTTCTCGCGGGCGCGAGCGCTGCGAACAGCGCGGTGACAACGCCGACGACGGCCGGTGCGCCTCCCGCGCCCGCAACGGCGACGACGGAAGAGCGAACCGTCGTCCCGTCACCCGTCTTCCGCGTCGCGGGGAAGGGCACCTTCACTCTCGATGGGGATGACTCCGTCGATGCGCGAGACGACGCGGCGCCGGTCGCCGAATACCTCGTCAACTGGTTGCGGCCCATGACGGGTCTGTCCCTGCCGCTCTCGGGTCGCGGCAACATCGTTCTCGTGGTCGAGCCCGGACATCCGCCCGGAGGGTACGATTTGCGCGTCACCTCGACGGGGATCTGGATCGCCGCGAACGACGGCGCGGGCCTTTTTGCCGGAGTGCAGACGCTGAGGCAACTTCTTCCACCGAAGACCGATGCGACCTCGCACTACTCCGTCGCGGCGACGACCATTTCCGATTACCCCCGATTCGCCTATCGGGGAGCGATGCTCGACGTTGCGCGTCACTTTTTCCCGGTGTCCGTCGTGAAGCGCTACATCGACGACATCGCGTTGCTGAAGATGAACGTGCTTCACCTCCACCTCGCGGATGACCAGGGTTGGCGAATCGCCATCAACGGTTGGCCGCGCTTGACGCAAGTGGGCGGCGCGGGAGAAGTGGGCAGCGCCCGCGGGGGCTTCTATACCCAATCGCAATTCAAGGAGATCGTGGCCTATGCGGCATCCCGGTACATCACGATCGTTCCCGAGATCGACATGCCCGGTCACACGAATGCTGCGCTCGCTTCGTACGCGGAACTGAATTGCGACGGTATTGCACGCACGCCGTATCACGGCACGAGCGTCGGGTTCTCCTCGCTTTGCGTGGACAAACCCATCACCTGGACGTTCGTCACGGATGTCATCGATCAGCTCGCCGCGCTCACTCCGGGACCGTGGCTTCACGTGGGTGGTGACGAGTCGACCGCGACATCGCTCAATGACTACCTTCGTTTTGTGCGCCGAGTCGGGCAGATCGTGGCCGCGACGGGAAAGACGATGATCGGCTGGCACGACATCGGCCGCAACTCGAACCTGCCCGAGGGCACGATCGGGGAGTATTGGGACTTCACGACGCCGCGACCGGGTTCGGCGACATTTTCGAGGACGCTCGTGAAGCGAGGCGGCCAGCTCATCATGGCTCCCGCGAACGTCGCCTACCTCGACCAGAAGTACAGTTTGAGCGAAACCCTCGGCACGCAATGGGCCCAGGCTCCGCTCACGATCCAGGAAGCATACGGATGGGATCCGGCCAAAGTGATCAAGAATGTCGGCGACGATCAGATCCTGGGCGTGGAAGCGCCCTTGTGGTCGGAGACGTTCTCCACGCGAGCGGATCTCGAATACCTCGCCTTCCCGAGGATCGCGGCTATCGCGGAAGTCGGATGGATGCCGCAAGATGCACGGCACTTCAAGGATTTCGCCGTCCGGCTCGCGTCGTTCGGCGTCTACCTCGACTCTCTCGGGATCAACTACAAACGCACGCCCGGCGTGCCCTGGCAGAAGGCGAGCCCATGACCGCTGTCGTCCACCTGGTGCGGAGCGCCATCGCGCCGCTCACCCGCACGCGCGCTTTCCGCTGGCTCGGGCCGCGCTTGCTGCCGACCTTCGAGCAGCTCGTCAAAGGATTGAGCGGCGGGCGCATCCAGGTGAGCGGGCTGCTCGTCCATTCGCTCACTTTGTACTCGACGGGCGCCAGGTCCGGCGAAGTCCGCGCCACGGAGCTCATGTACACGCCGGATGGCCACGGTTGCGCGATCGTCGCGGGGACGAGCTTCGCGCGCGATCGGCATCCGGGATGGACCTACAACCTGATCGCGAACCCGGATGCGACGATCACCGTGCGCGATCGGCGGCTCGCTGTGCGGGCAACTCTCGTCCCCGATGCCGAAAGAGACGCGGCGTGGGCGCTCATCGAGGCGCAATGGCCCGGATATCGGGCCTACGAACGGGATTCGGGTCGCGTCGTGCGGTTGTTCCGGTTGCGCCCGGTCGCCGAACTCTCGGGAGACTGAACGGCAGCGCCCGCGGTCACATCCAGTCGAGAGTGCGCTCGACGGCCTTCTTCCACTGGCGATACTCGCGCGCGCGCCGCTCCTGGCTGACCGCAGGGCTCCATGTCTCGTCTGCGCTCCAATTCGCGCGAAGCGCATCCAGATCCGGCCAGAATCCGACGGCCAGTCCGGCTGCGTAGGCGGCGCCGAGCGCCGTCGTCTCGACCACGTGCGGTCGCACGACGCGCGCGTCGAGGGCATCCGCGAGCAATTGGAGCAAGAGGCGGTTCGCGGTCATTCCGCCGTCGACTCGCAATTCCTCCAAATCCATCCCGGTGTCGGCGACCATCGCGTCGACAAGTTCGCGCGTCTGCCAGGCCGAGGCTTCGAGAATCGCCCGGGCGATGTGCGCTTTCGTGACATATCCGGTAAGACCGGCGATGACGCCTCGCGCGTCGCTGCGCCAATGCGGGGCGAAGAGTCCCGAGAACGCGGGGACGAAGTAGCATCCGCCGTTGTCGTCGACGGATGCCGCGAGCGCCTCGATCTCGCTCGCTTGGGAAATCGCGCCGAGCTGGTCGCGGAACCACTGCACGAGGGAGCCGCTCACGGCGATCGAGCCTTCGAGCGCATAGTGGGCAGGCGCGTCACCGAACTTGAAGGCGACCGTCGTCACGAGCCCATGCTCCGAAGAGACCGGCTCGAGTCCGGTATTGAGCAGCAGGAACGCGCCCGTCCCATAAGTGCTCTTGATGTCGCCCTCGTCGAACGCGCACTGGCCGACGAGGGCGGCATGCTGGTCGCCGAGAGCGCCGGAAACCGGCACACCGTCGAGGGCACCCGTTGCCGTTCCGTAGACCTCGGACGAGGACGCGATGCGAGGCAGCATGGCAGCGGGGATGTTCATTCGCTCGAGAATGGTCTCATCCCAGTCGAGGCTGCGGAGGTTCATAAGTACCGTGCGGCTCGCGTTCGTCACATCGGTGACGTGCGTACCGCCGTCGACACCGCCGGTCAGGTTCCAAATCAGCCAGGAATCCATCGTGCCGAACAATACGTCCCCGCGCTCCGCTTGCTCGCGGAGCCCTTCGGTGTTGTTCAAGAGCCACAACAGCTTCGGCCCAGAGAAGTAGGTCGCGAGCGGCAGTCCCGTGCGCTCGCGGAATCGTTCGGGCCCGACCGGTGCACCGAGGTCTTTCACGAGGTCGGCCGTGCGAGTGTCCTGCCACACGATCGCGTTGAAAACGGGCTCGCCCGTTGTTTTGTCCCACACCACGGTCGTTTCCCGCTGATTGGTGATGCCGATCGCAGCGATGTCAGTTCGATCGCAACCGGCGTCATTCAGCGCGGTTTGCACAACCTCCTGCACGTTTCGCCAGATCTCGACCGCATCGTGCTCGACCCAGCCAGGCTGCGGAAAAATCTGGGTGTGCTCTTTCTGCGCGACGGAGGCGATGTGCCCGCGACGGTCGAACAGGATGCATCGACTCGACGTTGTACCCTGATCGATCGCTGCGACGTATCGTGCTTCCGCCGCGTCGCGTGTGGTCCGGTCCGCCATGCCACGAGCCTAGAGCGAACCGCGGAACCTCCGCAGCCTCAAGCTGTTGGTCACGACGAACACCGAGGAGAACGCCATCGCGGCTCCAGCGATGAGCGGATTGAGCAAGCCGAGCATCGCGAGGGGGATGGCGGCGACGTTGTAGGCGAACGCCCAGAACAGGTTCCCCTTGATGATGCGCAATGTTCTGCGTGCGAGGCGGATGGCGTCGGCCACGACGACGAGATCGCCGCCGACCACGGTGACGTCGCTCGCCGCAATCGCCGCATCCGTGCCCGACCCCATCGAGATTCCGAGGTCGGCGGCCGCAAGGGCCGCCGCGTCGTTGACGCCGTCGCCGACCATCGCGACGATGTGCCCTTGCTGCTGAAGCGCCTGAACGGCCTCGAGCTTGCCGTGCGGCGAGACGCCGGCCCGGACATCCGAGATCCCGACAGACTGGGCGACCGTGGCGGCGACGCCCGCGTTGTCTCCGGTCAGCAGGACCGGCGTGAGACCAAGCTCTGCGAGCATCCCGACGGCGCGGGCGCTGTTCGGTTTGACGGCGTCTGCGACGGTCGCGAGCCCCCGGATGGCGCCATCCCACGCGATCGCCACGACCGTGGCTCCCGCGCTCTCCGCCTTCGTGACGGCTTCCTGCAGTTCATCCGCTAGCGTCGTCGCCCATTCATCCTGAACCCAGTTCGGCCTGCCCACGATCACGAGCAGACCGTCGACGACCCCGTGAACTCCGTTGCCGGCGTCTGCCGCGAATTCTTCCGTCGCTCTGATCGCTATTCCTCGCTCGTCTGCCGCGCGCGTGATCGCTTGGGCGGTCGGATGCTCGGAATTGTGCTCGACGGCGGCCGCGAGCCTGAGCAACTCGTCTTCGGCAACTCCCTTTCCCGGGATGAGCGACTGCAACGTCATCCGACCGGTCGTGACCGTACCGGTCTTGTCCAGCACGATCGTGTCCACGCGTCTCGTCTGCTCGAGGACTTGCGGTCCCCCGATCAGGATGCCGAGTTGCGACCCGCGACCGGTGCCGACGAGCAAGGCAGTGGGGGTCGCAAGGCCGAGGGCGCACGGGCACGCGATGATGAGCGTCGCCACGGCCGCGGTGAACGCGATGCTCGCGCCCGCGCCGATCAGTAGCCACACGACGAGGGTCGCGAGGGCGAGCACGAGCACGATCGGGACGAAAACCGCGGATACCCGATCCGCGAGCCTCTGCACGCGGGCTTTGCCGTTTTGGGCCTGCTCGACGAGGCGTCCCATCCGGGCGAGTTCGGTATCCGCCCCGACGCGCGTGACTTCGACGACGAGCCGCCCCGCAACGTTGAGCGTCGCGCCGACGACCCGCTGGCCGGGCGCGACATCCACCGGTACGGACTCTCCCGTCAACATGCTCGCGTCGACGGATGAGTTCCCCTCGAGGATGATCCCGTCCGTCGCGATCTTCTCGCCCGGACGCACGACGAATCGGTCGCCGGGGTGCAAGTCCGACACGGGCACGCGTCGTTCCCGACCGTCCTCGAGTTTGACGGCCTCTTTCGCGCCGAGCTCCAGCAGCGCGTTGAGAGCGGCTCCCGATTCCTTTTTCGCCCTCGCCTCGATGTAGCGCCCGGCAAGGAGGAACACGGTGACGGCCGCGGCGACCTCGAGATAGATCTCATTCGCGCCCGAGCCCGGTTCGGAAAGGAAGTGGAAGCTCATCGTCATGCCCGGCTCCCCCGCGGTTCCGAAAAACAGCGCGTAAAGCGACCACCCGAGCGCGGCAAGAACGCCGACGCTCACGAGAGTGTCCATCGTGGTTCCGCCATGGCGGAGGTTCACCCACGAGGCCCGGTGGAAAGGCCACGCGCCCCACAGCGCTACGGGCGCGGCGAGCGCGAGCGCGAGCCATTGCCAATTCGTGAACTGGAGGAACGGAACCATGGAAAGAACGACAACGGGCGCGGCAAGAATTGCCGAGACGATGAGCCGCTGGCGCAATGCCGCGGCAGAGTCAGCCGCCGCGTCGTGGATGTCGCCGCCGCGATCACCGGACAATGACGCGGGCGGTTCGGGGATCCGCGCCGAATACCCGGCGGCCGCGACCGCGGCGAGGACAGTTTCGGCGTCCACATCTTCCGGCAACCGCACTTGCGCCTTTTCGGTCGCAAAATTAACGCTCGCCTCGACCCCGGGCAGCTTGTTGATCTTCCGCTCGACGCGCGTGGCACAGGATGCGCACGTCATCCCGTCGATCATCAGATCGAGCGTTCCCCGATCATCCTCACGAGCCTGTATTGCCGTCGTCGCCGTGTCGGCAACCACGGCTAGGGGGCCACCAATTCGTATCCCGCTTCCGTCACTGCGGCTCGGATTGCCTCGACATCGACAGCGGCCGAGCTGCGCACGGTCACGACAGAGACGCCTCCTGCGTTCAATGCGACGTCAACGCCCGTCACCGCGTCGAGTTCGGTGATCTCTTCCGTGACGCTCGCGACGCAATGTCCGCACGTCATTCCGCTCACACGGTAGTCTTCGGTGGTCTCGGCAGTGCTCGCGTTGGGACTCGATGGTGTCGTCATTGTTTCTCTTTCTTTCTCGTCTTGCGCGGGAGGTAAATCGGACGTGATCGTCACGATCGGACAAGTCGCGCGATGGCATCGTTCGCTTCGCGCAACTTCTCGTCGGCGATGGCACCGCCCTCTTTCGTCGCCTCCGCGACGCAATGGCTCAAATGGTCTTCAAGAAGGGCGAGCGCGACGGTTTCGAGAGCCTTCGTCGCAGCCGAGACTTGCGTGAGCACGTCGATGCAGTACGCGTCGTCTTCGATCATCCGCTGGATCCCGCGGACCTGGCCCTCGGCCCGGCGGAGCCGTTTCAGCAAGTCCTCTTTATCGTCGACATAACCGATCATGTTGAGCGCCTCCTTCGATACCCCTCGCGGGTATGTCCACTTTATACCCCCTTGGGGTATTTATGCGAGCGGCAGCTGCACTCGCCTTCGCACGCGGCGGCTGATCACGCGATCGCTGATGAGAATGAGGATGATCGCTCCGCCGAGCACGGCCGCGTCGACGAAGGGGAGCGTCGGCAGCCCCCATCCGTCGAGAATCATCGCCCCGACGAGCGCGCCCCCGCCGATTCCGATGTTGAAGGATGTCGTCACGAGCGCCGACGACAAGTCGCGCAATTGCGGAGATGCCGTGTGCAGCGCGCGCGTCTGAAGCAGAGCCGGCACGCCTCCCATCGCCGCTCCCCACACGACGATGACGACGATCACGAGAACCTGTTGGGAGGGGAACAGGCCCATCGCGAGAACCGCGACAGCGACCAGAAGAACGCTGACAATGAGGCCCAGCCGCGGGAATCTGCCGCCGACGAAGCCGACGAGCGCGAGCCCCACCGCTCCGGAGATCCCGTAAACAAGAAGCAGCGTGCTCACGGAGGCTCCCGGGAAGCCGTTGACGTCCGTGAAGAACGGCACGACGTACGTGTAGTAGAGGTTGTGTCCGATCATGATCGTCAGAGTGATCGCCCCGACGAGCACGACCCCGGGCAGTGTCGTGTCTCGCCGCAGCGGAAGTGCGATCTCCCCCGTTTTGACCGGATGCCGATGATTGACGCGGGGAACGAACCTGGCGACGAGCACGACGAGAACGAGAATCACGGCCCCAATGGCGACGAAGGCGAGTCGCCATCCGAGCAAATGGCCGATCGCGGTGCCCGCGGGAACGCCGAGCACGAAAGCCGCCGAGCCACCCGCGGCCGTGATGGCTACCGCACGGGCGAGGTGTCTCGGCCCGACGAGGTGCCCCGGATAGGCGCCGACGACCGCCCAGAACAGGCCGTGAGCAAGCCCGCCGAGCACACGCGTCGCAACCATGAATTCGTAGTTGGGCGCGATCGCGCCCAGAAAATTCGTCGCGGCGAATACTCCCAGCACGATGAGAATGAGCGGTTTGCGCGGAAAGCGTCGGGTGAGGCCTGTGAGTGCCGCGGCGGAAACCACCACGGTCGCGGCAAACACCGTGATAAGCAATCCGATTTGCGATTGCGAGACACTCAACCCGATGGCCATTTGCGGCAAGAGACCGGTCGGAAGGAATTCGCTCGTCACCGTCACGAAGATCGCGCCCGCGAGAGTGATCAATCCCACCCAGGGAAATTCGGTAGCGGGTTTCGGCGCAGGCATGCCCCTAAGTCCTCGTGTTGTGTGGTGCGTGAAGCCGCCCGCTGGATGCCGCAGTCGACGACATCCATCCCAGCGTATCGCGCCGTCCACCGGAATCCTGCGTCCACAGGGGAGGCGATGCACGTCGCGCTGGGGCCCGCCGCGGTCGACGTCGACGGCGTTCCCTTGCGCCATCGCGCAACGAACCTGGCCGACCCGCACGATGAAAGCTCACAAAATGCTGTGAGTTTTGTGTAGGGTAGGTCACGCGCCGCCCACGGATATATCGCCCGTCTCGCGCATCATCCCGACCGATTTCCACCGCATCAGAACACTGAAAAGGTCAGACCGTGAGAACCAAAAAGACATCCCGAGTTCTTCTTTCCGGCACGAGCGCCCTGGCGCTCGCGTTTGCCGGCATCGCCCTGAGCGCCGGCCCGGCATCGGCAACGGGCAGTACCGTCAGCATCACGGCGGATGCCGGTGCGGGAAGCCTTCGGCAGGCGATCATCGATGCGAACGCAGACGCCGCTGCCGACGTCATCACGATAACCGCAACAGGAACGATCACGCTCGCAAGCGACCTTCCTGCTATCACCGAGCCGGTGACAATCACAGGTCCAGGTTCCGGCTCACTGACGATTGACGGAGAAGGTTTTGACGTCTTCACCGCGAACGCGGCGATCGCCATCATTATCAGCGGTGTCACCGTAGACGATGCAGGCATTTTTTCCGGCAGTGCCGGCATCGAGACCACCAGCGCGAGCCTGACACTTGACGACGTCACGGTCACTCAGTCGTACGCGGGAATGACGGCCCAGGGCGGCAATGCCAAAGTGACCGATTCCACCTTCAGTGCCAACCAAAACTGGGGTGCCGGTTTGGACACGTCCGATTCAGGCTCTTCCTTCACGAACACGACGTTCAGCGACAACGACGACGTCGGAATGTGGGCGAACCTCTACGGCACGGCCGACCTCGCAGTGACCAATTCGACCACCACGAGAAACGACGACAACGGCATGGACGTCGACGCCTACGGATCATCCAGCGTGACAATGACGGACGTCGTCGCCGACCGTAATCAGTATTACGGATTTGAAATGGATTTCGAAGATGACGCGACCGGCACGTTCACGAGAACAACCGCGACCTTCAACGACGAAGACGGTATCAACATCGATCTCGACAATCGCTCGGTCGTTTCCTTCACGACAACAGTCGCCAACGACAATGACAGCGACGGTCTCGAGGCGGACGTCTACAAGCATGCGAAGTTCACCGCGAAGGGTTTCACGGGCGCGCGCAATGGCGCGGACGGTTTCGATGTGTCGGCGTACACGGGGGGTACGGTCATTGCCTCGAACGTCACGGTCTCAGAGAGCGACGACAACGGGGTCGAGGTCGAATCCGAAGGAATTTCGGGAAGCGGGCCATTCAGCCAGGTCACGCTCACGAACGTGAACTCGACCTCATCGGGAACGTCTGGAATCGACTTCGAGGTGACCCAGGGCGGCAACGCATCCCTGACCTCGTCGACAGTATCGGCGAACCCCAAACGAGGCATCACGATTGACAGCGACGCCGCGAACTCTGCGGGCTCCGTGATCAAGATTTCCAAGACGACCGTGAAGAACAACGGTGACTCGTCCAAAAACGGTGGCGGCATCGCGATCGTCAACACTCACGAACTCACGGTCAACATCACCGACAGCACCATTTCGGGGAATGCAGGCGGACAGGGCGGCGGCGTCTATGCCCGCTACAGCACCGACTCGACGAGCACGCTATCCATCGTCAACTCCACGATTTCGGGCAACTCGGGCGACATCGGTGGCGGCGCCTATTTGCGAAGCAATGCTGGAGCGCACGTGTCGATCCTGAACAGCACGATCACCGACAACACGACGAACACGGGTGGCGGGCCGACGTCGGCGGTGTATCTGCAAGGCACCGCGAATCAGATCAGGAACTCGATCATCGGCGGCAATTCTGCGAGCGACCTCGATATCGAGCCGGGTACGGCCGTGACCGTCGATTACAGCCTCATCCAGGTGGCTGACTCCAACGTCTCGGCTGACGTGTCCTCGGGTACCGGCAACATCGTCGGAGTCGACCCGGGTTTGGGGCCTCTCGCGAACAACGGAGGTTCTACACTCACGCACTTGCCGAACAGCAACAGCCCCGTGATCAATGCCGGTGATCCTGCGTTCAGCGGACTCACCGGTGACCAGCGGGGCCAGAGTCGCGTCGTCACGAGAATCGACATGGGCGCGGTTGAACTTCAGCCCGCTCTCGCTGTCACCGGTTCGGACGCCGCACTGCCCCTTGCCGGTGGAGCACTCATTCTCATGGTCACCGGCGGTTTCCTGTTGGTCGTGCGGAGGCGGTTCGCCCTTCGCTAGACATCCCGGGTCGATAGGCTGAGGAAGTGCCCGCGACTCCCGTCAACGCTCGCCAGCAGGAGGGCGAGACGACACGAGTGCGCGTTGGCCCCAATGACGTCGTGCGCCTGATTTTGGAACTTTTCGCCTTCTTCTCACTCGGCTACTGGGGGTATCTGGCCTGGCCGTTCCCCTGGCCCGGTGCGCTGTTCATGATCGGCACACCGCTCTTCGCCATCGTCGTGTGGGGTTTGTTCCGCTCTCCCAAAGCGCGAATTCCACTCGACCTCGTCGGTCGCGGAATCGTGGAGATCGCTGTCATGGGTTCGGCCGTGATCGCGTGGACCATGCTGGGGCAGCCGATCGTCGCGGTCGTATTCGGGGTCATCGCGCTCGTCAGCGGGGCGATCAATCTCCGACGGGAATCCGACGGGGAAAGATCAGCATGAGCATCCTCTTGTACGGCGCACGCAAGCTCGATGTCGATGGCCAGGTCGATGATTTCTGGATGCTTGCCCGCGACGACACGATTGTCGAAACGGGAAACGGCCGCCCTCCCGAACCCGATGAGACGACTGATCGAATCGATCTCGGCGGCGATTGGCTGGTTCCCGGATTCATCGACCTGCACTGTCACGGCGGCGGCGGCCACTCCTACGATGGCGGGCCCGACGAGATCCGAGCCGCGATCGCCACTCATCGCTCGCACGGCACGACGAGATCGGTCGTGAGCCTCGTGGCGAATCCGATTGCGCAATTGCGGGCGAGCCTCGCGATTGTCGCGGACCTCGCCGAGAACGACCCGACCATCCTCGGATCGCATCTTGAGGGGCCTTTCCTCGCCGTGGATCGCCGCGGCGCCCACAATCCCGCATTCGTGAAGGAACCGCAGCCCTTCGAGGTCGAGGAACTCATCGGCGCCGGCCGAGGGTCTTTACTGCAACTCACTCTCGCGCCCGAACTGCCCGGCGCACTCGAAGCGATCGATGTTCTCGTCGAGGCGGGGGTCGCGGTTGCGATCGGTCACAGCGACGCGGACTTCGAGCTCGCGCACGAGGCGTTCGATCGCGGTGCGCGCATCCTCACGCACGCCTTCAACGCGATGAATGGGATACACCACCGAGCTCCTGGCCCGATCGTCGCGGCGTTCGAGGATGACCGCGTGACCATCGAGCTCATTCTCGACGGCCTTCACGTGCATCCGGATGTCGCGGGCATGACGTTCCGCTCCGCACCCGGCCGCATCGCGCTCGTCACCGACGCCATGGCAGCGGCAGGTTCGAGCGACGGCGATTACCCTCTCGGTTCACTCAATGTCACCGTGAAGGACGGACTCGCCGTCTTGCGCGGGACGCAGACTATTGCCGGGTCGACCTTGACGCAGGATGCTGCGTTGCGGTGCGCCGTCGAACACGCGGGCGTGCATCCGGTCGACGCGGTCGCCGCTCTCACGACGGTGCCGGCGAAAGCGCTCGGACTCGAACATCGCCTGGGTCGCCTCGCGCCGGGGTACGCAGCCGATGCCGTCGCGCTCGACCACGGCCTGCAGGTGCAGCGGGTGTGGGCGAACGGGCTCGCTGTCAACTGACGGCAGCTGCGAATCACTTCTCCCAGTCGAGCCGGTGCTCCCAGGCGAATCGGTAGTAGTCGGCGTAGTCGAGCCTGGATCCCGCCGCCTCATCCACGATGACCGTGACGCGCGGGTGCAATTGAATCACGGAGCCCGGCAGTCTCGACGTCAGCGGACCCTCCACGGCGCCCGCAACCGTTTCCGCTTTCGCTTCGCCGAAGGCGAGGAGGACGAGGTGATGGGCACGGAGGATCGTTCCGAGGCCCTGCGTGATGCAATGCGTCGGCACATCGTCGAGTGAGGAAAAAAAGCGGGCATTATCGCGGCGCGTTTGCTCGGTGAGCGTTTTGATCCGTGTCAACGACGCGAAGGACGACCCGGGTTCGTTGAATCCGATGTGGCCCGTGCGACCGAGGCCCAACACTTGCAGATCTATTCCGCCCGCGGCATGAATCGCGTTTTCGTAGTCGGCGCCCGCGGTCTCGATCGGCCCGCTGTCGCCGGGAACATGGATGAGCTCTGGAGTGAGGCCGAGCGGTTCCACGACCTCCCGATCGATCACGGCGCGATACGACTCGGGATGTCCCTCCGGGAGACCGACGTATTCGTCGAGAGCAAAGCCGCGCACGCGAGAGAGGTCGAGCCTTCGCTTCGCGAGAGCTGCCCACGTCGTGAGCGGAGTCGAGCCGGTCGCGAGCCCGAGCACGGCATCCGGCTTTCGGCTGATCAGCCGCTCAATTGCGTCTGCCGCGACCTCACCGGCCTCGTCCGCGTCCCGCACGATGACGATTTCAGCCATCCGCCGACCCTGCCGCTCCGACCGGCCGCGAGAGCAACGGCGATTCGGAGCGCAAAAACACGGTCCCGTTTTCCACTCCGGATGCCCCCGCAAACGCCGCCCCGACAGCCGCCGAGGGGAACCCTGCCGGTACGAGCCGGACGCGCTGTGCGAGTTCGAGGGATGCGAGGAATGGCGACTCGAGAGCGCGTTGCGCGAGCACGGCTTTCACGCCCTCGAGAAGTTCCGAGCCGAGCGTCGCGATTCCTCCGCCGATGACGACAAGGTCGACGTCGAACGTGAGAATGAGCACGCGTACCGCGGAAGCGACGCTTTCCAGTAAACGGTCGCGTACGTCGATCGCGGAAGAATCACCGGCGTCGGCAGCCTCGAACAAGTGCTGAGCGGGCTGCGGGTGCGCCGTCGGCCAGGCCAGAGCGATCGCCGAACCCGAAGCCATGAGCTCGAGGCAACCGCGCTGACCGCACGGGCACAACGGACCGGCGGGATCTACGGGAATGTGCCCGATTTCGCCCGCCGTGCCTCGTGCCCCACGCCACAATTGCCCGGCCACAACGATCCCCGCCGCAAGACCCGTGCCCAGGTTCAAGTAGCCCATCGAGTGTTCGTTGGCATCGGGCCAGCCCTCTGCTTCGAGCAAGTGGAAAGCGCCGAGGGCCGCCGCGTTCACATCGTTCTCGATTCGCACAGGACGCCCGAGGCGAGTCGACAATTCGCTCCCCAGTTCCAGGCCGTCGACTCCGAGGTTGACCGCGTGTGCGACGCGTCCGGCCAGCGCATCGACTCGGCCGGGCACCCCGAGACCGATGGACGCAGCCTGGCTCACCGCGATGCCGGCGAGTTCGGCCACGCGCGTGACGGCGTCGACCGCCGTCTGCAACACCGCGTCCGGCCCATATCCCGTGGTGAGCCGAAGCTGGTGCAGCAATTCGCCGTGCGAATCGATGATGACGGCATCCGTCTTCGTTCCCCCGATGTCGACACCGATGTGCAATTCAGGCCCTCCGCCATTCATCCCTTGACCGCCCCGCTCACGAGGCCTTGAGTCATCCGTCCCTGGATGACGAGAAAGAAGACGATCACGGGGATCGACATGAGCGTCGACCCGGCCATGATGGCGGCCCAGTTCGTCGTGCCGTGCGCAACCTGGAACGTGCGCAACCAGACGGGAAGCGTCATCATTTCGGGGCGCGACATCACGACAAGGGCGAGAAGGAACTCATTCCACGCCTGGATGAAGCCGAACACGCCCGTCGCGACGAGACCCGGTGCCAGGAGCGGAAATGTGATCTTCCAAAACGCGCCCGTGCGCGAGAGACCATCGATCATTCCCGCCTCTTCAAGGTCGACGGGCACGCCGTTCACGAACCCGCGCAAAGTCCAGATGGTGAAGGGGAGGACGGTCGCGACATACACGAGCGTGAGTCCCGCGATCGTGTTGAGCAGCGACCAGTTGTCGAGCACGCGATACGTCGATACGATCATCGCTTCACCGGGGATCATTTGAACGATGAGGATCGTGAGGATGAACGACTTGCGGCTCCGGAAGCGGAATCGCGTGACCGCGAGCGAGGCCAGGAACGCGAAGACGAGCGCGATGATGACGGTGAAGATCGTCACCATGAGCGAGTTTCCGAGTGCCGGAAGGAATTGGGCTCGATCGGTCGCGAACAGCACGGTTTCGTAGTTGCGGAGAGTGAACGTCTTCGGCCAGAAGTTGACTTGCGACCCGATGATCTCGTTGTTGGGCTGGAACGACGTCTGCAGCATCCAGTACACCGGAAAGGCCGCGCACGCGAACACGATGACTGCGAGCGCGCTCAGCAGGATCGAGGTGGCACGCTTCTTCGAGCTCCGCCGACGGTGTGGGATCGCCTTCACGACGGATGCCGGCCCGTCTGTCATGGCGCTCACAATTGCTCCTCCTTGAGACTTTGCCGGACGTAGTAGAGGGAGATCGCCATCATGAAGAAGACCGTGATCACGGCGATTGCGCCGCCTACGCCGTACTCGCCGGACCCGAGTGCGACCTGGTAGATGTAGACGCCGAGCGTCGACGTCTGTTCGCGAATGCCGCCAATTCCCTGCAGTGCGAATATCTGCGTGAACACGCGAAGGTCCCAAATGACCTGGAGGATCGTGACGACGAGGAAGATCGACCTCAGGTACGGAAACACGATGAGTCGAAACCGCTGCGTTCCACGCGCCCCATCCAGTTGCGCGGCCTCCATGATCTCGTCCGGAATCTGGGTGAGACCGGCGTAGACCGTGAACGCCACGAACGGGATCGCACCCCACACGACGATGAGTGTTGCCACGAAGAAGAAGCTGAGTGGATTGATGAGCCACGAGTGCGCGTGGAAATCGAGCCCGACGAGGTCGGTGAGCACGTAATTGACGACGCCGTACGACGTGTCGAACATCCAACCCCACACGATTGTGGCGGTGAGAGCCGGCATGGCCCACGCGAGCAGCAGCCCGACCGACATGAGCACACGGAAGAATTTATTGAGCTTCGTCATGAGGAGCGCGACGAGTGTGCCTCCGACCATGGTCACGACGACGTTCACGACGCAAAACAGGAGGCTGCGCACCATGACGTTCCAGTACGCAGGGTCGCCGAGAACTTTCGTGTAATTGTCGAGCCCGATGAACGGAGCGGGAGCCCCGAAAACCTGGGCTCGTCCGAACTCCTGGAACGAAATGATGAAGAGCTGGATGAGCGGCCAACCGATGACGATCATGAGCACCGCGGATGCCGGCAAAAGCAGCATGTACGGAGTGAAGCGGGCGCGTCGTTTCGCCGCCGACGTGCGCGGCGTCCCGGCAGGCACGCTCGGAGCGGAGGGCGAAGCCGCGGTCAATGAAGACATAGTCAATCCTCCCGCCTCACGGTTGGTCGAATTCGGATGCGCGCCGGATGCGGTTCGCGCTTAAGATGGGGCCTGTGCCCCGGCCTTTCCTAGGGCGATGGGCAAGAACGAGGATGCTCGGCGCGACATGCACGGTTGCGCCGAGCATCCTGTGTTCATCGGCCTTTTAGCCGTTGAGGATTCCGTCGATCTTCGCGTCGAGCGCCTTCGCAAGCGTGGGGATGTCCCCACCCTGTGCGATTTGCACGAAGAAGTCGGTCAACGCGCCGGATGCCTCGACGTCGGCCCACTTGGGCGACGCCGGCGTGAGGCGCGCGTTGCCGGCCGCGGCGGAAATCGCCTTCGCGACATCATCCGTTCCGAGCGTGCTCGCGAGCGACTTCAGCGCGGGAACGAGACCGTTCTTGCCGTAGATCGTCTGGAACCCGTCGCTCAGGATGATCTTGAGCGCCTTCGTGGCCAGTCCGGGGTGAGCGGACTTCGCAGACACGGCAATGTTCGATCCACCGGCGAATACTTGTGCGGCTCCGCCGTTCACACCGGGGAGCGCGTACACGCCGAGGTTGGACTCCTGGTCGGGGCAGCCGGGCGCGTCAGCGTCCTTGGGCGCGAGGATCGACCACTTGACCCAGCTCGGGGCCGACAGCTGAAGCGTCGTACCTTCGCAGAACCCGACTTGCGGGTTCGTCTCGTTGCCGTCCTTCGGCGCCGTCGACGCTTTCTGCATGAGTTCTTGCACCTCGGCGAGACCCTTGAGGGAGCCCGCGGACGAGAATTGCGACGACCACTTGCCGTCCTTGAAGGTTGCTACCTCTCCACCGTTCTCCCAAATGAAGGGAAGCGCGTTGTACCAGTCCTGTCCCGGCCACCAGATCCCCGACTTTCCGGGGTTATCCGTTGCGAGTGTTTCCGCGTTGGAAATGTACTGGTCGAGCGTGGTCGGCACCGACAGGTTGGCCGCGGCGAGCGCGTCCTTCTTGTAGAACACAAGGCGCGAACCGGAGTAGAGCGGCGGCGCGTAGAACTTGCCCGCATAGCTACCGGCCTCGACGAAGCCGGGCAGCAAGTCGTCGCCACCCAGCGCCTTGTATTGCTTGGTGAGGTCGAGGAACGCGCCCGACGACGTGAAAGCCGCCGCTTGCGTGTTTCCGACCTCGACGACATCCGGGCTGTCGCTGCCCGAGAGGCTTGTCGTGAGCTTGTCGACGAGCCCGGTCCATGACTGCTCCTCGATCGTGAGGGTTGAGCCTGGGTTCTCTTTCTCGAAGGTGGTCTTCAGGTAGTCGCGAGCCTCCTGCGGAGTATCGGTGCCCACCAGCCAGACGCGAATATCTGCGGGTCCTTCGTCGGACGCGGGGGTTGTGGTCCCACCTCCGGCGCAACCCGCGAGGGTGATCGCCGCCGCGGCCGCGATGGCCGCGAAGCTGAGCTTCCTCATGGTGTGTTCCTTTCCTAGGGCGATGGTGTCAGCACGCTGCTGGACACCCCGTGGTGCATGGGATCAGGAGACCCCGAGTTGCCCGGAGAGCACCATCACGGCAGCGCCGCGCACGACGATGTCCTCTCCGAGCGTTGTCATCCGTAACGTGAGATCGCCATGGAATTCGGCCATCGTGCGGTTGCGGAGCGTTTCGATGGTTGCCGCCGCGAGCGGGCCATCAAGCAAATGGGTCGGGCCGCTCAACACGATTTCTGCGAGGTTGAGCGCTCCGACGACGGGCGCGAGTGCGAGCCCGAGGTGGCGGCCGGCATCGGCAAGTACGAGGTCGCGTGCGCTGTTGGATGCCGCAGCCAGTGCGGATTCGAGACGGGGCACGGCGAGCCAGGTTTCGAGGCATCCGCTCTTTCCGCACACGCACGCCATGCCGCCTTCGGTGCCGACGACGACGTGTCCGATCTCTCCCGCAGCGAATCGGCTGCCGAAGAGCGGCGTACCTCCGAGCAGCAGCCCGGCACCGACACCATGGCCGATCTTGACGAGCATCATGTCGCGATCTGCGCCGCCGAAGCTGTGTTCGGCGAGCACGGCGGCGTTCGCGTCGTTGCCGACGACGACGGGTAGCGCGAACACGTCTTCGAGAACGCTTTGAAGGTGCAGATCGGTCCAGCCGAGGTTCGGGGCCGACAGTACCGTGCCGGCGAGATCGACGACACCGGGCGATCCCACACCGATGCCGAGGATCGGGCGCGTCGCGAGCCGAACGAGTTGGCCGACGAGGTCGGCAACTTTCGCGGTCGCCTCATCACCCGTGCTGCCCGCGAGCGCGACTTCGCGGCGTTGGAGGATTGTGCCATCGAGGTCGAGCACAGCCCCTTGGAACATCGCATAGTCACTGAGGTCGATGCCGACGATTTGGAAGGCCGTGCGGTTGATATCGAGGAGCGTCGCGGGCTTGCCGGGCCGGGCATCCTCGCGCTGTCCGGTTTCGACGATGAGTCCTTCGGCGATGAATTCGCCGACGAGGTCAGAGATGGTGACGCGAGTGAGCCCAGTGCTTCGCGAGATGTCTGCGCGGCTTTGCTGCCCCGCACGATAGAGGGTTTGAAGCACGAGCGAACGATTGTGGCTGCGAGCGTGCTCTGGCAGAACTTTGGCGCTCGGGCGCAACGCGCGACCGGAGGCGAACCCCTGGGTCGTGGTGTCGGCGAAGCCGGTTCCGCGAGTCGCCGGGGAAAGAGTTGGCGCGATCGTGGAGGGGAGGCTTCGCTGCGCTCCCGCTGCAGTCATTTTGTTAGTAAAGCGTACAAACAAACTTCTGTCCAGTTTGTTAGGGATGTTTACCAATCTGTTATGAATTCGGCGAAACGCGGCCCGGCGAGCTGGCGCGGCAGCGATCCCGTCCTCATCGTGTCGGCCGTGCCCTCTTGTTAGGCTCAATCCGACCATATGGAGGATCCTTCGTGAACAGCCTGCGCCTCGCCATGCGACGATCGGGCGCGCAGCTCGGGCTACTCGCGACCGTGGGTGCCGTCGCGCTCGTCACGACAGCGCTCGTGGCGGGAATCACGGGGTACCTCGACTTCTCGGCGACCGTGAACACGCGCGCGCTGCTCGCGGACGTTCCCGCGACTGCGAGCAGCATCCGCGTCGAGACGAAACTCGCCGACGACGCGACGACGCAGGCCCGGGCCGCAGACGCGCTTTTCGCCAAAGAATTTTCAGGCACACCCGTCGAAGTGACGAGAACGCTTTCCGATTTTCCTCTGCCGGCGACTCGCGGCGACGCACCCGTCACGCGAACCGACGGTAGCGATGTGCGCGTCACGGTCGCGTCGGATGCCGGGCTCGAGGCAAACGCCACGCTCGTCTCCGGCGCATGGCCGGGGGCATCCGCAAGCGATGGCACGCCCGAATCTCCCTACTCGGGCGCGATGCAAGCGGATGCCGCGAAGGCGATCGGCCTCGCGATCGGGGACGCGATCGCCGTGGGAAGCGGCTCGGATACGAAATCCATCACGATCGTCGGCATGTGGCGCGCAAACGACGCGGACAGCCAGCGCTGGTTCTCCGACACCGGCGCCGCGACCGGCAATGCGGTCCCTGCGGGCGACGGTACGCCGAGCGTTGGACCGCTTATGGTTCCCGAAAGCGCCCTCCCCACCTTCGGCCCGATTCCAACCGTCTACTGGACGATCGCGCTCGATGCGAAGCGCGCTACCCCTGAGCAACTCGAACGTTTCGCGGACACCGCCGCGAACTTGCGCCAGCACGTCATCGACGATGATCGCGTCGGCAACGGCGACATTCTCGTGAGCGGCACGATCGCCGAAACCGCTAAGACCGTCCACTCGAGCCTCGAATCCGTGCGCGGCGTGACTCCCGTCGGCGTTCTGCTCGTCGCGCTCATCGGCCTCATCGCCTTGCTTCAACTCGCCCGTTTGCTCTCTCTCGCGCGGCGTCCCGAGAACGCGCTGCTGCGCTCGCGCGGCGCATCCGCCCAGTGGCTCACGACGGCGGGCGTCGTCGAAGCGGCCGCCGTCGCGGTTCTCGGTTGCGGCCTCGGATTCGCGGCTGCTGCCGGTACCCTCACATGGCTGTACGGTCCGGCTTCCGTTCCTTTTGCACCGTGGATGTTCGCGTTGCTCGCCGCGTTGGCTCTGCTCGTCATTTTCGGGACGACCGCGTTCCTCGACTCGATCCGCCTTGCCAAGCGCGACGCAGTCGACGACTCGGGGCGCACGAGGAAGGCCGCGACGATGGGCACGGCGGTGCTCGCTGTGGCTGCCGCCGGTGTCGCCGTGTGGCAGTCCCTTCTCTACGGGTCTCCCCTCATCACGGATGCCTCCGGCCGCAGTTCCGTGAACCCGCTCGCCGTCATCGCTCCGACTCTGTCGCTCATCGCGATCGCCCTCGTCCTGCTCGTCGCTTTCGGCCCGCTGGCGGCCGCGTGGCAGCGCGTTGCTGCCGCGCGCCCGCGCCTTCAGCCCTCGTACTCAGCGCGCCAGGTCGCCCGCGGGCTCGGCAGTTACGCGGTCGCCGTTCTCGTCGTGGCGCTCGCCGTGGGTGGACTCGTCGTCGCCTCCGGGTACTCGGGCACGTGGCGCGGCCTCGCGGAAAGCAATGCGGAGTTGGTGGCGGGTGCTGATGCGCGCGTCGTCCTCACCACGTCGGACTTTGTGCCGGCGGATGCCACGCCCGAGACGGGCGCCGAGTTCCTGTCCGTTCCCGGCGTCACGGCCGCGGTTCCCGTCGTGTCCACTCCCATCACGATCGGCGACGCTGACATGGGACAGCTCACGGCAATCCCGCACGACGCGATCGAGACGATGGTCACGCGCGCCGGCGGTGCAGTCGATCCCGCCGCAATCGCTCGCGGTGTCGGAAATGCGGAGCTCAAAGGCATCCGGCTCCCGAAGGAGACGAGCTCACTTTCCCTGTCGATGACGGTCAAGGAAGGATTCGGGCCCGACGAAGCCAGGGTCGGCACGCACAGTGGCTGGATTCAAGGGACGTTATGGCTGCGGAACGCAGCGGGTGCGGTGGTTTCTTTGGCACTTCACCAGGTCGACCTCGCTCCACTGGACACAGCGGATTCTGCCACCGCGACCGCGGCCGTCACCGTTCCCCCGAGTTCCGAACCGTGGCACCTCGTCGCGATCGACTACACGACGAGAGCGAATGCCGGCTTCATCAACACCACGTTCGGCGACGTCGAAGCGACCACGCCATCCGGAACCGAACACGTCGCGCTCGATACGAGGACGTGGGGGATGCCGCTTCTCTCCGCGTTCGGCTCGGCCGCCCAAATGTCCGCCGACGGACTGACGCTCGGCTTGCAGTCGCAATCGGGCGGGCAATTCAGCTTGCGATACACGGAGCAAGGCGTCGATTTGGCCACCACTACGCAACCCGGTTATGCGGGCAACTGGTTTTTCGAACCCGAGCCTCTTCCACTCGTCGTGAGCACCGGGCTCGCCACCCGATACGACGTGGCGCCGGGCGATCCGCTCACCTTGCGCTTTGCCGGCAGCGGCCTCAGCATCACGGGAAAGGTTGCGGCAGTCGTGCCGCTCGTGCCGGGGCCGCAAGTCTCGAGCGCCGTGGTCGTGGATTTGAACGCACTCAACACGTACATTCTCGCCGCGAGCATGGTCGTTCCCCGCGCCAATCAGGTGTGGCTCGCGACGGACGGCCCGATCGACTTCAGCACTGCTCTCCCGCAGGGAGCGAGCGTCGTGACCCCGGCCAATGCCGTCGACACGACGTTCGCGGCCCCGGCCGAGCTCGCACTCTGGATCGCCGCGATCGGATGCCTGCTGCTCGCGGCGATCTCGCTCGGCGCGGTCGCCCTCACCGTCGCGCGCTCTCGGCGAGGCGAGGTCGCGGTGTTGCGCGCGGTGGGCGTCGCCGCGAGCCAGCAATCGCGTTCGCGGCTCGCGGAACTCTCCGCGGTGATTCTCGTGTCGGCTCTCTTCGGTGTGCTCGGCGGCGTCGCGGTTTCCGCCCTTCTTGTTCCCAACCTTGCGCGCTCGGCAGTGCAGAGCGTGTCGGATGGGCTGCATGCGACGCTCGCCTTCGGGCTCGCGACGGGCGGCGGGCTCTTCCTCGCCTCGCTCGCCGTCATGTTCGGAATCGCAGCTACGTCCGCCGCACGCGTTCGCCGGGCCGCTCTCGATACGAGCGAAAGACTGGAGACGCGATGAGCCGCCGGTCCCGCACCTCGCTGCCCGGGCTTCTCGCCCGGCAATTCCGCGCCGACCTGGGTCCTCTTCTCGCAATGGCCGGCATCGTGCTCGTCATCGCCACGCTCGCCTCGGCGGCGCCGCTCGCCCTCAGGTCGATGACGGCAGCCGAAGTCGCCTACCAGTTCGAGAACCTGCCTGCGTCTCGACGGGATCTCGTCAGCCGCGCTCCCGGCAACCCGCAACTGACCCCGGGTGCATCCCCTTTCGCGCAATTCGACACTGCGCTCAAGAACATCACCGCTACAGCGCCGGAGCCGCTGCGGAAGACTCTCGGCACCGCGAATTTCGTCATCTCCACGGATGACCTTCCGGTGTCGCGGCTCGGAGTCGAATTCAACGATCCGCTGACGCCCATTACGTTCAACGCCTCGAGCGCGCTCGCCGACCGCATCCGCCTGACCGGGGGCAGCTTGCCTTCCGCTTTCACCCAAGTGCTCGCGCCCGAGGATCCCGACAGATTTCCGATCAACTCTCTCACGCGCGACCCCGTCGACCCGCAAATCGACATCGTCCTCTCCACCAAGAGCGCGGAGCTGGCGGGCTGGAAGGTCGGCGAAGCCAGGCTCGTCATGGTCGACACGAGACATGGGTTCTATGCGAACCTCTCCGGTACTTTCGACGCGCTGGATCCGGGCGACGGATTCTGGGCCGTCGCGCGCTCGACGCTCGAGCCGGGGATATCCCATACGCCCTTCAGCGGGTCGAATACCAAGATCGTCACGAGCGCGGCGTACATCGACCCTGGCTCGTGGTCGGTCTTCGTCGCGGAGACGGGGCTGAGCCCGACGACAAGCGTCGGCATCCCCCTTTCGACAGCGGGACTGACGGTGGAGGAGGACGAGGCGCTCCTACCGCAATTGCGCCGGTTCACGAGTCAGCCGCAATCCGTCGCGAAAGTCGCGAGTACCTCGACCGTGTCCTCGCTCGTGTTCGGCTCGAATGCGGGCGACGTGCTCGCGACCGCGCTCGAGCGCGCGTCGACCGCGACATCCGTTCTCGTCATGGTCGCATCCGGGCCCATCGGAGTCGCCGTCGCAGCACTGTGGCTTTTGTCGAGGCTCATCGTGTTGCGCCGAAGGGACACGCTCGCGCTCGCCTCGGCGCGAGGTGCGAGCGGCGCACAATTGAGGTTCTCGCAAGCGCTCGAAGTTCTCGCGCTATCGTTGCCCGCCGCGGCGATCGGCGCACTCATCGCCAGCTGGTTCTTCCCGTCGGTCTGGTCTCCCCTATCGGTTGAAGTCGCCGGGATCGTCGCTCTCGTCCCGCCGATTCTCATCGCGCTCGCGGCCTCACGACGCAGCCTTCGCAGCACGAGGGGAGACCTCGATCCACGCGCGCGGGGGCGATACCGCTGGGTGCTCGAGGTCATTGTCCTCGCCCTCACGGCGCTCGCTCTCGCGCTCCTCCTGCAGCGCGGCCTCGCATCCAACGCGGAATCTGTCGGCGTCGACCCGCTCTTGGCCTCCACCCCGCTCCTCCTCGCCCTCTCCGCGGGGCTCATCGTGCTCCGGATCTACCCGCTCCCCTTGCGGGGACTCGCGCGCGCCGCGAAGAAGGGCAAGGGAATCGTGAGCTTCCTCGGCGCGAGCCGAAGCATCCGCGATCCCGCAGCCGGCCTCGCCCCCGTTCTCGCGATGGTCGTCGGTCTCGCCGTCGCGGTCTTCTCGGGCGTCCTGCTCGGGACAGTCGGCGGCGGCGTCAGCTCGGCCGCGCATTCGAGCGTCGGTGCGGACCTTCGAATCGATTCGCCCATCCTCACGCCGGACCAATCGAGCGATATCGCAGCCGTCGAGGGAGTCGCCGAGTCGGTCGGGCTCTACCAGGACAATTCCCTCGTAAATCTCACGGTGCAGGATCGTTCCTCCTCGAACGTCAATGTGGCCGTACCCGTGATCGTCGTCGACACGTCCGCTCTCGCTCGAGTGCAGCACGGTGTGCCCGGGACGGCGCACTTCGACGACCGGATGTCGGCGACGAGCACGAACAGCATCCCCACGGTGCTCTCCCCCGACCTCGCGTCGCAATACTCGATCGGGAAGGATTCCTCGCTTGCGGGAGTGGACATCGTGTCCGGCGGCAACGCTGGCACCTCGCCGTCACTCAGTGGCGTCGAAGACTGGGTGCTCATCGATGTCGCCAATGCCGACGCGCTCGAGATCACGAAGTTCCTCCCCCGCATCACTCTCGTGCGCCTCGACGACGGCGCCGATATCTCGTCGGTCAAAGCTGCGCTGGCCGATATCGTCGGGTCGGATGCCACGATCGAGAGCCCCGCGGATGTCTCGCGCTTGCTCAACGGTTCGCCCGTGTCCGGCGGTCTCCAGCTCGCACTGCTCGCCTTCATCGTGATCGTCGCACTCTTGTGCGCGGCGACGGTCGTGCTCGCACTCATGATCAGCGGACCGGCGAGAGAACGGCTCCTCGCGCTGCTGCGAACCCTCGGCCTGACACCGCGCCAGGCACGGGGAATCACCGGTTGGGAGATCGGACCGACCTCGATCGTCGCGATCATCGTCGGCCTCATTCTCGGGGCCGTACTTCCGATGCTCGTCCTCGCCGGAGTCGATCTCCGACCCTTCACGGGCGGCGTCCTGCAACCTGCCATCGAAATCAACCCCGTGCTGCTGGCACTCATCATCGGCGGCTTCGCCTTGCTCGTGGTCATTGCCACTGCCATCGCGATGGCGGCCGCCCGGCGCATAAGTCTTGCGAAAACCCTCAGAACTTCCGAGGAAGGATAGAACCATGGTCACCGAAACCGAGCCGCACATCCTGTGCGCCGACCTCGTGCGAATTTTCGCCGCCGAGGGAGTGGAGGTTCAAGCCCTCCAGGGACTCAACCTGAGCGTCGAGCGCGGCGAGATGGTTGCGCTCGTCGGCGCATCCGGTTCGGGCAAGTCCACCCTGCTCACGATCCTCTCGGGCCTCGACACCCCGACGGCCGGCGTCGCGCGCTGCGCGGGGAGCGACTTACTCACGATGGGCCGCAAAGAGCGCGTGCAGTACCAGCGGCACAGCGTCGGATTCGTCTGGCAGCAGACATCCCGCAACCTGCTCCCCTATTTGACGGCGACCGAGAACGTCGCGATGGCGATGGCCGTCGCGGGAAACAAAACGAAGAATCGGCGCGGCCGCATCCAGGAGCTGCTCGACCTCCTCGAGGTCGGATATTGCGCCGACCGGAAGCCCACGGAGCTCTCCGGCGGCGAGCAACAGCGCACCGCCATCGCCGTGGCCCTCGCGAACGAACCGCAAGTGCTGCTCGCGGATGAGCCCACGGGCGAGCTCGACGAGGCCACGTCATCCGACGTGCTCGAAGCGATGCGCGGAGTCAACGAAGGCCTCGGAATCACCACGCTCATCGTCACGCACGATCCGGCCGTTTCCGACCACGTCAATCGCACCGTGCAGATCCGGGACGGGCGCACCTCCACCGAAGTGCTCCGCCGCCGCGAAATCGACGAACACGGCCAGGAGCTTCACATCGCCGAAGAGTTTGCCGTGCTCGACCGTGTGGGCCGACTCCAGCTGCCCGACGACTTCACGAAAGCACTCGACTTGCGCGAGCGAGTGCGACTCGCGCTCGAGAGCGATCACGTCGGGGTGTGGCCGGGCCACCGACCGGCGAAGCGCGCCTCGAGCGAAGCTCCGTCGCACAACGTCGCCGAGAATCCGCCGCCCCCCGGCGCCGCGGGGGACAGCGAGGGGGAGCAATCGTGACGATCGAAACCCCGGCTCGCCTCCAGACTGAATTGGCGCCCTCCCTTCGCGCGGAAAACGTGAGCCGCACCTTCGGGACGGGTGCCGGCGAAGTGCACGCGTGCACCGACATCAGCATCGAAGTGCACGCGAGCGAACTCCTCGTCGTTCGCGGGAAGAGCGGCAGCGGAAAGACGACGCTGCTCAACATGCTCGGCGGGCTCGACCGGCCGACGTCCGGCCGCGTCTGGATCGGCGACCAGGACATCACGGCGCTGAACGACGCCAAGCTCGCCCACGTGCGGCGCGGCAGGATCGGCTACGTTTTCCAGACCTTCGGTCTCATCCCCGTGCTCTCCGCGGCGGAGAACGTCGAAGTCCCTTTGCGCATCCGTGGGACGGATCCCGCGGTGCGAGACGCGCAAGTGGCGGAAATGCTCGAACTCGTGGGTTTGAGCGACCATGCCGCCCAACGGCCGTACGAGCTGTCCGGCGGCCAGCAGCAGCGCGTCGGGCTCGCGCGAGCACTTATCGGCGGACCCGACATCCTGCTCGCCGACGAACCGACGGGCCAATTGGACTCCCGCACGGCCGCGACCATGATGGACCTCATCGAAGAACTCGTGAAGGCGAAAGGAATTGCCGCCGTCATTTCAACTCACGACCCGCTACTCGTAGCCCGCGCCCACAATGTCGTCGACTTGCACGACGGACGACTGGTGCAGCCGGAGACCCATGTGGGCCGCCATGCTGCACCAGTCGCCGTCGACTGAACTGCCTGCGACTAGAACAGAATGAGCAAGTATTTCGTCGGGCTCGTCGAGCCCTGCACTCCCGCATCGCTCGGGGTGAACTCGGCCTGCACGCGGTAGAGTCCGCTGCCCTTCTTCGGCAGAGTGTAGGAGACCTTCCCGTTGTCGGCAGGCGTGAGAACGATCGTCGACACTTCTGTTCCGTTCACGGTGATCGTGACGCTTCCGCTCGGCGGGTCCGTCTCGCCTGTCTTGACGGTGACCTTCGCGGTCGTCGTCTGCCAGGAGAATCCGACCGTGCGACTGAGGCTCAGCGCCGTCGAGGATGAGTACGGCACGGTCACGGAAGCGGATACGGCAGTTCCCGGAGGGCGATTACCCTTGGTTGCCGTCACCTCGACCGTGAGCTGCTTTCCCTGGTCCGTCGTCGCCACGCGGTAGCGCTTCGATTGCGCTCCCGGAATGTCCACGCCATCCGCTTGCCACTGGTAGGCGAAGTGCAAGCCGTTGACATCCCACGTTCCAGGGTCGGCGGTGAGCTTGTTGCCCACCTCCGGGGTGCCTGAGATCGTGGGAGGCGAGGTGTTGATCGGCGTACCCGGCAGCACCACGTCACCCGTCGTCACCGAGAGCAGGGTCTGCGCTCCCGTGTCGCCGTATTCGATGATTCCGAGGTAACTGCTGTGAGCAGCGAGCCCCTTCCAGCTGGCCGTGTAGCTGAGTGGAACGCCCTGATGCCCCCGAAGGACTTTCGGGCTCAGACCCACGTGCGTGCCGACCGCTGCGACCGAGTAGGTGCGAAGGTCGAACGCGGTCGGTGGATTCGCGGAGTAGACATCGACGTACACGAGGTAGTCGGTGGCATCCGGATTCGCAATGTCGACGCGCTCGTCGGCCGACGAGGTCGCCGACTGCCAACCCGCGATCGGTGTGCCGCCCGAATCGAGCTCGTAGACCGTCAGATCCAGGTCGGCCGAGTTGTCCACGGTATCCAGATCGAATCGAGCGAGCACCGTGCCGCTGGGAACGGTGACGGTGTACTCGAAAGAGTCGCCCGTCGTGCCGGAACCCGAATGATCCGTTTCGACGTTGTTCGGATCCGGCTGAAGCACACCCAGGCTCAGCCCGGTCGTCTTCAACGGGATTTTCGCGGTCGAACCCGGCGTCACCGTGACGTCGACCGAACCCGTTGCTCCTTCGCCCGCCACTTCGCCCGGCGCGACGATGGCGACCGGCTGGATCGCGATCGGCGAGCGCACCACCGTGGTGCCGCTCGTCCAGGTCAAGGCTCCCGTCGCGAACGTGTCGAGCGCCGCGGTCGTGCGCGAGAACGTCACCGTGTAGCTCGCCGTGTCTCCCGCGCTCGCAAAGGTGAGCGTCGAAGGCGATACCACGGCGTCGATGCCCGGCACCGAGATGGACGAGGTGAAGGTCCCCGGCTGCGTCGCCGTCACCGTTCTCGTGATCGTCTCGGGAGCGGTCAGCGATCCGACCGCGATGGAGGCGAGGTTGAGATCGCTCGGATTGATGGGTGCGACGCCCACGTCATATCCAATGCCTTCGATGTATGCGAGCCAGTCGTTCACATCGTTGAGATACAGCAAGCCGGGCTCGAAGTACTTCGTCGGATCGACCTGGCCCGCGCCCTGAGCGAAGGGATCGGTGACCGGATCTCCGTTGCCGTCCACGGTGTTGTACGCGGTCGTCATCATCGCCGATTTGATTTCAGCGGGCGACGCGTTCGGGTACTTGCCGAGGTAGAGTGCGGCGATTCCGCTGATGTGCGGAGTTGCCATCGAGGTTCCCGACAGGAACTGGAAGGTCGGCGCCTCGCCTTCGGCGTTTGCGCCGTCCGCGATGATCGCGACGCCCGGTGCTGTGATGTCCGGCTTCAGGATGTCGCTGCCATCCGCGAGCACGGGTCCGCGAGACGAGAATCCGGCGATCTGCGGCGTCGGAGGTTCAATCCCCGTCGAGTTGTCGGGAGTGAAGGTCGCCGTCGCTCCCGCTGTTGCCGCGTAGGCCATGAGCGCGTCATGGAATTGCGCGTCGAGGTGGATCGTCGGCACCGAGTGGTTATCGAGGTCGGTCGAACTCGGCGTCACGTTGATCAAAATCATGCCGATCCCACCCGCGCGCTTGACTTCGGCGGACTTGTCGACGCGTGCGATCACCCCTCGTTCGCACACGACGATCTTGCCCGCGGTGAGCGCAGGATCGAGAGTGTTCGCGTAGCAAAGGTTGGCATTCGATGCGCCGCTCAGCTTGACGCTGTCCGCGAGCACAAGGTCGCCGGTGAGGGGCGGGTCGGCCGCGTTCATGTCGACCGTGATCGATGCGCCCGCCATCTTCACGCCGTTGCCGAGCGTCACCGTCGCTTCATAGCTCGGGATCGTGCTCGCAGCGACCGTCGTGATCCACGGAGATGCGTTGTCGAGAGTGGAGGAATCCGGTCCCGCATTGCCGGCGGCCGCCGATACGAAGATCCCCGCCGCGGCAGCGTTCAGAAATGCCTGGTCGGTCAGGGACACCGTGGTCTGTGCCGCCCCGCCGCCGATAGAGAAGCTGATGACATCAACACCGTCGTCGATCGCGACGTTGATCGCAGCGAGAATGTCGGATGTCGCGCAACCGTCATCGGTGGTTACGGTCGGGTCCTGACCCGTCCAGCACACTTTGTACGTCGCGATCTTGGCCGCGGGCGCCACGCCCGTGATCGTTCCGAAGCTCGTGCCCTCGACCGTCGCAGGCACGTTCGCGTCACCGGCCGCAGTGCTCGTGGTGTGGGATCCGTGACCGTCGCCGTCTCGCGGCGACAAGTATTCGCCGAGGTCGGTGCCGCCGATGTTGCCGGCGCCGAATCCGTCGACGAAGTATCGGGCACCGATGATCTTCGTGCTGCAATCGTCAGCCGTAAATTGCACGCCCGTCTCGCACGTGCCGGTGAATGTCGCGCCGTCGCCCTTCACGAAGTTGATGGTCGAACCGCTCAAATACGGCTCGGAGCCGGCTGTCGTTCCGAGGGGAGACCCTGCGAACGAGGGATTTTCCGGGGCGATTCCGGTGTCGAGCATGCCGATGACGACGCCTTCACCCGCGTGGTCGACGCCACCGAGCGAATTCCACACGCCATCCGGGCCGTCGAGGCCGAGGAACGACGTCGAAGGCACCGCCGTGACGTGCCGCAATTCATCCGGAACAACGCTCGCGACCTTCTTGTTGGATGACAAGGCCATCGCTTGCTTGGCGGTCAAGTGCGCGGAGAATCCATTGAGCGCGAGAGTGTACGAATAGTCGATCTTCGCGCCGACTTCGGCGGCGACATCCTTTTGCTGCTGCTCGAGGTAGTCGGAATAGTTCTCGACCGAGCGATTCTGAGCGTTGAGTTGCTTTCCCGACTTCGGCGTCGTGGGAGCGAACCCGTTGGTTCCGCCCTGGTATGTGGCGGCGGCGTCATCGACGAGCGTGACGACGTAGCGACCCGGTTTGAACGTGGTCTGGTGTTGTCCGCCGATCGAGGTTGGAGCAGCAACGGCCCCGAGCGCGGTTCCCGCGATGAGGCCTGAAGCGATGAGTGCGCTAGTGGCGACTCCCGCAATGATTTTTCGGATGCCCACGGTTGTGTCCCTTTCTGAGCAACAGGGTGGATTCCGCAGCCGGGTTCTGCGCGTGAGATTGACGATAAGCCCCGTCTACCCCCATTTGGGGCACTCCGTTACCGATCTGTTATCAATTCGTTACCAATGGGTTCGAGCCGTCGGCTCCTGCCCGCGGTTCGAAATTCACTCCACGCTGAGAGACGCCCGCTCGTTGAGCAGCTCAGGCGCAAAGCCGGCCGATTGCTTGTATTGCGCGGCGATGGACTCGAGTTCCTGCTGCGACATGACGTCGTGGATGTGCGCGAAACCCTTCGGCGCGCGCTCGAACGCGATTTGCATGACGCGTTCCGGACCCAACTCCCGATTGCTCAAAGTCACGGCCGTCGTCAACGGCAAACGGATGCCCTCGTAGCGAGAGAGCGCAACCGGAACCGACGCCGCCGTCGCCAATTCATACGCGAGCGTCCGCGCGTCGATGATCGCTTGCGATGCGCCATTCGAACCGATCGGATACATCGGATGGGCCGCGTCGCCGAGAAGCGTCTGAGTGCCGAAAGTCCATCGCTCGACGGGGTCCCGATCGACCATCGGGTACTGGAGCAACTCGTTCGCCGACGAAATCACGTTCGGAACATCGAGCCACTCGAACTTCCATCCATCGAAAAACCGCGCCACGTCGAACGGGTCAGCAGTCTTCGTCCAACTGTTCTCGCCGGGTCCCGCGTTGTCGACTCGGCGCTCCGCGATGAAATTCACCCTCACCAATCCGCCTCGATCGGCCGAGGAGCCCGGATTCGAGAGAGGGTAGGCGACGAACTTCTGCTGACCGTCGCCCGCCATGATCATCGTTCTTCCATCGAGATACGGTTCCACCCACGCCGTACCGCGCCACAGCATGAGGCCGTTCCAGACGGGATCCCCTTCGAGCGGATACCGGCCGGCACGCAGCGTGCTGTGGATTCCATCGGCGCCGACCACGACATCCGCGTGAAGGACGGATTCGGTGCCGTCATCCGCGCGGACAGCGACGACTTCGCCACCCGCCGCCCATGGAGTCGACGACCGCACGGATGAGCCCAGCACGATCGATCCGGGTAGTCGCTGTTCGACGGTGTCGCGCAGGAGCATCTGCAATTCGCCGCGGTGGATCGAATATTGGGGCCACAAGTACCCTGCAGCGCGGCCCCGAGGTTCTGTCCATATTTCCTGCCCGAAGCGGTTGAAATAGCTCAGCCGGCTCGTGGGAACGCCGAGCCGAGCGAGTTCATCGCCGAGACCAAGTTCGGTGAGCTCGCGGACGGCGTGCGGCAGAAGATTGATGCCGACACCGAGCGGACGAAGCTCGTTGACGCTCTCGCGGATTGTGACATCCGTGATTCCCGCAGCGTGCAAAGCGAGTGCGGTCGCCAGCCCGCCGATTCCGGCCCCCGCGATCAGAACCTTCACGATTCGCGCTCCGACACGATTGTGACGCGCTGAATGAGCCGCTCCTCGACGCGTTCGGGAATCGCCCCCATGACGGCGGCCCGCTCGGGCGAGTCCAGGTACCGGGCTTCGACCTCGGCGAAGTCCTCGCCCGAACCGTCAACCCCGACAGCCCAAATGAATTCGTTCGTCTCGGGGATGCCGTACGCGAACTCGATGGTGAAGCCGGCGTTGATTCGGAGCGCCCTCATCGAGGTAGCCCACCATTCGACGAACGCTTCGAATTCGCCGTCGCGGATGGTGTACCGGCGCAACTGCACGGTTTTCATCGCGACGCCGCCTCGAGAGTGCGCGCGGTCGTCGCAGACTGATTGCGGTCGTAAACGACACGCCCACCCGACATCGTCAGTCGTACAGCCGCCTTTCCGATCTCGACGGTCGGAAAGTCGAAGAGATTTCGGTCCACGACCACGAGGTCTGCGAGGTATCCGGTCTCGATGCGCCCGGTATCCGCGTCGAGACCGTTCACGAGAGCACTGCCCCAGGTGTACGCCGTGATCGCATCCGCAAGAGTCAGGCGCTGCTCGATGCCGCCGAGCGGTGCCGTGATCGCGGGGTCCGGAGTGCGATTGACGCCGACGTGGATGGCCGCGAGCGGATCCGGTGTCGACACCGGCCAGTCGCTGCCGGCCGCGAGAGTCGCTCCGCTCTCGGCGAGTTCGCCGAACGGGTAAAGGCGATCCACGAGGCTCGGCGCCAGAAACGGAATCGTCAACTCGTCGAGTTGATCCTCGTGCATCGCCCACAGCATTTGAAGATTGGCGATCGCGCCGAGCTTCTGAAATCGCGGAACATCCCACGAGCTGACGACTTGCAAATGGGCCAGATGATGGCGATTGCCGCGATCGCCGTTCGCGGCGCGGGCCGCTTTGATCGCATCGAGCGCTTCGGTCACGGCCCGATCGCCGAGAGCGTGGAAGTGAACCTGGAACCCCGCCTTGTCGAGAGCCGTGACGAAGCGCTTGAGGTCTCTCGGCGAGATGAACGACAGTCCCGAGTTGCCGGTCGCGTGGCCCGCCGAATCACGGTAGGGCGCGCTCAACGCCGCCGTGAAATTCTCGGCGACGCCATCCACCATGATTTTCACCGCGGATGCCCGGAATCGGCCCGTCGGATCTGCGTCCGCGATCCGGTCCCTGCGGGCGATCAGGGATTCGAGTTGCTCGAGCCCGCCGTCGCGTTCCCACCACATGGCACCGACGACGCGCATCGTAAGTTCGCCCGCGGCGAGCGCGTCGAGGTAGGTGTCAGTCGCATCCCTCATGCCGAGTCCGTTGCCGAGCAAGGCGTCTTGCCACGCCGTCACTCCGAGTTCGTGGAGATAGGACTGGGCCCGGCGCAGACCGAGTGCCGCAAGCTCGTCGCTCACCTCGGGCAGGAGCGAGGTCACCGCATCCGACGCTCCCTCGTGGAGCGTGCCCGAGGGCGCACCTGAGGCGTCCCGCTCGATTCGACCGTCGGCCGGGTCCGGGGTATCCCGTGTGATACCCGCGAGCTCGAGCGCTCGCGAGTTCACCCAGACTCCATGGTGGTCACGATTGAGAATGGCGGCCGGGCGGCCATCCGTCGCGGCGTCGAGGGCCTCGCGCGTCGGCGTGCCCCCTGGGAAGAAATCCATCGACCAGCCCGCGCCGACGATCCACTCCGGCTCGGGGCGTTCAGCGCAATACTCTCGAATCAAGCGATAGCAGTCGTCGGCACTCGAGGCCGCGGTGAGATCGCACTGGAGCATTTCGGTTCCACCGAACACCGGGTGGATGTGCGCGTCCTGGAAGCCCGGGAGGATGAGCTCGTCAGGGGCGCTGTGCACAATGGTGTCCCGGCCGATGACGGTCGCGAGTTCGCCCGGCTCGGCGATCGCCATGATGCGTTCGCCGGCGATGGCGAGATCCGCGCGGATCGGGCGTTCCATTCCGGCCGTGAACATCCAGCCATCGAGGATGACCGAATCTGCGAATCTGGATTCGCTCTCGGCGTGTTCGGCGAAAGTTGACACGGAAGCCTCCTCTGGGCGCGATCGACCTCGGGCGCGCATGGACGACCGAGCCAACCTGAAATGTACGCCGCGCGCGGCGTGTCTGTCAACAACGTTGACAACGACGTTGAACGATGTGGAAGACTTGAGCCATGAACGTTCCAGCAACCGCAGCCGAAACTGCGTCCACCGAGCCGCCGCGACTCAATCGTGAAGCGATCGTCGACGCCGGGATGCTCATCGCGTCGCGACCGGGTGCGGCATCCGTGACCGTTCGAGACCTCGGCCGACAACTCGGAGTCGACCCCACGGCGATCTATCGACACTTCCGCAACAAGAAAGAGCTCATGGCCGCGCTCCTCGAGCGTCTTATTTCGATGGCGGCGGCGCGAGCACGCGAAGACCCGCGCGACTGGAAGGCCGCGCTCACCGAACTTGCCGACAATCTTCTCGACGTGTACCTCGAATACCCCGCCGTTGCCGCCGAAGCGGCGATTCTGTCGAGCGGAGGGACTGCCGAACTCGACGGCATCGAGTTCATACTCCATTGCCTCACTCGGGCCGGGCTTCAGGGCACGGCGTTGATCGAGCACTACCAGTTGTTTTCGAGCCACATGCTTGCGCTCGGCTCGATCATCGCCCAAACGGAGATCGCCCAAACGGAGTACTCTCGCCCTCGCCGTGGCGAGGGCGCGGAGACCGCCGACCATGCGTACGTGCCGGAGACGGTCGGCGCGACCCGATCCGGGCATCCGATCACCGCGGAAAATCGCGAGTCGCTCCTGGCGCTCGACGACTTCGGGGTCTACCGCACGGGCATCCGGATGATTCTTGCGAGCGCGGAGGCCGCCGGCGCGCGGTCGTGAGCGAAGCCTATTTCACTCCTGTCACACACCCTCCTGAATGATGAAAGTCAGGTTCGCGGGGAGCGAACGGAAAAACTGGCACTCTCTGTACGAGAGTGCTAATTTTGTATTAGTTGAGTCGAGTGGACTCAAGTATTGAAGGAGTACTGAAATGGCAATGTTGTTTGATCCGTTTCGTGAGCTGGATCGTCTCGCCTCGAACCTCATGGATTCGCGGCAGGGCCCACGACTCATGCCCATCGACCTGCACAAGGATGGCGATCTGTACATCCTGAACGCAGACCTGCCCGGCATCGACCCGGGCTCGGTCGACGTGGACGTCGATGGTCAAGTGCTCACGATTCGCGCCGAGCGGACGCCGCGCAGCGACGACGTCAAGTGGCTCGCCCACGAACGGCCGAGCGGTTCGTTCCTGCGCCAGTTGAACCTCGGTGACGGAATCGACACAGCGCACATCAGCGCGAGCTACGACAACGGTGTGCTGAGCATCATGATTCCCGTGAGCGAGAAGGCCAAGCCGCGCAAAATCGCGGTGCAGGCGGCCAGTTCGGAGGCTCCCGTCGAAGTGACGGCGGGTTAGCCGACAACGTATCGCGAGTAATGGCTGGGGTCACTCCCAGCCATTACTTTTGCTCGGCAAGTTGCGCTCGACGAGAGTTCGCGTTCAATCGACGGCTTGGCATTGAGGGCGCTCGTTGGCCTCCCAACGCACGAAGGGCGTTCAGGATCGTCGCGAGATCAACGACCTCCTGCAACGCCGCGCCGACAATCGCAGGCAGAAACCCCAGAGCACCGACCACCATGAGGCCGACGCTGAGCGCGATTCCGAGCCAAATGCTTTGCAAGGCCACTCGCATCGTTCTCTGGCCGATCGCCATCGCGTCCGCCGTTTTCGATATGTCGTCAAGAACGATCACAACGTCGGCAGATTCGCTCGCGGCCGTCGCACCTCTAGCTCCCATGGCGATACCGACATCCGCCACAGCGAGCACGGGTGCGTCATTCACGCCATCCCCCACCATGATGACGGGTCGCTCGGGAATCGACTTCAGAATCTGGACCTTGTCCTGCGGCAGAAGCTCCGCGTGAACTTCTTCCAGCTCGAGATCGTCGGCGATGAAGCGGGCCGTGTCCTTCGAATCACCCGTGAGCATGAGGAACCGCACGACACCGAGCTTTCCGAACCGTGACATCGTCGATGCCGCGTTCTCTCGAAGCCGATCGCTCAACACGATAGCGCCGGCGAACCGGCCCGCCACTGCCACGTACACGGCAAGCTCGCCGCTCACAATCGATGTCGGTGCCGCATCCGAGGCATGTTCGCCCACGAACCCGAGTTTTCCAACGACCACTTCCCGGCCGTCGATGATGGCGACGACCCCATTCGTCGCCTCCTCGCGCGCACTCGTCACAGCGGGGAGAGCCAGACCCCGCTCGTGCGCGGCGTCGACAACCGCCATGGCGAGCACGTGCGACGAATGTGTTTCGGCGGCAGCGACGAGCGCGAACAATTCGTCCTCCGCAAAACCGCCCGCCGGCCGAACAGCGACGACAGTGGGGTCGCCGTGGGTCAGGGTCCCCGTCTTGTCGAAAGCCACTGTGCGCGCGTGCGACAACCGTTCGAGAGTTCCACCGCCCTTCACGATGATCCCGAACCGGGACGCACGGCTCATGCCGCCCATGAACGCCACTGGCGCCGCGATGAGCAGCGGGCACGGCGTGGCAACCACGAGCACTTCCGCGAACCGGACGGGGTCCCCCGAGAAGAGCCATGCGAGCCCCGCGATGAGAAGCGAGACTGCGGTGAACGGAACGGCGTAGCGGTCCGCGAGCCGGACGAGAGGCGCCTTGCTTTCCTGGGCATCCGCCACGAGCGCGACAATGCGCTGATACTGGCTGTCCTGCGCGAGAGCGATCGCGCGAATGATGACAGCACTTTCGCCGTTGAGGGAACCGCTCGGGAGCATCTCGCCCTTCTCGCGCTCGACCGGAAGGCTTTCACCGGTCAGGGACGACTCATCGAACGTTCCGGAATCCGATTCGAGAACGCCGTCAACCGGCACGAGCTCGGAGGGTCGCACGAGCAACCTGTCGCCGACGGCTACCGCGGTTGCTGGGATCTCCTCGATGGCTTCGTCGTCGGCCAGGCGGTGAGCTGATTGAGGCGAGCGGTTCAGAAGCGCCGTCAGTTCCCTTTGCGCCCTGCCTGACGCATAGTCCTCGAGGGCTTCGCCGCCGGAGAGCATGAGAACGATGACGAGACTCGCCCAAAACTCGCCCACGAGAACTGTCGCGATGATCGCCATGATCGCGAGAGCATCGATGCCCCACTGGCCGCCGATGAGGTTCTTGACCATATCCCATGCCTGCAGTGCGGCGACCATGAGAGCAAATCCGCTAATGCTCCACTGTGCGGCCGTCGCCAAACCGGTCAGGGCCAGAATGCTGCCGAGCGCGGCGACGAGCACCGTCATCGCGACGATCGGGTACTTGCGAATGGCCGTACCGAGCCGGTTCATGACTCCAGTACTACTCGGAAGCCACGCGACGCTCCAGCAAGGCAAGGCTCCCCTCAGTCCCATTGCCCACGACAAATGCGCCTCGCGGTTGCGAATGCGCCCGCGTGAGCGGGCGCATTCGCGGCACGCGGGCGCACTGACGATGTGGCGCGTGTGCGCCGCAGTGCGTCAGCCCAGGCGCGCCTTCAAGTTGTCCGCGAGCGCGGCGAGGAACTCCTCCGTCGTGAGGTAGCTCTGATCAGGTCCCACGAGGAGCGCGAGATCTTTCGTCATCTTGCCCGACTCGACCGTCGTCACCACGACATCCTCGAGCGTGTGCGAGAAGTCGATGAGCGCCTCGTTGCCGTCGAGCTTGCCGCGGTGGGCCAGCGCGCGCGTCCACGCATAGATCGAGGCGATCGGGTTCGTGGAAGTCGGCTTGCCGGCCTGGTGCTGGCGGTAGTGGCGCGTGACGGTGCCGTGAGCGGCCTCCGCCTCGACGATCTTGCCATCCGGGGTCGTGAGCACGCTCGTCATCAGGCCCAGCGAACCGAAGCCCTGCGCCACGGTGTCGGACTGCACGTCGCCGTCATAGTTCTTGCACGCCCAGACGTACCCACCCTCCCACTTGAGGGATGCCGCGACCATGTCGTCGATCAGACGGTGCTCGTACGTGATCCCCGCGGCCTCGAACTTCGCCTTGAATTCGCTCTCGAACACCTCGGCAAAGAGGTCCTTGAAGCGGCCGTCGTACGCCTTCAGAATTGTGTTCTTCGTCGAGAGGTACACGGGGTACCCGCGGTCGAGTCCATAGCTGAGCGAAGCGCGCGCGAAATCGCGAATGGAATCATCGAGGTTGTACATGCCCATCGCCACGCCGGACCCCGGCGACTGGAACACCTCGAAGCTTTGCGGCTCGCTGCCATCCTTCGGCGTGAACGTCATCGTGAGGGTTCCTTCGCCCTCGAAGCGGAAGTCTGTCGCGCGGTACTGGTCGCCGAACGCGTGACGGCCGATAATGATCGGCTTGTTCCAGCCGGGCACGAGGCGCGGGATGTTGGAAATGATGATCGGCTCGCGGAAGATCGTGCCGCCGAGGATGTTGCGGATTGTACCGTTCGGGCTGCGCCACATCTTCTT
>JAHBST010000100.1 GCA_019638975.1 Cryobacterium sp.
GAATCCCGCCGCGATGAGCGTGAGCGTGATGACCCCCATGGTCTTCTGCGCGTCGTTCGTGCCGTGCGCGAGAGAGACGAGGCTCGAGGTGAAGATCTGCCCGACGCGAAATCGCCGTCGGGCCGAATGCGCGTGATGTCCGGAGGTGATCCGGTACGCAATCTTCGTCACGACGTATGCGATGCCGGCCGCGGTGAAAGGCGCGATCACGGCAGGAAGAACGATCTTGCTGAGGAGCACGTCCGGGTTGATCGCGCCGACGCCGGCACCCACGATGACGGCTCCGATGAGGCCTCCGAACAAAGCGTGCGACGAGCTCGAGGGAAGCCCAAGAAGCCACGTCGCAAGATTCCACATGATCGCGCCGATGAGGCCGGCAAAGATCATGGTGGGCGTGATCTGGATGCCTCCCCCGCCCTCGCGGATGAGCCCGCCGGAAATGGTTCTGGCGACTTCGGTGCTGAGGAAGGCCCCCACGAGATTGAGTACCGCGGCGATCGACACAGCGACCCTCGGCTTCAAGGCACCGGTGGCGATGGGGGTAGCCATCGCGTTGGCCGTGTCGTGGAATCCGTTCGTGAAATCGAAGAACAGAGCCAGTACGACGACCAGCGCGACCATAAGTGAAATGTCCACTGCGGTCGAGTCTTTCATTCCGACTTGTCCCGGTCAACATGAGGGTAAGCTCTGGCCGAAATGACTCTGATCTCTGTAGTTGTCCCGTCGTGGAACGACGCCCTTCTTCTTCGCAATTGCCTCGCCGCTCTGAACGAACAGTCCCGTCGGGCCGACGAGATCATCGTCGTCGACAACGGCTCTACGGATGACACGGCTGCCGTCGCACGAGCCGCGGGCGCGCTCGTGGTGGTCGAGCTCCGCCGCGGCGTGTGGCCCGCCACGATCGCGGGTTTCGATGCCGCACGCGGCGACGTGATCGCGCGGCTGGACGCCGACTCCGTTCCGCCTCCCGACTGGCTCGAGCGTGTCGAAGCCGCGCTCGCGCACTCGGGAGACCTGAGCGCTGTCACGGGTCCTGGCGACTTCTACGGGGGCGGGCGCGTCACGTGCTGGATCGGCGAACACGTTTACATCGCCGGATACTTCTGGTTCGTCGGTCTGCTGCTCGGGCATCCGCCGCTCTTCGGCTCGAATTTCGCGATCACGCGCGACATCTGGACCCGCATCCGCCCCCGGCTGGACCCGCACAAGGAGCGCATTCACGACGACCTCATGATCAGCTACGAACTGGATCCTGATATGCGCGTGGTCTACGACGCGAGACTCCGTGTCGGAATCTCCGCCAGGCCTTTCCAGTCGGTCCGCGGGCTCGGTCGACGAATCGGTTGGGCCGGCCTCAACCTCTGGCAGAACAGAACTCTCCGAAACTCGGTCACACGCCGGGCGTTCCGGCGCGAGAGTACAACTCCAGGAGGTCACGACTGAGTTGATGGGGTGACGTCTCGCACGGGCTGTGCCCCGAGCGGTACACCGCAACCCGAGCCCCGATCCGATCGGCGAACGCAAAGTGAAGGTGAAGCGGCCAGAGATCGTGCTCCCCCACTGCGAGGAGTTTCGGCGTGTCGATGAGCGCGAGCTCGTCCCGCAAATCGGGGGCTCTCTTCATCATTCCGATGATGTCGCGAACGCTGTCCAGATTCGTCACGCGAAGGCGAGCCTTGACGAAAGCAAGTCGTCCCGGCGGCACGGGCACGAAATTGCGGCGGATTCCCCACAGCATGAGGGCCGCGCCGATTCGGCCCGTCGTGAGGCCGGATATCCAGCCGATTCGCTTGACCCCTCGAAATCCCTGCCCCGGTTCGGGCGGGCAGCTCAGCAGGGTCAGGCTCGCGAACAGTTCGGGGCGCCGGCTCATGGCGATTTGCGCGACCGTTCCCGCGAAAGAGTATCCGAGCACGTGCGCGCCACCCGATTCGCCCCCGTCCTCGAGAACGGCGATCAAGTCATCGACGAAGAGTTCGTAGTCGTAGTGCGCGCGGGGTGGAATCGCGGTGCCCGGCCCCGCGATGGCGGATTCGTATTGCCCGGCCTGGTCGTACGCGATCACGCGGTACCCCGCGGCCGCCACTATGGGCATCACGAGATTGAAGTCCTCTTTTGACCCGGTGACGCCGGGGACGAACACGACGCGGGGATGCGCGCTCTCGCCGAGTGCCACCATCGCGAGGCGACCGCTCGGCGCCTCGAACCAGGATCGCTCTGCGCCATCCGGCAGCACGGTCCAATCGATATCTCCGATTGCGGCGTCCAGCGTCGCCTCTCGGGATTCGCCTGACTCAGAGCGCACGACTCCAAAGATAGCGGTGGTCGGCGTCGTTGGGCGGTCGTTGCGGGATCGTGATGGCAGCACCCCCATCTTTGGGGCAAAATTAGATGTTCTCAACTCACTGAGTGCACTCTAAACTTCGAACGTACCCAAGTGGACATGATTGTGGGGGTCGATCCTTGGACGACAACAGTTTTTATGGAGCGCCAGCCGGTTGGTATCCGGATCCGCTGGGCCTGCCGCAGCTTCGCTGGTGGGACAGCACCGCGTGGACGCACCAGACGGCTGAAGCGCGCGCGCCCATGGTCATGCAGGAGACCACGTACGCATGGGCCGACGACGACCTCGACACTGGCCCTCAGGACCAGTTCCAGTCCGAGCAAGACCTTCTCACTCGCCGCGAGCGCCGCGAACGTGAGCGCCGCGACGGCAACGATGTCGCCGCTCCCACCGCGCTGACTCTGCTTCAGCTCGAACCGCCGTCGCGATCCGACATGCAGCGCGATGTGCCGGAGCCCACGCCCCTCGATCAGTTCTCGAGCGCGGCGTCGAACACGGAAACCGCCACTCCCGACCCCATGGCCGCTGCTCGCGCAGCATCGCTTCAGGACCGTTCGGCGAACACCATCCCGGGCACGTCCTACGGCGAACAGTTCCCGGCAACGTCGTTCTCGGAACCCGCGTTCCCGTCCTCGGCTCCTGCAGAGGAATCGGTTTTCGGCGGCTTCGCGGCGCAACCTGCCCAGCAGAGCGTTCACGAGCAACAGACGTTCAATTGGACGCCGCGCGTCGATCCGCTCAACGACCCCCAGTATCAGGCGTACCTGAAGGCCCAGACTGCCCCACACTCGAAGTCGACGAACAACGGCGCCGTGTGGATGATCGCCTTGATCCCGCTCTTGCAGTTGGTTCTGAGCCTCCTCGTGCTCACGGCCTTCGGCACCGCGGAAGCTTCCGGCATCATGGCGGCGATCTGGCTCGCGCCATATCCCATCGTCATCGCCCTCGCGGCGCTCGACCGCCATAACCTCAAGAAGACCGGGCACGAAGTGACCGCCCACTGGCTGTGGGCGCTCCTCTCTGCGCCGATCTATCTGGTTGTGCGCGCGATCGCCGCAATTCGCGAATCGGGCGGCGGATTCGGCCCCGTGCTCGTGTGGTTCGCGCTTGGGCTTCTGCAGATCGGCGCGATCGTGGCCGTTCCTGGCCTGCTGATCTCGACCATCCCGTCGGTGTTCTCGATGCAAGCGGAGCAATCCATCGTTTCGGACGCCGCTGTCATCGGTGCGAAACTCGTCGTCACGTGCCCGACGAACCCGCCAGTGCTGATCGGCCAGACGTTCGAATGCTCCGGCGCGCACAAGGGCGCGGGCGACCCTTACGACATCGTCGTGAGCCTCCAACGCGTCAATGGCTGGATCGACTGGCGAGTCGATGACTGGGGCATCTACACGATGGGCTGATCGCCCGTCGGGTTCTGCACCATTACCTTCCGAGTGCGAGGTAGAACAGCGCCGTCACGGTGCTGAAAACTACGATCACGGTTTCGCCCACTTCGACTCCGCGCCACCGCTCAGCAAGGCGACCGGTTTTGGACAGCAAGTCCAAAAGCAGTACGACGACACTGACGAACCCCAAAGCGACCGGCACGACAAGAGCGGTCGAGAGCCCCATCGCCGGTGCGAGCCAGATGAAGGCCCCGAGAACCGCTACGGAAAGCGTGAGCGCCTCGAACATCACCATGATCACCGCAGCGGTCGAGAGCTCCCGAACAGCCGATTTCGAAGCGGACTTCGAACTGGCGTTTTCCCACGAAAGCCAGGCGAGAAAGAGTGCACCGGCGACGATCACGGCAAAAAGCAGCCACCCGACAACAGGCAAATCCACGGCTGCAGGAGTTGAGGCGTAAAAGACGAGGGCGATCGATACCAGCAATACGGCGAGGACGACCTGAGGAACGAGGATATTTCTAGTCTTCTCGGTAAATAGTGTCATAGAGATCAGCGTGCCTCGTTCGGGGGGTGGAACGCAAGGTTTCACGACCGTGCGAAGATTCAGGAGTGCGGCTACTTCTCATTCGGCACGGTCAAACTCCGGGAAACGTGCTCGGGCAACTGGATACCGCGCACCCTGGACCGGGGCTGACGGAGCTCGGTCACGGCCAGGCGCACAAGCTCGGCGAAACACTTGCGAATGCCGGGATCGGCGCGCTGTATGCGTCGACGCTCATCCGGACGCAATTGACGGCCGCTCCCGTCGCGCGCGCTCAACGTTTGGAGGTCGAGGTGCGGCCAGGGCTGCACGAAATCGGGGCAGGCGAATTGGAGCTCCGCAGTGATCGCGAGTCGATCCGTCGCTACCTGGAAACCGTCTACGCGTGGGGACTCGGGGACCTTGCGGCGACGATGCCCGGCGGCGGCGACGGCCACGAATTCTTCGGGCGCTTCGACGAGGAGATTTCCGCCATGGAGAATTCGGGCGTTGACGTCGCGGCGGCCGTCAGCCACGGCGCCGCGATCCGTGTGTGGGTGTCGAGCCGTGCCCGCAACATCACTCCGTCGTTCGGAGCCGAGCATCCGCTCGACAACACCGGAATCGTGACGCTCGAGGGGAATTCTGTCGACGGATGGATCCTCACCCGTTGGGCCGGCGCTCCCGTCGGCCCCATCAACTCCACTCCGTCAGCACCGGCCCACCGGCGTGACGCATCCTGACCCGGAGTCAGGCGACGCCGAGCGCAGCGAGCATCCCGGCACTCGCGCGCTCGATCCCGGCTCGAATGGCGGGATCCAGTCGACGTAGCCGCCACGGCGCCGCGTTGTCGCGGATTGCGCTGATTTTTACCGCGCGAGCATCAGCATTCGCGGCGATTGCCGCAAGCCAGGCATCGTCGGCGACACCCTCACGTCGCGTGAGAAGAGACACGACGTCGACGATGTCTCGCTGAAGTCCCGCCTCGAGGAGGTCCCGTTCGGTCAGGTCGCTGCGTTCCAGGGCGTCGTGCAACCATGCCGCGCAGTGCCGCACGAGATCGGTCGACGCCGTGAACGAGTCTGCGACTCGCGCGACGTGGTCGATCGTCGCGCTTCCCACGAGGTCGAGATCCGATCGGT
>JAHBST010000101.1 GCA_019638975.1 Cryobacterium sp.
GGCTCGGACATCCGCGTGGTCGCGGCGGGCGGATACTTCGACGCGGAACTGGACGCCCGACGCATCCGTCGCATCCTGCGCAACCTGCTCGGCAACGCGATCGAGCACGGCGAAGGCAAACCCATCGTCGTGTCGGTCGACAGCAACGAGGATGCCGTGGCGCTCGCCGTTCGCGACCACGGAGTCGGGATCGATACGGATGACCTCTCGAGAGTGTTCGATCGGTTCTGGCGAGCGGATCCCTCGCGCCAGCGCACGATCGGCGGCACGGGTCTCGGCCTGGCCATTTCCCTCGAAGACGCGTCGCTGCATCGCGGTTATCTCGAAGTGTGGTCCGAGCCGGGAGCGGGAACGTGTTTCCGTCTGACCCTCCCGCGCGACCTCGAACGCTCGATTCGCGTATCCCCGATCGAGCTCCCTCCGGCCGAACCGGCGGACGAATTGGGGGTGGATGATGACTGAGGCATGGCGCAGAGTGGTGGCAGTGGCGACGGTCGTGCTCGTCGCGACGACTTTGGCCGCGTGCGGCGGCATCCCCACCTCGGGCAGCGTGCAGGCGGGCGACGCTCTCACCGAACAGCCGACGGGCGACTTCGTGTTCAATCCACTCGGCCCCGCCAAGGATGCCGATCAGAGAGCAATTCTGGACGGGTTCATCGCCGCCTTCACGGGCCCGCAAGGGGACTATCAGGTAGCCCGCCAGTATTTGAGTTCCGACTTCAAAAAGGAATGGGATCCGCGGCAAAGCGTGCTCATCCGGACCGGCAGTCCGACGATCAGCCAGGTCGACTCGACGACCATGGAGTATTCGTTCACGCCGAAGGCGCAATTGGATGAGTTCGGCGCGTACTCGGTCGTCGGCTCGACCATCCAGACGCTTCAATTCCAGTTCGTGAAGGAAAAGGACCAGTGGCGCATCAGCCAGGCGCCGCCGGGAATCGTGCTTCCGGAGAGCACATTCCTCTCGATCTTCAGCAAGCACGCGCTGTACTTCTACGACTTGAGCCTGCACAATCTCGTGCCGGATGAGCGCTGGTTCCCGGGAGGGACGACGGCGACACGGATCGTGACGGCGCTCCTCGTCGGTCCGCCCGAGTGGATGAAGGGCGCGGTCGTGTCGCAATTCCCTGACGGCACTCAACTCACTCCGGGAACGACCGTCACGCTCGAATCGACGACGGCGCAAGTGGACCTCACGAGCGAGGCGGCGAGCGCCGACGAGCGGCAGCGGCAGCTCATGCAATTGCAATTGTCCGAGAGCCTCGTCACGGTTCCGGGAATCGCGAGCGTCGAAATCTCGGTCGCCGGGTCGCTTTTGGCCATCAAGCCCATCGGCGCCGACAGCCCCGTGACTCAACGGCCGATCGATTCCCGACCGCTCGTGCTCGCGGGGTCCAAGTTCGGGTACTTGTCGGGCGGGCAAGTGAGTGTGATTCCCAATCTGGGCAACACGATTGCCGGTTTGAAACCGCGCGCGGTCGCCGTGGGCGAGGATGCGACGGCCGCTGCCGTTTTGACGGATGACGGCGTTTCCGTCATTCGCGCGGGGCAAGCGGACCCGCGCAAAGTCGACGCGCGACCGGGGCTCATCGCTCCCGCGATCGATGACTTCGGATACATCTGGTCGGTGCCGAAGAATTCGCCCAACGCCATTCAGGCATCCGATTATGACGGGGCGGCTGAGCCGGTCGCCGTCACGCTGCCCGCGGGCGCGAGCATCGTCTCTCTCGACATCGCCCAGGACAACACGCGCATCGCCATTCTTCTGCAGACTTCGGTCGGCCCGCGGCTCATCGTGGCGGCGATCATTCGCGACCCGAGTGCGGGCTATCGACCGACGAGCATCGGCCCTTCCGTGCTCGACACGCTCCTGGATTCGGATGTCGCCGTCGACGCCACGTGGATCGACCGATTCTCGGTCGCGACGCTCACGAACTCGGACAACGTGTCGACGGTCGGTTCCTTCGAAATCGGCGGCCAGCCGGTGTCGCTCGGCCGCCCTGCGACCACGGCTGTCGCAATTGTCGGCGGCAACGGCAAGACCGGGCTCCGCGTGCTCGGGATCGACCACTTGCTCGAGTCGCCGCGCGGGAGCAGCTGGCAAGCGACATCCATCAAAGTCGACCTCATCGCGACCCAGCGCTGAGCGGACCCGTGCGGGCCGGTTGGCCGGGCGCCGGCTCGTCCCGCACAATGCGGGCCCTGCAAGCGCGATGCACCAATCGAAGCTCGAATCGGGTCGGCGAGCCTCGAAAGCGAAACGCTGCAGGGATGCCTCCGCTTGTCAGAGCTGCCGCGCTCGACGCTCTCGCGGTCCTCTTTCCCGTCGAATGCGCGGGCTGCGGCGCACCGGATCGCGCGGTGTGCAGCGGATGCCGCCTCGCTCTCGTGCCGAATGCGCGGCGAATCGGAGTCGTCGACTGCGGGGCGCCCATCGTGAGCGCGCTTCGCTACGACGGAGTACCGCGCGCCGTGCTCCTCGCTTTCAAGGAATCCGGCAGAACGGATGCCGCGAAGCCGCTCGCACTCGCGCTGCGGTGCGCGATCGAGGTTGCGGCTGTGGACGCGGCGGGTGCGGTCGAATTGTGCGTCATTCCGTCGTCGCGGGCGGCCGCCCGCCGTCGCGGGTATCGGCCCGTCGACGAGCTTGTCCGGCGCGCGGGCTTGCGCGCGGCGCGAGTGCTCCAGGTGTCGAGGGCGACCGCTCAGCAGAAGTCGCTCGGCCGGGATGCGCGCGAAGGGAACGTCCGCGAGTCCTTCCGGTCGCGGCATCCGCTGCACGGTCGACGCTTCGTGCTCGTCGACGACATCGTGACGACGGGTGCGACTCTCAACGCGGCCGCCGCGGCCATCGCGTCCGCCGGCGGAGTCGTGGCCGCGGCGGCGACCGTTGCTTTCACGCCGAGAATCCGGCCGGAGAACATCCGTGCGTGACATACACAGGTACGGCGGCTACGGTGGCTGAAAGAGGCGCGATAAGGCTGCCTGGTTTCGCTGGGCAGGCGCGCAGCAGAAGACTGGGAGGTCGACATGGAAGTTTCCATCAACGGTCTGGGGCTCGGGATCACCGACAGGTTCCGGGACTACGCGGTCGAGAAATCCGACAAAGTCTCCCATCTCGCCGACAAGGCCATCGCATTCGAAATCAAAGTCTCGCGCCACAACGAGAAGAACGGTTCGGCCGGCGACGATCGCGTCGAGCTCACCCTCATCGGCCCCGGCCCCCTTGTGCGCTCGGAAGCGGATGGTGCCGACAAATATGTGGCGTTCGATCTCGCGCTCGACAAATTGATGGAACGTATCCGCCGTGCGAAGGATCGCAACAAGGTCCACAAGAGTGGGAAGCGCCGGCCCGTTTCGCTGCGCCAGGCGAGCGCCGACGGGTTCAAGGTCGTCGACATCACTCCCGTCGAACCTGACGTGATCGAGCGAGTGTCGACCGGTTCGATCCCGGTCGTCTCGGAGGATGCGAACGCGGACGCCGAGGAGGACTGGAGCCCTGTCGTCATCCGCAAGAAGGTTTTCCCGGCCATGCCCATGACGGTGGACGACGCGTTGTACCGCATGGAACTCGTCGGACACGACTTCTACTTGTTCATCGATGCCGAGACGGACCGGCCGAGCGTCGTGTACCGGCGCAAAGGCTGGGATTACGGTGTGATCGGCCTGGAACTCGAGCACGAGGAAGTGCGGGGAAAGCTGGGTAAGCGCCGATGACGAATGCGCGTTCCCACGTGGTCGCGGGTTAGGCTGTGTTGTCGGCTGAACGGTTGCGCGAGCGTGCCGTGAACAGCCCCGAAGACCCAATGGGAGTGATCTGTGGCCAATGTTCTTGAACGTGTGCTCCGACTCGGAGAGGGACGAACCCTTCGCCGGCTCGAGCGCTTCGCACACGCCATCAATCAGCTCGAGGATGACTTCAAGGAACTCACCGACGACGAACTGAAGAACGAGACGAACGAACTCCGCGAGCGCTATGCAAACGGCGAGACCCTCGAAGACCTGCTCCCGGAGGCGTTCGCGGCTGTACGCGAAGCGTCCGTCCGAACGCTCGGGATGCGGCCCTTCGACGTTCAGCTCATGGGCGGCGCGGCCCTCCACCTCGGCAACATCGCCGAAATGAAGACGGGTGAAGGCAAGACCCTCGTCGCGACGATGCCGGCGTACTTGAATGCGATCGCGTCTCGCGGCGTGCACGTCGTCACGGTCAACGACTATCTCGCGAGCTACCAGTCCGAGCTCATGGGCCGCGTGTTCCGCGCGCTCGGAATGACGACCGGATGCATCATCTCGGGCCAGAGCCCCACCGAGCGACGCGAACAATACGAAGCCGACATCACGTACGGTACGAACAACGAGTTCGGGTTCGATTATCTTCGCGACAACATGGCGTGGACGGCATCCGACATGGTGCAGCGCGGACACCACTACGCGATCGTGGACGAGGTCGACTCGATCCTCATCGACGAAGCGCGCACGCCGCTCATCATCTCCGGGCCGTCCTCGGGCGAGGCCAACCGTTGGTTCAACGAGTTCGCGCAAGTGGCGAAGAAGCTCATTCCCGAAGTCGATTACGAAGTGGACGAGAAGAAGCGCACGGTGGGCGTTCTCGAGCCCGGCATCGAAAAGGTCGAAGACTATCTCGGCATCGACAACCTGTACGAGTCGGCGAACACCCCGCTCATTTCGTTCCTCAACAATGCGATCAAGGCATCCGCTCTCTTCAAGCGCGACAAGGACTACGTCGTCATGAACGGCGAAGTGCTCATCGTCGACGAGCACACGGGACGTATTCTCGTGGGCCGGCGATACAACGAGGGCATCCACCAGGCGATCGAGGCGAAGGAGGGTGTCGCCGTCAAGGCCGAGAACCAGACGCTCGCGACGGTCACGTTGCAGAACTACTTCCGGCTCTACAAGAAGCTCGCGGGGATGACCGGTACCGCGGAGACCGAAGCGGCCGAGTTCATGAGCACATACAAGCTCGGCGTCGTGGCGATTCCGACGAACAAGCCGATGATTCGCATGGACAAATCGGATCTCGTCTACAAGAACGAGCCCGCGAAGTTCGGTCAGGTGGTCGAGGACATCGCCGCCCGGCACCAGTCGGGCCAGCCGGTGCTCGTGGGCACGACGAGCGTTGAGAAGAGCGAATACCTGTCGAAGCTGCTC
>JAHBST010000102.1 GCA_019638975.1 Cryobacterium sp.
CGGGGCGAGTTGCGCGGCGGTGAGTTCGCGCAGCGCATCCGCGAGCGCCGCATCCGGTGTTCCGCGCCCGTCGACTGCGCGAGTGAATAACACGTGGAGTCCGGCCGCGGCTTCCCCGAGCGCCCCCGATACGGCGACGACGTCGCCGGGCCGCGCTCCGGATCTCGAAACGGGCTCGCGTCCCTCCAAATCTCCGAACGCGGTCACGGCGATCGTGAATGTCGCCGAGACCGAAAGGTCGCCGCCCACGACACCGCAACCGGGTGCGAGCGCCGAGCACGCATCCCGAAAGCCTTCCGCGATTCCTTCGAGGAGCGTCACGGGCGACTCGGCGGGAGCGGCGATCGCGACGACGAGAGCGGTCGGCCGCGCGCCCATCGCTGCGACATCCGCCAGATTGGATGCTGCGGCTTTCCAGCCGAGATCATGCGGTCTCGACCAGGCGAGCCGAAAGTCTGGACCCTCGATCATGAGGTCGGTCGTCACGACGAATCGCCCATCCGGCGCGGCCACCACGGCGGCGTCGTCTCCCGGCCCGAGCAACTCGGCTTCCGCGGCCGGCAGAAGCGGAAAAATGCGGGCGAGAACGCCGGATTCTCCCAGTTCGCCCAGCGTCAGGCTCGCGCCGCCATCCTTCGTCATGCTCACACGGTAGCCTGAAACGGATGTCCCCTCTCACCCGTCGCGCGCTCGCAACCGTGCTGATTCCCCTTGGTCTCGTGCCCGCGATGCTGCTTACTCTCGCTGCGTGCGCCCCGACCGTCCCCATGAGCCCGGCAGCGGATGCGACCAACCCCGCGTGCGCCGATGTGATCGTGCGTCTTCCCGACTCGATCGGGACGGATGTTAGGCGCGAGACGAATGCGCAAGCGACGGCCGCGTGGGGCAATCCGGCGTCGATTCTGCTGCGGTGCGGCGTTGCCGTGCCCGGCCCCTCCACGCTTTTGTGCGTCACTCTCAAGGGCATCGATTGGCTTCGGGACGACAGCGGCGCACCGAACTACGTTTTCACGACCTACGGGCGCGACCCCGCCGTCGAAGTCGTGATCAACGGGAATGAGGCATCCGGTACCGACACGTTGATCGACCTGAGCAACGCGGTCGGCTCGATCCCCGCGACTCGGGCGTGCACGAACCCGGATGACGTGCTCGGCCTCCCGGGGCCGTCACCGTCACCGTCACCGTCACCGTCGCCTTAAACTCTGTCGAACTGCTCCCTACCGAATCGTCTCGAGACCCAACTCGATGAGTTCGGTGATCAGGTCCGGGTAGCTCATCCCACTCGCCAACCAGCACTTCGGATACATCGAGATCGGCGTGAACCCCGGCATCGTGTTGATTTCGTTCAGTACGAACCCAGACTTCGTGAGGAAGAAGTCGATCCGCGCAAGCCCGGAGCCGCCAATCGACTCGAACGCACGAATAGCGATTCGCTGCATCTCGGCCAGTTCGCCGTCGTTCAATGCGGTCGGGCAGACAAGGTCAACACCCGGGGCACCGAGGTATTTCGCGGCGAAATCGTAGAACCCACCGTTGGAGATAACGACTTCTCCCGCAACCGATACGCGGGATTCGGCACCGTCACGACCGCCGAGAACGCCACACTCGATTTCGCGACCCGTGATCGCGCTCTCCACGAGGACCTTGTCGTCTTCCGCGAAGGCGACCGCCATGGCAGCATCCAGCGTCGACCAATCGTCGACCCTCGTGACCCCTACGGACGAACCCGCTCGCGCTGGCTTCACAAATGCGGGCAGACCGAGCGCGCGTGCCCGAGAACGCCAAAGTTCGGCGTCGTGCCGCCATCCCGATTCGGTCACCGTTACCCACGGCGCGACCTCGATGCCCGCGGCAGCGAGAACCGTCTTCGTGAAGTGCTTGTCCATGCCGAGCGCAGAGGCGAGAACTCCGTTGCCGACGTAAGGAAGTCCGCTGAGTTCGAAGAGTCCCTGAATGGTGCCGTCTTCGCCGAAGGGGCCGTGCAGGATAGGGAACGCGATATCCGATTCTCCGAGGCTTTCGGTCCTGCCGTCCGGCCACGTGACCGTCAGCTCGCGGGACGACGCACTCTCCGGAAAGTGCACGCGCGAACCGTTGTCGACAACCTCCGGAAGTGCATCGGGTGCAGCATCCGCGGTGAGGCGAAAGCGATCCGGATCGTCCGTCTCGAGGACGAATGCACCGTCGCGCGTGATCCCGACCGGGAGCACGTCGAATCGATCGCGGTCGATCGCGCCGAGAACGCCGGATGCCGTCGCGCAACTGATAGAGTGCTCGCTCGACCGTCCGCCGAAGATGAGTGCGACCCGCACCTTTGCCGTCATCGCTCAGTTCTCCGGGAGCGGCTCGTCGCCCGCCGACGTCAAGTGCGGAGCGATGTCGCGGGGGTTCATGGTTCCCGCGAGCACTTCGGCCACTTGGGACACGATGGGCATCTCGACGCCTTTCGCCATCGCGAGTTCGAGAATCGGCGCGACCGAGGCGAGGCCCTCTGCGGTCTGATTCATTTGCGCGACCACTTCCGTGAAGCTGTAACCCTGGCCGAGCAATCGTCCCGCCGTGTTGTTGCGCGACAGCGAAGATTCGCACGTCGCGATGAGGTCGCCGAGGCCCGCGAGCCCCGCGAGCGTCTCCGCCTTGCCGCCGTAGGCAACCGCGAATTCGGTCATTTCGACGAGTCCCCTCGTGATGATCGAGGCCTTCGTGTTCTCACCATAGCCGACGCCGTCGACGATTCCGATGGCCACGGCGATGAGGTTCTTGAGCACGCCGCCGAATTCGGTGCCGATGACATCCGTATTCACGAACGATCGCAAGTAGTCGGTTCTCGCAGCCATCGCGACGAGCGTCGCCGTCGCCAGATTTTCCGACGACACGACGGATGCCGTGGGTTCTTCCTTCGCGATCTCGAGCGCCAGATTCGGTCCCGAGATCACGGCGATTTGCGCGGGATCGGCATGCAGTTCTTCGCGAATGACTTCGCTCATCCGCCGAGCGGTGCCGCGTTCGACGCCCTTCATGAGGCTCACGATGATCGCCGTGCGCGGAATCCGGTCCCGTACGCTCGCGAGATTCTCGCGAAGAGTCTGGCTCGGGACGGAGACGAAAACCATTTCGGCTTCGTCGAGCACTTCGTCGACGTCAGAGCTCGCCCACAGCGATCGCGGAAGATTGATGCCGGGAAGGTAGTCGCTGTTGCGTTTGCCTTCGGCGATCTCTCGCGCAAGTTCGGGGCGCCGCGCCCAGATCGCGACATCCGAGCCGCCGTCGGCGAGCACTTTCGCGAACGTCGTTCCCCAACTGCCCGCGCCGAGCACGGCGACGCGGCGCGCTCCCGGTCGCGTCACCCGGATGGGAGTCGTATTCGTCACGAGCGCTCCTCGAATCGTCCGATTTCGGACTGACCTTTCCTTGCTGGATCCCACCGTTCAATCGGCGGCGATTCGCCTCGCAGTTCCGCGAGCAAGCCGGAAATGGCCACCATGAGAACGTCGGTCGCTTCCGTCAGCGTCGACGAGTCGAGCGGCCGGCCCTCGAAGGCCGACAGGTCGACGGGCGGACCGAATCGGATGTCGACCTTCTTTCGTGGAAACAGGCTCACGCCCTTGCCGTACCTCGGCATGATCTTCTGGGTGCCCCAGTGCGCGACGGGAATAAGCGGTACTCCCGCCGTGAGCGCGAGCCTCACTGCGCCGGTCTTCCCTCGCATGGGCCACAAGTCGGGGTCGCGCGTCAAGGTACCTTCCGGGTACACGACGACGACAAGTTCATTGTCGACGAGCTGCTTCGCCTGGGCGAGCGGATCGCTCCCCCGAGAGCCCTGACGTTCGACCGGGATCTGCTCGGACCGCCGCAAGAACCACCCGAGCACTGGGACTTTGAAGAGCGAAGCTTTTGCGAGGTAACGGGGCGCTCGTCCCAGCATCCAGATGGCAACGCCGATGACGATCGGGTCGATTTCGCTGTAATGATTGGGCGCGACCACGACCGCGCCGGACCGCGGAAGGTGCTGTCCCTCCTGGATCCGGTACTTGCCCAGGATGTTCATGAGCGGGAGGAGAATTCCCGCGAGCACTCGGAAGATCGGCGTCTTCTCCGAGCGGCGTTTCTTCGAGCGTGCGGTTGTCGACCGGTCGGCCTTCGCCACGACTTAGTCCTCGACGTCGAAGTCGGCGCCGAGCCCGGCGAGCTTGTCGATGAAGTGTTCGTAACCGCGACGGATCAGGTCAACGTTGCTTACGCGGGAAACACCGTCGGCGCTCAGGGCGGCGATCACGTGACTGAAGCCTCCCCGCAAATCCGGCACGCGGATGTCGGCGCCGTGCAGCGGCGTCGGCCCCGTGATGACGGCGGCTTGCTCGAAGTCGCGGCGGGCGACTCTGCGTGGCGAGTCGGGAATTCCGCGCGGGTGGACGACGATTTGCGCCCCCATCTCGTTGAGCGCCTCCGTGAACCCGAATCGGTTCTCGTAGACGGTCTCGTGCACTACGGAAACGCCGTTTGCTTGCGTGAGCGCGACGACAAGCGGTTGCTGCCAGTCCGTCATGAAGCCCGGGTGGACATCCGTTTCGATCGTGACGGGCCTCAACTCGCCACCGGGATGGTAGAACCGGATGCCGTCTTCATCGATGTCGAATCCTCCGCCGACCTTCCGGAACACGTTGAGGAATGTCATGAGTTCCGCTTGCCGCGCCCCGGCCACGAAAATGTCGCCGTGCGTCACAAGCGCTGCGGTCGCCCAGCTTGCCGCCTCGTTGCGATCGAAGAGGGAGCGGTGGGTGTAACCGTTGAGGTGCTCGACGCCCTCGATGAGGATCACGCGGTTCGGTTCGACCGAGATGATCGCGCCCATTTTCTGCAGGATCGCGATGAGGTCCATGATTTCGGGTTCGATGGCGGCGTTGGAGAGTTCAGTGCCCCCCTCGGCGCAGACCGCGCCGAGGATGACCTGTTCGGTGGCGCCGACGCTGGGGAAATCGAGGCGGATCTTCGCGCCGCTGAGGCGGGTAGCGGAGAGGTGGGCGTTGCCGGCCTCTTCATGGAGGGTGGCGCCGAGGTCCTGAAGGGCCCGGATATGAAAATCGACAGGGCGGGAACCGATGCGACAGCCGCCGAGAGAGGGGACCGGGG
>JAHBST010000103.1 GCA_019638975.1 Cryobacterium sp.
ACTCCCTGATAGATGAGGTCCATGCGGTGTTCGACGGATCCGATGCCGTTCGGGATCTTCGAGAAGTCGCCGATCCCCATGTCCTTCTGGCCCTTCATGCAGAACGGGCAGTGGTCGGTCGAGACCATTTGGATGTCGTTTGTGCGCAGGCTTTGCCACATGTGGTGCTGGTGGCCTTCGGCTCGTGACCGCAATGGCGTCGAGCAGACCCACTTCGCGCCCTCGAAGTCGCCCCACTCTTTGCTGGAAGCGCCGAGCTGCTCCTCGAGCGAAAGGTAGAGGTATTGCGGGCAAGTCTCGCCGAAAACGTTCTGGCCTTTGTCGCGTGCTGCCGTGATCTGCTCGACAGCTTGCTTGGCGCTCACGTGCACGATGTAGAGCGGCGCTCCCGTGAGGTTCGCGATCATGATCGCCCGGTGAGTGGCTTCTTCCTCCGCTTGCCACGGCCGCGAGAGGCCGTGGTTGAAGGGGGACGTGTTGCCGGCCGCGAGGGCTTGCTGCACGAGCACATCGATGACGGCGCCGTTCTCGGCGTGCATCATCATCATCGCGCCGAGGTCTGCGCCTTTTTGGAATGCGCGCAGAATCTGCCCGTCATCCGAAAGAAAAACGCCCTTGTACGCCATGAAGAGCTTGAAGCTCGAGACGCCTTCGTCGATCAATTCATCCATCGCCGTGAGCGACGAGTCCTGAATGTCGGAAAGAATCTGGTGGAAGCCGTAATCGATCGCGCAATTGCCCGCGGCTTTCTCGTGCCACAGCCTGTACTGGTCGAGCACGTTCTCTCCCGCGTATTGCACGACGAAGTCGACGATGCTCGTCGTTCCGCCCCATGCGGCCGCGCGCGTGCCGGTCTCGTACGTGTCGCTCGCGAACGTGCCTCCGAAGGGCATTTCCATGTGGGTGTGCGCGTCGATGCCGCCGGGGATCACGTACTTCCCTTTGGCGTCGATGACGGTGTCCACATTCTTCTCAAGGTCGAAACCGAGCAGCGTGGACCCCGGCGCGAGAACCGCGGCAATGGTTTCGCCATCGATGAGAACGTCGGCGGCTCCGGTCCCGGTCGAGTTCACGACGGTGCCGTTCTTGATGAGGGTTTTCATGGTGCTTCTCCTCGTGGTTATGGCTTGGGGATCGAGGTGTAGGAGTCCGGCCGACGGTCGCGATAGAACTGCCAGTCGTCGCGCATCTGGCGAACCATGTCCATGTCGATGTCGCGGATGAGCATTTCCTCGTCGGTCCCCGATCCGCGCTCGCCCACGAAATTGCCGCGCGGGTCGATCACTTGGCTCGTGCCATAGAAGTCGACGGCGAGCTCGCCGTACTCGTTGTCTTCGCGCCCGACCCGGTTCGGCTGAAGCACGAAGTATCCGTTCGCCACAGCCGCGGCAGGTCCCTCGACCTCCCACAATCGGTTCGAGAGCCCTGGCTTCGTCGCGTTCGGGTTGAACACCATTTCCGCGCCGTTCAAGCCCAACTCGCGCCAGCCTTCGGGGAAGTGCCGGTCGTAGCAAATGTAGAGACCGACCTTGCCGACCGCGGTGTCGAAAACGGGATAGCCCATGTTCCCCGGGCGGAAGTAGAACTTCTCCCAGAACCGATCGAGGTGCGGGATGTGGTGCTTGCGGTACTGACCGAGGATCGTCCCATCCGAGTCGACGATGACGGCGGTGTTGTAATACAAGCCCGGCATTTCCTCCTCGTAGATGGGGAGGATCATGACCATGTTCAATTCTTTCGCGAGCTTGGCGAAGCGCTGCACGATGGGGCCGTCCGCCGGCTCGGCGAATGAGTAGTACTTCTTGTCTTCCGTAATTCCGAAGTAGGGGCCATAGAAGAGCTCCTGGAAGCACAGGATCTGCACGCCTTCGGCGGCGGCATCCCGAGCGAATTTTTCGTGCTTGTCCAGCATCGATTCCTTGTCGCCCGTCCACGTGGTTTGCGTGATGGCGGTGCGGACGATGTTCGATCCACTGACGCTCATTGATGCCTCCAGCTCAGGGCAGCGTCGCCCTATTTGTTACTCAATCACCTAAACATTTAGGCTTTGTATCGACTGATGTCGTACAGTCTTCATACTGACTCCCAAACACGCGCGAAGCAAGTGAGAATGGCAAACCTGACGAGTCGAATCGACGGCCGAACTCCCGCGGAGATCTCGGCATCCCTCGGCCGCCTCATCGCATCCGGACGATTGGCGGTCGGGGTGCGGCTCCCGACGGTGCGCGATCTTGCCCGTGACCTCGGCGTCAGCCCCGCGACGGTGAGCCAGGCGTGGAAGGCGCTCGCGGCTGCCGGCCTCATCGAATCACGCGGTCGCAACGGTTCGTTCGTGCGGGCCGCACGAACACCAGAGCGTTCCGCTTTCAGCCAGCCGCACGCCGACAGCGCAGGGTTCGAGGGTCTGGACCTCTCGCGGGGCACGCCGGATCCGCAACTTCTGCCCGGGCTCGGTCGAGCGCTGTCTCGCGTGTCGCAGCGCGCGGAAACCTCCGCCTACATGGAACTTCCCGTCATCCCCGAACTGATGGATGTTCTTCGCGCTTCCTGGCCCTACCCGGTCGAATCCATCACGATCGTCAATGGCGCGCTCGACGCCATTTCCCGCAGCATCGAGCAAGTGGCGCGATTCGGCGACCGCGTCATCGTCGAGAATCCCGGCTTCCCGCCCTTCTTCGACCTTCTCAAGCGGTTGGGGCTCGAAGCCGTCCCCGTGGATGTCGACGAGCACGGCATCGACCCCGCTTCGTTCGAACATGCCCTCAAGAGCTCGCCCGCGCTCGTCATCCTGCAACCGCGTGCACTGAATCCCACCGGCGCGTCCATGACGAGTGAACGCGCGCGTACGCTGGCGCGCCTCATCGGCGGCGATTCCTCCTTCTCGCGCGTCATGGTCATCGAAGACGATCACTCTGGCGATATCACGGCTGCCCCCGACATCAGTCTGGGAACCTGGATTCCCGAGCGCGTGCTTCACGTGCGGAGCTACTCGAAATCCCATGGCCCCGACCTTCGCATCGCGGCCCTCGGGGGACCGGCGAATCACATCAACGCCATCGAAGCGCGCAGGATGCTCGGCCCCGGATGGACGAGCCGGATGCTGCAGACGATCCTGCACGACTTGCTCACGTCCTCGGAGAGCATCGCGGAAGTGAGCGATGCGCGGCGCGTGTATTTCTCGCGGCAAAAGGCGTTCACGGATGCCTTGCGTGAACACGGTCTCGACGTGCGGCAAGCCGACGGCATCAACGCGTGGATTCCCGTCGCCGACGAACAAGCGGCGATTGTGCAATTGGCGGCACAAGGCATTCGCGTCGCCGGCGGTTCGCCGTTTTTCGCATCCGAATCGGAGCGGGCGCATGTTCGTGTCACCGCGGGGGCGATTGCCGAGGACGTCGAGTTCGTCGCGAGCGCCCTCGCGTCACTTGCGCGGACGGAATCGAGGGGAACGCCCGCGTTGACAAGCCGGTGGGCGTGACCGGGGCGGGTCGCGGTCGCGGAAATCATTGCCAACCCGGGGTTGACAAAGTGGCTCGGAGGGCGCGAAGATTGTCGACATGGAGCGACAACCCGGGGTTGACATGGCGGTCTGGGGACCACTCCTCGCGTATCGTGCTCGCGGCGACGAGCGGACAGTCGTCGCGGGCAAACTCGCCGATTGCGGAATCAGTCCGCAACAACTTGCCGAAGTCCTCTCGGATGGCGGCGACGAACTCTACGCTCGAGCGAAGAGCCGCGACCAGGAATGGGCGGATCATTTCGGCGGCCCCCTCGCGGCAGCGCTCCTCGCCGCCGAAGTCAGCGCTCTCGCGGCACACCTGAATTCGCGGGCCGCCGCCATCCGCGTTCAGGCGATCGACGACATGCTCGATTCGGTGAGCGCCGTCGCCGTTGCCGCCCACCTCGGGGTTTCCCGCCAAAAGATTTACGAACTCACGCGCGCGCGACCGGCCGCGCGCTTCATCGATCGCGTCCCGTGGAGGAAGCCGTGACCAGTCTCACCGAAACCGTCGAGTTGCCCGACCCCGCGCAACAATTGCTCGTTCACCCGCTCGATGTGCCGTCCGCCCGTCGAGCGTTCAGAAACGCGTGGCTCATTTCAAGCTTTTCGAACGTCGCGGTGTGCTTGTGCCTGGCGGCGATCGTTTGGTTCGTCACGGAAAGCTGGCTACCGCCCTTTCTCGTCTTTGCCGCGACGGCGGGCTTCGGCTGGCTCGCATCCCGATGGTCGCTTCGCGAAGCGTGGGACCACATTCCTCGCAAACGGCAGGATCGCGATCGCGCGCTGCCGGTGCCGTGGTCGCTGTTGTCCTCGCTCATCCTCGCGATCGCGTTGACCGCAGCCACCATACTTTTGGGGTTGCGCCTGAGTCGAAGTGACATTCCTGTTGGAGTGCGGGAAGTGTGCATCGGTGGCGGAGCGGCCGTGTGTGTGCTCGTCGCGGTCACGATCCTCGTGAATCTCGTGCTGCGTCGTCGCCCGCTTCCCGCAATTTTCGGAAACCTGCTCCCGCTCGCGGGCGTGACAGCGGGCGTCGTCGTGGCGTATTACGCGATGTTCGGTGCGGGAACGATCGCCACGTGGGGGAGCTCGTCGTGGTTCACCGTTGCCATCGGTGCAGCGATCGTTGTCGCCGCGGACATCCTCCACGTGCTGTGGGTGGCGATCGATTCTCGCCGAACGCGGAATTCGGCGGCGGATTAGGCTTGAGGGGTGCCGCACCCCAGGAAGACTCCGTTCACGGTCGACGTCGTCGATCTCATCCATCGTCCGGGAGAGATGCGCGAGCGCACGATCGATGCGACAGCGCCGGATGGCTGGGGCAACGCCGTCATCGGCGTTCGCGAGGGCGAGGCGATTCACATTGACGCGCGGCTCGAATCCCTCCACGACGGCATTCTCGTGTCCGCGGATGTCGCAACAGTCGCGCGCGGGGAGTGCGTGCGGTGCCTCATCGACGTCGAGCGACCGGTCGAAGTCGAAATTCAGGAGGTTTTCGCGTATTCTCAAGACGAAGCATTCGACTACGAGATCCACGAGACTCAAGTGGACCTCGAACCGGTAGTTCGGGACGCG
>JAHBST010000104.1 GCA_019638975.1 Cryobacterium sp.
GCGAACTCTCGGAAGCGCAGCGCGCCGCCTACCGCGCGGAGGGCAGGGAACCGGCGCTGAGACTGCGCGTTCCCGATACTGACTTGAGTTTTACCGATCTCGTGCGCGGCGACATCACCTTCCCGGCCGGCAGTTTCACCGACTTCGTCGTCGTGCGACCCAACGGCATCCCGCTGTACACGTTCGTCAACCCCGTCGATGACGCGCTCATGGGCGTCACGCACGTGCTGCGCGGCGAGGATCTGCTCTCGAGCACTCCGCGCCAGATCGCGCTCTACCACGCGCTCATCGAGATCGGGATCGCGACCGCCATCCCTCGCTTCGGACACCTCCCGTATGTCATGGGCGAAGGCAACAAGAAGTTGTCCAAACGCGACCCCGAGTCGAGCCTGTTCCACCACCGCGACCGCGGATTCGTTCCCGAAGGTCTCATCAACTATCTCGCGCTCCTCGGATGGTCGCTCGCTCCCGATCGCGACGTATTCTCGATCGACGAGATGGTCGCCGCTTTCGACATCGGCGACGTGAACCCGAACCCGGCCCGCTTCGACGTGAAGAAGGCCGAGTCGATCAACGGCGACCACATCCGCCTCCTCGACGTGGACGACTTCGCCGACCGGATGCTGCCCTACCTCGGCGACCTCGTGACGACCGACGCGCAACGCGACCTTTTGCACAAAGCGGCACCGCTCGTGCAGGAGCGGATGCAATTGCTCGGCGAGGCGCCCGGCCTTCTCGCGTTCCTGTTCACGAACGACGACGACCTCGAGTTCGACGCGGATGCCTTGCCCGGCGATGGAGGACCGAGCGTTCTCGCGGTCGCGACGCGAGCGCTGACCGCGCTCGACGAGTGGACTGTCCCCGCGATCGAAGCCACCCTGCGGGGTGCCCTCATCGATGAGCTCGGCGTGAAGCCGCGGGAAGCGTTCGGCCCGTTGCGCACGGCGATCTCCGGGCGACGCATCAGCCCGCCATTGTTCGAGTCGATGGAATTGCTCGGAAAGCCGTCGACGCTCGCGAGGATCGCGAGGCTGGCGGACCGGCTGTGAGCACCGCGGACGTCGACGTCGACGTCGTCATCGTCGGCGCCGGTCCCGCAGGGCTGTCGGCCGGGCTCAACCTCGCCCGGTCGATGCACAGCGTCCTCATTTTCGACGCAAATCGTCCGCGCAACGCCGCCACTTTGTCGTCGAACGGATTCCTGTCCCGGGACGGCATTTCGCCTCTCGAATTGCGCAAACTCGGCTTGGCGGAAATCGAGAAGTATCCCGACACCGCATTCCAGCCGGCACTCGTCGAATCCATCCGCAGAAGCAAGAGCGGCACGTTCGTGGTCGTTGCCTCGGGCTTGCGCGGCTCGGCAGCGCGCACTAGCGTCACGTGCAGCATCGTCGTTCTGGCATCCGGTCTCACGGAAGTGCTTCCGGATTTGCCGAGCATCTACCACTTCTACGGCACGAGCCTCCACTCATGTCTCGTGTGCGACGCGTTCGAGAAGCGCGGGCAAGCGCTCGCCCTCATCGGCGAGACGAACGATCTCGCTGAGCGCGCGGTGCTCATTTCGCGGTGGACCGACGACCTCATCGTGTTCACCAACGGGGTCGGCGTGGTGACGTCCCGCGATGAGCATTCGCTCGCCGATCGCGGCATCCGCGTCATCCGCGAGCCGATCGCGGATGTCGAGGGTGGCCGGGGCGGGATGACCGGAGTGCGGCTGGACTCGGGCGAAGTCATTGCCCGAGTCGGCGGATTCGTGCGCCCCGAGTACGTCGCCAACATCGGCTTTGCGGAAGAACTCGGCGTGAAGCGAGACGCCAACGGTCTCATTGAGGTCGACGGTTACGGCCGGACCTCGGTGCCCTGGGTGTATGCGGCCGGCGACATCACGCCTCCCGGCCCGAAGCAACTCATCATCGCGGCCGGTGCCGGAGCAATGGTCGCCGGAGGCATCAGTCGTGACGAGTATTTGGGCATATCGGGCCCCTGGGCTGCGGTTGGCGCGGGTGCCGGCCCGGTTGGCGCGGGTGCCGCCCCGGTTGGCGAGTCATCGGCACCCGGAAAGTCGGCTCGCACTCGCTGACGTTCTGCGAATCGCAAGCTCCGACTGGAGCGCATCGACCAACGCGCGTCGACCGGAGCTCGCCGGCCAAAGCGCGGGAGCGAGTGCGCACCGCGCAGATCACGTTGCCTCGTGCGCGCTGCCTCGTGCGCATTGACTCGTGCACATTGACTCGTGCGCATCGGCTCGAGAGTGTTGACTCGTGAGATCTGTCGCATTCTTCCGCAATCTCAATCAGGGGCAACGCGGCAGCCCGTCCTCGGATGACCTCAGGTTGGCCTTCGAGGAGGCGAGCGCCACGCAAACGGTGCTCGTGCGCAGCAATGGCACTGTGATGTTTACCGCGACTGATCCGGACGCTTGCGTGAGCGCTGTTCTGGCGACGCTGCATTCAGGCTCGGAGTGGCAGGATGTCGCGTTCGCACGACCTCGTGCGGAAATTCGCGAGCTGGCACTCGAATTCGATCCTGGTTTGGAAGGGATCGGCCGAATGGAACTTTCCCTTTTCGACCATTCGGTTGTGCTCGCGGGCGAGCTGCCGATCGCGGGTCGGCGTTGCGAAATTGTCCGGGCCGGTGCCGGATTCGCGATATGCCGGAATGATCGCGACGGCGAGAGCAATGCCGTGCCGACGCTCGAAGCCCTGCTCGGCGCAAAGGTCACATCGCGAAGTCTGCCAACCGTCCATCAGCTCTTCAAGCGCGAGCCCCTTCCCTCGGAGGGGGTCCCTCACCGACCCGATTCGATACGCTAAAGTAGACAGTCGGCCCGAGTTCTGCTCGGAACCGGTGGGGTATGGTGTAATTGGCAACACGGAAGATTCTGATTCTTTTGTTCTTGGTTCGAGTCCAGGTACCCCAGCACTAGCTGGCCACATCGCGGCGTAATTCGGTCGGCGTCAGCGGAATCGCACGACGCCGGCGGAATCGCACGACGTCAGCGGCGTTCACGTCGAGTGCTCAACCGAGCGCGAGCGGCTTGAGCTTGATCGGGGCGAGCGCAGCCGTCACGACGACCGCCGTGATTGCGCCTGCAGCCATGATCGACGCGAGCACGACGACCTGGAAGCGACCTGCTTCGAGCGGCGATACTCCGCCGAATATCGCACCCACGAAAGCTCCCGGCAAGGTCACGAGTCCCGTGGTTTTCGTCTGGTCGATCGAGGGGATGAGTGCGTTGTAGACGGCACGCCGCGCGAGTTGCAGAGTGGATTGCCGCGGAGTCGCGCCAAGCGCCAACCAGCCTTCGACGTCATCCCAATGGTCGACGACGGCCTCCGTGATGTTCCGCCCCGCAAGCGTCGCGATGCTCATGGCATTACCGATGACGATGCCGCCGATCGCGAGAGCGTAGCGCGCGGAGAATTCGATCGCCCCCGTGGCGAACACGATCGCGAGCGTGACGGATACGCCGAGCGCCATCGCGGACGCGATGAGCGCGGCGTGATTCCACGACCACCCGATCCGCCGCGTCGCGGTGAACGCCGCGATTCCGAACATGACGAGGAGCGCGACGCCCACCCACAACCGGCTCGTGATGATGCCGGCGAGGATGACGCTGATGACGGCGAGTTGCAGGACGCCGCGAAGAATCGCGAGTAACGGCCCCCAGCGGTGCGGGACCCCGTAGCCCGCGAGCACCGCCGTCCCGATTGCGGCGAGTAGGAGGACGCCGACGAGCGTCGGAATAAGGTCCGGCACGTCGGGCATGACACCGACATTACGCACTCAATCGCGCCGTCGCGAGGCGAACTTGCCAGGTGAACCCGCGAGGCCAACCCGCGAGGCTACATGGCATCCCCGATGTAGGAATACCTGATGAAGACTTCGGCGGCAATGCCGGCGTGATCGAGAACTCCTTGCACGGCCGACATCATGTAGTTCGAGTCCCAACCGAGGTAAAGGTGGTGCGATTCGTCGAGAATCGCCCATTCGCCTTTCCACGCTTGCGACTCGAAGAGCGGGCCGCCTCGCTGCGCGCTGAATTCTTCGACGCTCCCTCGCGCATCCGCCCACAATCGCTTGAATACGCGATCGAAGAGAGCTTTGACGTCGTGAACTTCCCAATGTTCCCCGCGATACTCGACGTAGTCGAATTCCCGGTGCCAACCCGGCGGCCAGCCGCGACGCCGTTGTGCGTCGAGAATGGGAGTGAGACCATCGTCGTCGATTCCGACGGAAACGGGGTTCGGCCAGACGTGAAGAAACTGCGCCGTGAGCGCGATTGTCCGCTCAGCGATCGCCGCCGTGCTCCATCGGGGGACTGTCGCCAGCTCGCTCGTGCTCGACACCGCGCTGCGCGCGTACTGGCCATCGCGCTTGGCGAGGAACGACCCACCGAACGCGCGCCGGGCGAGCGGCTCTTC
>JAHBST010000105.1 GCA_019638975.1 Cryobacterium sp.
CTTGGTCGCAGAGCCGCGTCGACCTAGAGCGCTTTGACCGCGGCGAGCACCCTGGATAACGAGTCCTTCGCGTCGCCGAACAGCAATTCGGTCTTCGGGTCGTAGAGCAATTCGTTCTCAATCCCCGCGAAGCCCGGTCGCATCGACCGCTTCAGGAACACGATCTGGTTCGCGTCGCCGACCTCGAGAATGGGCATGCCGAAAATCGGTGAGCCCGGAGTCGACTTCGCGGCCGGATTGACGACGTCGTTCGCGCCCACGACGAGCACGACATCCGTCGACTTGAATTCCGGATTGATCTCGTCCAGTTCCTTGAGCGATTCGTACGGCACATTCGCTTCCGCGAGCAACACGTTCATGTGGCCGGGCATGCGGCCCGCGACGGGGTGGATGCCGAAGACGACGTGCACCCCGCGATCCTCGAGCGCCGTCGCGAGTTCGGCGATCGTGTGCTGGCCCTGGGCGACTGCCAGCCCGTAGCCGGGAACGATGACGACGTTCTGCGCGTAGCCGAGCTGCACCGCGACATCCTCCGGCGAACTCGAGCGCACGGGCCGATCGCTCACGGTCGTCGATCCGGCGGTCGAGCCGCCCTTGAATGCGCCGAACAGGATGCCCGTGACTCCGCGGCCCATGGCCTTCGCCATAGCGATCGTCAAAATCGTTCCGCTCGCGCCGACGAGCGTACCGGCGACGACGAGGAGAACGTTCTCGAGCACGATGCCGCTCGCGGCCACCGCGATTCCGGTGAACGCGTTGAGAAGCGAAATGACGATCGGCACATCCGCGCCACCGACCGGAAGCACGAGCAGCACACCGACGGCAAGGCCGAGCACGAGAAGGATGACGGCCCAGATCCACGATCCCGTGATCACGACGAGCACCGCTGTGGCGATCGACGCGAGCACGGCGAACGACATGACCCAGCGGAGACCGGGGAACAGCACGGGTCGGGTCGTCATGAGCTCCTGCAGCTTCAAGACGGTGATCGCCGAGCCGGAGAACGAGATCGCGCCGATGAGCATCGTGAACACGATCGCGATGCGGACCCAAGGATCCTCGTTGTGGCCGAGCTCCAACACGGCGACGAGAGCCGCCGCGCCACCGCCCACTCCATTGAATCCGCCGACGAGCTGCGGCATCTGGGTCATTTGCACGCGTCGCGCGATGGGCACGGCGATAGCGGAGCCCACGACGATCGCTCCCAGAATGAAGGGAATGTTGTCGAGCTTCACCGAAAGGAACACGGTGACGACGGCGACGAGGGCTCCCGCAGAGCCGATGAGGTTTCCGCGGCGGGCGTGCCGGGGGGAGGAGAGGCCTTTGAGGGCGAGGATGAAGCAGACGGCGGCGACGAGGTAGAGGAGCGCGGTCCACTCGGGAGTCAGGAGGCTCACTTGGCGACCTCCCCGTTTGCGGCCTCGGAGGAGGCGCTACCGGATGCCGGCGCGGCGGATTTGCCCGCCTTCCTGCCGCCGAACATTTCCAGCATCCGGTCCGTGACCACGAAGCCGCCGACCATGTTCGCGGTTGCGAGCACGACCGCGATGATCGCGACGGTAAGGAGCCAGGGGTCGCTCGTCTGCCCGGCGACGATGATCGCCCCGACGAGGATGATTCCGTGAATCGCGTTCGCCCCCGACATGAGCGGAGTGTGAAGCTTGCTCGTGACCTTGGACACGACCTCGAAGCCGACGAACACCGCGAGAACGACGACGGTGAGCAGAGTGACGGGATCCATCACTTCCCTCCCTTCCTGGTGGCGGGCGCTTTCCTGGCAGCAGCCGGTTTCTTTGCCGGTGCCTTCGCAGTGGATGCCGAGGGCTTCCGCGTGCCAGGTTTCGCGTCGATGAGCGCTTGAGCGGTTGGTTCGTGCGTGACATCGCCGTCCCGCGTGAGGCACGCTCCCGCGACGACTTCGTCGGTGTAGTCGGGAGAGACCGTGCCGTCCTCGGTCATGAGGGCGAGGAGGTTGGCGACGTTTTTCGCGTAGAGCCGCGACGCATCCGAGGGGATCGCCGATGGCGCATCCTTCAAGCCGACGAGCGTGACGGCGCCTCCCTCGACGGGTACGGGAATGTCCTTTCCCGCGACGACGCCTTGCACGTTGCCGCCCGACTCGGCCGCAAGGTCGATCACGACGGAACCGGCGCGCATGCCCTTGACCATGTCGGTCGTGACGAGGAGGGGAGCGGCGCGGCCCGGAATCGCCGCGGTCGTGATGAGCACATCCGAGGATGCGATGTGCGGAGCGAGCAAATCGCGCTGACGCTTGGCGCGGTCCTCGGCGAGTTCCTTCGCGTATCCGCCGGTGCCTTCAGCGGCTGTGTCGAGATCGAGGTTGATGAAGGTTCCGCCCATCGAGCGGACTTCGTCGGCGGATGCCGCCCGGATGTCGTTCGCCGACACGCGGGCGCCGAGCCGTTTCGCCGTTCCGATCGCTTGCAACCCGGCAACACCCGCGCCGAGCACGAGCACTTTCGCGGGCGGGATCGTGCCCGCAGCCGTCATGTACAGGGGGAAGAATCGCGGATAACGCATGACCGCTTCGATCACCGCGCGGTAGCCCGCCACGAGCGCTTGAGAGCTGAGCGCATCCATCGACTGGGCTCGCGAGATCCGGGGGATGAGTTCGAGCGCGAACGATGTGACTTTCGCTTTCGCAAGGGCGGCGACCGTCGGCAATTCTGTGGAAGGCGACGCCATCCCGATCGTCACGGCGCCCTTCTTAAGCGAGGTTGCCGTGGCTGCCGACAACGGCCGGACGTGCAGCAGCACGTCGAGAGAGCCGAGAGCGAGCTTCGCGGCGATCGACGCCCCCGCCTTTTTGTAGGACGCATCCGAAAAGCCGGACTCGTCGCCCGCACCTTTCTCGACGACGACATCGAGACCGAGTTTGGTCAACTGCTCGACCGTCTCCGGTGTTGCCGCGACCCTCCGTTCCCCTTCACGTTGTTCTCGCGTGACACCAACTCGCACCGGCGACTCCTTTCGGGATGGTTCCAGCGTAGTCACTGTGTTGCGGATAGATCGACACGGGAATGATCGACTTCGTGCGATCGTTGAAAGGCAATGACGAGGGAGCACGGTGAGCGATTACGGGCACGACATTCGATTCGGAACATTCATCACGCCGAAGTCGGCAGAACCGCGAAACGTCGTCGACCTCGCTGTCCTCAGCGAGAGGCTGGGATTTGACCTCGTGTCCTTCCAGGACCACCCCTACCAACCGGCACTTCTGGACGCGTGGAGTCTTCTCGCGTTCGTCGCCGGGCGCACCGAGCGCATCAGCCTCTCCGCGAATGTCACAAATCTTCCACTCCGTTTGCCGGTTGTCATCGCGCGCGCATCGACGACTCTCGATGTGCTGAGCGGCGGGCGCTTCGAGCTCGGCCTCGGCGCCGGCGGATTCTGGGATGCGATCGAAGCGGTGGGCGGCCGGCGGCTCACTCCCGGGCAGTCCGTGGATGCGCTCGAGGAGGCGATTCAGGTGATTCGCGCGCTGTGGGCGGCCGACGAGCCCGGGGGTGCTCGCGTGGACGGCGAGTTCTATTCGGTTCGGGGTGCGAAGCGCGGCCCGGCGAGTGCGCATCCGATCGGCATTGCGATCGGCGCTTACGGTCCGCGGATGCTGCGCCTCACCGGGCGTGCAGCCAATGGATGGGTTCCCTCGTTCGGATATCTGGACGGAATCGATGCCCTCGAGGGCATGAACGCGCTGATCGACGAGGGCGCCGAAGCGGCTGGCCGCGCCGCGACGGACATCCGGAGGTGGATCAACGTTCCGGTTGCCCTCGCGACAACAGAGACGCTCGTGCGGATGGCCCTCGAATTCGGGATGAGCGGCTTCATCATCGCGACGGATGACGCGGCGGCAATGGAGCGCTTTGCGGCAGAGGTCCTGCCGGAAGTGCGCGACCACATCGACACGGCGCGCTTGCGCTAGGCCATCGAGAGAGCGGCTGGTAGACTCGACGAGGTTGTTTCGAGACCGCACTTTCGAGTGTCGGCCCGATCAATTGCGGAGCAGGCTGGCAAGATGCTGGTCACCGGTGGTGGTATCCCGACTCGTACGGTGTATTTCTACTGTTGATCAGAACCGGCGCCCGAGCGCAATCGCTGCGCGCCTCTGACTGCCTTCTCCTGCTCCGACGTTCGCGTCGCATCCCACACGGGGATACGACACCAGCAAAGGAGAAAACCCCCACATGGAGGGTCCAGAAATCAAATTCGCCGAAGCCGTTTTGGATAACGGCAAGTTCGGCAAGCGCACGGTCCGTTTCGAGACCGGGCGCCT
>JAHBST010000106.1 GCA_019638975.1 Cryobacterium sp.
TTGATCGTCCGACTCTTCGCCGTCGCGGTTCTCGTGCTCATCCTGTGGCTCGGGACCCGGAAACTCAAGCTCGTTCCTGGTCGCGGTCAGGCGGCCATGGAGTTCGCCCTCGACTTCGCCCGCCGGGGGATCGCCATCGAGACGCTGGGCGAAAAAGAGGGGAAGCGATTCGCCCCGTTGATCATGACGATCTTCTTCCTCACTCTCGCGCTCAACCTCACGGGCACGATTCCCGGATTGCAAATTGCGAGCACGGGCCTCATCGGTTTGCCAATCCTTCTTGCGGTCATCGCCTACGTGACCTTCGTGTACGCGGGGATTCGCAAGTTCGGCGTCGGCCGCTTCTTCAAAAACGCATTGTGGCTCCCCGGAGTTCCGATCTTCATCAAGCCGATCATCGCGGTTCTGGAGGTTCTGTCGACCTTCATCGTGCGCCCGATCACCCTGACCCTCCGGCTCACGATGAACATGGTCGCTGGGCACATGTTGCTCGTGTTGTGCTTTCTCGCAACGAACTTCTTCTTCTCGATGCTCATCAGCGGAAGCGCGTGGGGACTGCTCGGGGCCGGGACGCTCACTCTGGGGATCGCTTTCGTGGTCCTCGAGATTTTTGTCGCCGGCCTTCAGGCGTACATCTTTGCGATCCTCACGGCCATCTACATCCAGCTAGCCCTGGCCGAAGAGCACTAGGCTCCCGGCTTCACGCAACACCTCGAAAGGAACACAATGAATCTCGTCGGACACATTGCACCGCTCGCGTTTGGCCTCGCGGCCATCGGCTCGGGAATCGGCGTCGGCGCGATCGTCGGAAAGACGATCGAATCCGTAGCCCGCCAGCCCGAGCTCGCGGGTCGCCTTCAGACGCTCATGTGGATCGGTATCGCCATCACGGAAGCGCTGTGCTTCATCGCGATCGGTGTCGCGTTCATCCCCTTCCCCGCGCCGTAGGTCCCCGCACTCTACGCCAGCGCCACAACGATCCAAAGGAGTCCTGAATGCACACCGCATTCGTCCTGGCCGCAGTTCACGCGGCCGCAGAAGAACCGGGTCACAGCATCCTGCTCCCGGAGCTCCCCGACCTGATTTGGGGAACGGTCGCCTTCGTCGTCGTGCTCGTCGTGATCATTCGGCTCGTCCTGCCCAATATCAACAAGGCGCTCGACGCCCGTCGGGATGCGATCGAGGGCGGCATCCAGCGCGCGGAGAAAGCGCAAGCGGAAGCGCAAGCGAACAAGGAGCAGTTCGAGGAAGCGCTCAAGGAGGCGCGCACGGAAGCCGCGGCGATTCGCGAACAAGCGCGCGCGGATGGCGTCCGGATTCTCGGGGAGCTCAAGGAGCAAGCTCAAGCCGAGGTTGCGCGCATCAATGCGGCTGCGCTCGCGACGATCGAGGTCGAGCGTCAGAACGCGTTGAACTCACTGCGCAGCGAGGTCGGAACACTCGCCTTGAGCCTCGCCTCCGGCGTGATCGGAGCGAGCCTCGAGGATGACAAGAAGTCTGCGGCCATTGTCGATCGCTTTCTCGCCGACCTCGAGGCGGACTCCTCGACGAAAGCGGGCAAGTAAATGGGTTCAGCGACCAGAGAAGCGGTTGCCGCGGCGAAGGCGGCCATCGCCGCACGCCCGGCCGGCGCGACCCTGGCCGTGGGCGAGGAGATTTTCGCCGCCGCCCGCGCGGTTGCCGGTTCCGCGCAATTGCTGATCGCGCTGACCGAACCGTCCGCGGATCCGGATGACAAGGCCGCGCTCGTGAAGTCGGTCTTCGGTTCGCTGAGTTCGCACTCGCGCGACCTCATTTCGGGACTCGCGAGGAGCAGGTGGTCCGACTCGTCCGACTTTCTCGCGGGCCTTGAAGAAGTGGGGCTGCGCGTCATGGCGGCGTCGGCCGGCACCGACGGCTCGGGATCGGACATCCCGACTGAGCTCTTCGAGTTCGGGCAACTCGTCGCATCGAACGCCGAACTCGAACTCGCCGTCGGCAGCAAGCTGGGGGATCCTGCCGGCAAAGCCGCACTCGTCGAGAAGCTGCTCGCCGATCACGTGAGCCCGCAGACGATCGCGATCCTCGGCCACTTGGTCCAGCAACCACTTGGTCGGCGGATTGGAGCGCTCGTGAAGCACGCCGCCGACATCGTCGCCGACGAGTCATCTCAAGCGATCGCGACGGTCACGGTGGCAGCGTCCCTCAGCGAGGCGCAACTCGAGCGTCTCCGCGCGGGGCTCGCGAGAAAGTACGGGGACGTGCGCATCAACCAAGTCATCGATCCTTCGCTCATCGGCGGAGTTCGCGTGGCCGTGGGCAGCGACGTCATCGACGATTCCGTCGCAACCAGATTGAAAGAACTGAAGCTTCAGCTCGCGTGAGCGCGGCTGAGAATTACCGAGGAGCCATCGCGCTCCGCAACGCAGAGGAAAAACAATGGCAGAACTGACGATCAGTCCGGACGAGATCCGCGACGCTCTCCAGGACTTCGCGAAAGCGTATGAGCCCGGAAAGGCGACAGCGACCGAGGTCGGTCATGTCATCGACACCGCGGACGGCATCGCGCACGTCGAGGGGCTCCCCGGCGCGATGGCGAACGAGCTCTTGCGCTTCGCGGACGGCACTCTCGGCCTCGCGTTAAACCTCGACGAGAGCGAAATCGGCGTCGTCATCCTCGGCGAATTCGGCGGGATCGCGGAAGGCATGGAGGTCACTCGCACGGGCGAAGTTCTTTCGGTTCCCGTCGGCGACGGATACCTCGGTCGCGTCGTCGACCCGCTTGGCAACCCCATCGACGGGCTCGGTGAGATCCACTCGGAAGGCAGGCGCGCGCTCGAGCTTCAAGCGCCCGGCGTCATGCAGCGCAAGAGCGTCCACGAACCCATGCAGACCGGCATCAAGGCGATCGACGCGATGATCCCGATCGGTCGCGGACAGCGCCAGCTCATCATCGGCGACCGCCAGACCGGCAAGACCGCTCTCGCGATCGACACGATCATCAACCAGAAGGCGAACTGGGACTCGGGCGACGTCAACAAGCAAGTGCGTTGCATCTACGTCGCGATCGGCCAAAAGGGTTCGACGATCGCGGGCGTGAAGGGCGCCCTCGAGGATGCCGGCGCGCTCGAATACACGACAATCGTCGCGAGCCCGGCATCGGATGCCGCGGGCTTCAAGTACCTCGCCCCTTACACGGGAAGCGCGATCGGCCAGCACTGGATGTACGGCGGCAAGCACGTCCTCATCGTGTTCGACGATCTTTCGAAGCAAGCCGAGGCCTATCGTGCCGTGTCGCTTCTCTTGCGCCGTCCGCCGGGACGCGAAGCGTATCCCGGTGACGTGTTCTATTTGCACTCGCGTTTGCTCGAACGCTGCGCGAAGCTCTCCGATGAGCTCGGCGCCGGCTCGATGACGGGCCTTCCGATCATCGAGACGAAGGCGAATGACGTCGCGGCTTACATCCCGACCAACGTGATTTCCATCACCGACGGCCAGATCTTCCTGCAGTCCGACTTGTTCAACGCGAACCAGCGTCCCGCCGTGGATGTCGGCATCTCGGTATCCCGGGTCGGCGGCGACGCACAAGTGAAGAGCATCAAGAAGGTTTCCGGAACCCTCAAGATCGAACTCGCGCAGTACCGTTCGCTCGAAGCGTTCGCGATGTTCGCATCCGATCTGGATGCCGCGAGCCGCCGCCAGCTGGCACGCGGAGCGCGCCTCACGGAGTTGCTCAAGCAGCCGCAGTATTCGCCGTATCCGGTGGAGGATCAAGTCGTCTCCATTTGGGCCGGAACGAACGGAAAGCTCGACGAAGTGCCGGTCGAAGACATCCTTCGATTCGAGCGCGAACTTCTCGACTACCTCGCTCGCCACTCGAAAGTGCTCGAGACGTTGCGCGATACCAATGTTCTCGACGAAAAGACCGAGGAAGCACTCGGTCAAGCGATCGACAAGTTCAAACTCGAATTCCAGACGGGCGAGGGCAAGCCGCTCATCGCCGCGGGCAAGGAAGAGTTCGAAGAGATCGCCCCTGAGGACATCGCGCAAGAACAAATCGTGAAGAAGCGTCGGTAGCCAGCTATGGGAGCTCAACTTCGGGTCTATCGGCAAAAGATTCGGTCTGCCCAGACGACCAAGAAGATCACGAAGGCGATGGAGCTCATCGCCGCGTCGCGCATCCAGAAGGCGCAACAGCGAGTTGCGTCTTCCGGGCCGTACTCGCGCGCCGTGACGCGCGCGGTGTCGGCGCTCGCGAGTTACTCGAA
>JAHBST010000107.1 GCA_019638975.1 Cryobacterium sp.
GAACTTCGAAACGCTGCACTTGAGTGTGCAGGAGTTCCGCCGTGCGGCCCGTCGCCGCGGGGAAGGTTTCACGCTGGTCGTAGAGCACATCGCCGGCCAGGCGAATGGTCGTGAGCGGCGTGCGCAATTCGTGCGAGACATCCGCGACGAACCTTTGCTGCAGCCGCGACAACTCGCCGAGCTTCGTGATCTGCTCCTGAAGGCTGTCCGCCATCCCGTTGAACGACCGGGCGAGAGTGGCGATCACATCCTCCCCTTTCTCCGGGATGCGCTGTTCGAGCTGGCCGGCGGCGAGTTTCGCGCTCACCTCCGCGGCGAGGCGCACAGGCCCGACCACGAGTCGCACGACGATATACGTCACGGCGCCGATGAGAAGGACGAGTGCGAGGCCACCGAGAAGAAGAGTCTGCTGCACGAAGGCGAGCGTCTCCTGAGCGTCCCCGAGGTCGTACACGAAATACAGTTCGTAGAATCCGGCGTTCGGAACCGTGAGAAGCGACCCCACCGCGAGGGCCGGTCGTCCGTCTGACAGAGCGACGGATTGCCACCACACGCGATCGGGCCCCGTGTTGCCTTCGACCGCCTTTTGAAGCTTCTCGGAAATCACTTCGCTCGGAAACCCGCGACTTTGCGAAGGCTGCATGGTGACGGCGGTCTGCTGGCCGGGGGAACGGTAGATCGCCACGCCGAGGCCTCCAGGACTCGTCGAGGTCGCGCGGATGTTGCCGAGAACCGTGTTGCCGAGGAATTCGAGGTCGGTGCGCGACGGATCGGTCGTCGCGAGATCGCTGTCGAAAAAGTCCTGCGCCTGATTGGTCGCCCTGCTCGACTCCGCGAGCACTTGAGTGAGCCGCGAGTCGAACAGATTGCTCCCGATGCTCACCGACATGTAGCTCCCGAGAACCGCGACGGCGAATCCGGACAGAAGCACCGTGATCGCGACGGTGCGAAATTGCAGACTCGCGCGCCAGAAGTGAAGCAGCCGAGCCGGATACGTCCGCCAGGCGGGCAAGCGCAGCACGGGCATCCGGACATCCGGAACCCGAATCCCGTCGCGCGTGCTATCCGGTTGCGCCGGCACGATAACCGACCCCGCGGACGGTCATCACGATCTTCGGGTTGTCCGGGTCGTCCTCGATCTTCGCGCGCAAGCGCTGGACGTGGACGTTCACGAGCCGCGTGTCCGCCTTGTAGTGGTATCCCCACACTTGCTCGAGCAGCATTTCCCGCGTGAACACTTGCTGTGGCCGCGACGCGAGCGCGAGCAGAAGCTCGAACTCGAGCGGAGTGAGATTGATGCGCGTTTCGCCGCGGCACACCTCGTGCCCGGCGACATCGAGCGTGAGGTCGCCCACGCGCAAAACGTCGGTCGAACCGACGGGTGTCGGGCGCAAGCGCGTGCGGATGCGCGCGACGAGCTCTTTCGGATTGAACGGCTTCACGACGTAGTCGTCGGCTCCGCTCTCGAGGCCGCGCACGACATCCGTGGTGTCGGATTTGGCCGTGAGCATGATGATGGGAACACCGGATTCGGTGCGGATCTCCGCGCACACTTCAATGCCGCTCTTGCCCGGCAGCATGAGGTCGAGAAGGACGAGATCCGGTCGGGAGGACTGGAACGTCGCGAGCGCCTCGCTGCCGTCCGCGCAAAACACCGGATCGAAGCCTTCCGTGCGCAGCACGATGCCGATCATCTCCGCGAGCGCGGTGTCGTCGTCGACGACGAGAATTCGTGCGGTCATCGTTCCTGCTCTTCTTCGGCCTGTTCAGCTCTCGGGCTCGGTACTGCTCTCGCACAAGAGTAGTCGAGTGTGAAACGATAATGCGGTGGGTACTCCCCGCCCGCTGGGGGTGGGGTCGATTTCTTCGGGGAGTTCGACCGACATGAGCCTGATCACATGAGCGACGAGCACAGCTGGCAAGCGCCCGGGGCGCCGAATCCATCCGGCGCAGGGACGCCGCCAACGCCTGCCGCGCCGCCCGCACCCCCCGCGGGGGCCCCGACGCCCGGCACGCCGATCTACGGGCCGCCGACGCCGGCGCTTCCCTCCGCGGGTGCCCCTCCGCCACCGGCGGCGCCCGGCTGGACACCACCGCCGAAGCCGGGACTCATTCCTCTTCGGCAACTCGACCTCGGAACCCTGCTCGGAGCGGCATTCCGCGTGCTGCGCCGCAACCCGCGCCCGACGTTCGGGTTCGCCCTTCTCGTGCAAGTCGTCGTCACGGTGGTGAGCCTGCTCTTCATCGGCACTGCCACCTTCTCGTCGCTTCTTCGCGCCCAAAGCGCGGCACCGGAGGACCAATCCGCGATCATGGCGGGAACCGTCGCCTTCACGATGCTGTCAGCGCTCCTGGCGGGCCTCCTCAGCTTCGTCGCCAACGCCTGGCTCCAGGGCATCATCGTCATCGAGGTGGCCCGGGCAACGCTCGGAGAGAAGCTCACCCTTCGCGGTCTCTGGGCGCATGCGAAAGGCCGGGTCCTGGCGCTCATCGGCTGGTCCTTGCTCGTCGGAGCCGTGCTCGCGGCCGCCGCGACGATCCTCATCCTCATCATCGTCGCGCTCGTCTCGACGCTCGGCGGGCTCGGTATCGGTCTCGGAGTCCTCGTCGGCGTGGTGGGCGGACTGGGACTTCTCGTCGTCGGGATCTGGATCTCGACCAAGCTTTCTCTCGTCCCCAGCGCGCTCATGATCGAGCGAGTGAAGCTCCGCGCGGCCGTTGCGCGATCCTGGTCCCTCACGGGCGGATTCTTCTGGAGGGTGTTCGGCATCCAATTGCTCGTCGCCGTCATTCTCGGCGTCGCGACGAACATCGTGTCCGCCCCCTTCTCGATCGTCGGCGCGCTCGTCGGCGTTCTCGTGGACCCGAACGGTACGGGAGCCCAAACCGCGGTCACGGTCGCGGTCGTCGCATATGTCGTTCAACTCGTCGTCGTGCTCATTCTGAGCGCAATCGCCGCGGTCATCTCGTCGGCGACGACAGCGCTTCTCTACGTCGATTTGCGGATGCGCAAGGAAGGTCTCGACTTGAAGCTCAGCGCGTACGTGGAGGCCAGGCAATCGGGTAGCGCGGGTCTCGCCGATCCCTACCTTCCAGAATCCCCGCCGGGCACCCCACTGGCCACGCCGGCGGCATGATTTCCCCGCTGGCCGAGTTTTTCGGCGGACTTGCGGCCGACATCCCGGTTGACCCTGACGGCGATCAGGCTCGCCAGTGGCTCATCAACGAACTCGCAAAGCCCGAGTATCAGGCCGCGAAACCGAACCTTTGGGACATCCTGAGCAAAGGGTTCTGGGACTGGCTGAATTCTTTGCGCGTGCCCGGGGACGGGATCTTCCAGGCGCCTCTGCTGCTCTTGCTCGGTGCCGTCGTCACGGCCGCGATCGTCGCCGCTTTCGTGATTTTCGGCCGCCCGCGCCGGAACCGCAAGAGCGCAACCGTCGGTGCCCTGTTCGGCGAAGGCGAAAACCGATCAGCGGACGAGTTGCGCCGATCCGCCAGGGCCGCGGCCGCAGCGCACGATTGGCCGCTCGCGATCGAGGAGCTCTTTCGATCGATCGCACGCCGCTTGAGCGAACGCGTTCTCGTCTCCACGACCCCGGGAACCACGGCTCGCGGATTCGCCGCTCGCGCGAGTGCCGTCTTCCCCGAGCACGCGGCAGCGCTCGCCGCGAGCGCCGTCGCATTCGATGGAGTGCGATACCTGGGGGCGCCCGGCAGCGCCGAAGAGTATGGCGCGCTCGTCGAACTCGACAACGCGCTGGCAACGGCCCGGCCCGCGAGTGTCGGGGCGGCCGCAACGTGACAGCGCCGACCACGTCCACCGCGCCGCGCGCGAATGCGGATGCTGCGAACACTCCGACGATCCGCCAGGCCGGTCGCGCGTGGCGTTTCTGGATCATCGCGGGAGTGGTCGCGGTGGTCGTCGCTTTGCTGTCTCTCGCCATCGCCGGCGCTGCCGGGTCCGCCGGCCGGCCCCTTTCGCCGACCGACCCTCATCCGCAAGGCGCGAAAGCGCTCGCCGAAGTGTTGAGACAGCAAGGCGTGACGGTCACGCCCACCGACAGCATGGTCGGCGTGAGACGAGCGGCTGCGGTTCCCGCGGCGACGACGATCTTCGTCGTGGATGACGGACACTTTCTCGACGCGGATCGATTGCGCGAGCTTGCCCACTTGTC
>JAHBST010000108.1 GCA_019638975.1 Cryobacterium sp.
TTCGACGGCTTTCACTGAGCCGGGCAGGTTGACGATGAGTGCGCCGGGCGAGTGGCCCGCGGCACCGGTCGGGTCTGCGATTCCTGCGAGTCCGCGGCTGAGGACGGCCATCCGGTTGGTGCTCGCACCGTGCCTGCGGAGTTCTTCGGCGATGCCGGGCAGTTCGCGGGTGATGAGCGGCCGGGTTCCTTCGGGGGTGAGGTCGCGGGGGCCGATCCCGGTGCCTCCGCTCGTGATGACGATGTGGGCGCCGGCATTGATTGCGGCGCTGATTGCGGCGCTGACGCTGTCTTCACCGTCCGGAATGATGGTGGCGGTGACCTGGTAGCCGGCATTGCGCAGAATTTCGACCGCTCGGGGGCCGGACGTGTCGGCGCGTTCTCCGCGGGAGCTCCGATCGGAAACAGTGATGAATGCCACAGTCGAGCCGGCAAGTGTCTGGTGTTTGACGGAACCCGCGGCGGAACCCGCGACGGAATCCCACGCAGTTCCGGTAGCCAATCCGGTAGCAGTGTGCGTGGCCGGATCCGTTTCACCTGATTTGTCACGGTGGTGGTTCATGCTTCAACCGTAGGGCAGGGGTAGCCTCGAGTCATGACTTCAGAACCGATTCGACTTCAGACGTCTGCTCCCGCCCAAGTTTCCGGGGGCGCTAAACCCGCGAGCAGCGGCTGTGCCTGCGGTCACGCGGATGAGAATGAGATCGTTCTAGATGTGCGCCAGATTCCGCACGCGATCCGGCACGCCACCATTTTCGGTGCGATTGGCGCAATTGCTCCCGGTTTCAGCCTCGATCTGGTGGCCGATCACAACCCGCTACCGCTGCTGGCGCAGTTGGACGAACGCAACCCGGGCGAGTTCGTGGTCAGCTATCTGGAAGAGGGCCCGGACGTCTGGAAGTTGCGCCTCGCACGCCAGTAGGTTTTACGCACTCGCGTGGAGCTGAATCTCCCGCCGAAGATCACGTAGCGTCGCACTCTTTGTGACTAGTTCTCGGGGGTGCTGTTTCGGGTCGACGTCCGGCGGGGGTATGAGCCAATATTTCGCATGTTTTCGGATGATCTCCCAGTGGTTGTTGTGCACGAGCATGTGATGATGTCGGCACAGCAGTATCCCGTCGGCCAGGTCGGTGTTTCCGCCGTCTCGCGACCAGTGCCTGATGTGGTGGGCTTCCGTCCAGCTGGCCGGTCGGTCGCATCCCGGGAACATGCATCCGCCGTCACGCGCGGCCAGCGCGATCTTCTGGTGCGTGGTGAACAGCCGTGCTTCGCGGCCGAGGTCGATCACGTTGCCGTCTCTCCCGAACTCGATGGGGATGGTTCCGGATACGCATATCTGCCGCTCCACCGTTTCGATGCTGACCGGGGTACCGGTTCCTTCGATTCGTCCGTGTCCGGTGCGCGTGCGAAGCGACTCTTCGGTGATGAGAACTCGAACGGCGGGGAGTTTCGACCCGATGATTCGCGGTGTCTGCCGCGCCGCTGAGCGCGTGCCGGCAGAGTGACTGTCGGTAGTGCGACTGCCGGTAGTGCGACTGCCGGCATCGCGACTACTTTCCGTACGGGCATCGGCACGATCGGCATCGACGCCTTTGTGAAGCAGCCCGAGGAATGCGTCGTGCAGATACTGCTCGGTGGTGCGCGTGTCTGTCGCGATGTCGTCTGCCCAGGCCCGGTCCCCCGGGTCGACGAACCGCGGTCCGCCGCGTCGCGGGGACGTCAGCTTGTCGTATACGTCATCCAGCCACGCGGACATCTCCAGGTCCGGATCGAGTGTGTATCGCGACAGCCCGTTCGGTCTCATTGAGCGGCGAAGCGACCGCTGCGAGTAAGCGAGTTGTTCCCGTTCGGCAATGCCTGATTCATCGAGTTCGTCGCGCTTCTCCCGCGCAAGCCGGTATAGCTCATCAGGGTTGACTCGGCGAAAAGGAGACCCGTTGCCGTCGTCTCCGCGAGCGACGTCCAGCAACTCCCGAACCGCCCTCTCGAGTTCCTCGCTCGTCACGCCGAAATCACTGCCTGCAGTGTCGGAGTCCCCTGATTCGCGACTTTGGGATCCGTTTCCCTCGAGTTCGCCAAGCCCGCTTCGAATTGCCCTCGCGGCGTCGACGGTCAGCCACCCATCAGCGACCGCAACTCCGACCGCCGAAAGCCAGGGCTCCCGCGCGGCGAACCCCTCGGGCACTTCGCCGGTCTCGGCATCGACGGCTCCGAGCATCTTCGAATCCAGCACGAGCGTGCCGGCGGTGACGAGCGTCGACGCTTCGCGCCGGGTCGACCCGGTAGTAGCCTGCACGAGCTTTTCCGCGTTCTGGAATCCTTCCCGTTGCGCCAACCCCGAATATCCGAGATCACGCCGCGACCTGTACGCGACTTCGCCAGCCACAAGGGAGGAGCGCGCATCCACGATGCGCCTCAGCTCGGAGAGTTCCCGCTGACTCGCAAGCAGCGCGGCGTCCTCAAGCGCCTTCACTGAGGTCAGCTGGTCGGGAATGCCCGCGACCACCGCCCTCGCCGCGCTGATCGCGGCGGTGAAGATGTTTTCGGATGTCGACATGAATTAATTCTCCCAGAGTCGAACATAGATTTATAGACCTGGTGATCAATCTTGGGAGAAGTTCTTTGGCAGGTGCCTGTGGAGGAGAGGAGGGGTCGCCGCCAGGACGCGCTGGCAGTGTGGATGAGCGGGTCGGACGTGGCCGCTGAGATGCTCTCTTCGAGACGCGCTTCGCCTTCCTCAGGGGCGGAACCAGCGACGCGGATGCTCCCTTCGAGACGCGCTTCGCGCTCCTCGGGGTGCGGGCCTCAGGGAGCGATGACGTGGAACACGCCGTGCGCGCCCTTCTCGGCATCCGACATGACGTGCGACACGAACGGGTAATTGCCAGCTTCCGGGAAAGTGAGCTCCACGAATCCACCCTGCGCGGGCTGCATCGGGAACACTTGCGCCCCGCCCGTCCCGGTGCTTCCCCCGTCGCGCAGCAGGTAGTCACCCTCAGAGAACACCGTGTCGAACTGGCCGCCCACGACGTGGAACGCGCCGGCGGTGTTGGGCCCGGCATCCAACAGCCAGATGCGCACTTTGTCGCCGACGCGCACCGTGATGGGCCGATACGTGTACTGGTTCGCGTACCCGTTGAAAACGACGAGGTCGGGCTGCTGAGTCGCGATCCGGGCAACGTCCGCGATGCCGCCCTGCGGCCCGAGGTAATACTCGGCTTGCACGAACACGAACTCCCTATCGGCCGGCGCGAGCCCGGGCGGATCGATCACGACAGCGCCGTACATGCCGTTTGCGATATGCAACGACATGGGCATGGTGGAGCAGTGGTACAGCCAGATCCCGGATCGCGTCGCCGTGAAGTTGTAGGTGAGCCGCTCGCCCGGCTGGATCGTGCGCATGGGTTGATCCGGCGCGAGTGACCCCGCATGGAAGTCGATCGAATGCCCGATCGTCCCGTCGTTGACGAGCGTGATCTCGAACCGGTCGCCCACCTTCCCGCGCAGCGTCGTGCCCGGCGCGGTGCCGTCGAACGTCCACAGCGTCTGCTTCACCCCGGGCGCGACCTCCCGCATCCCTTCGCGCACGGTGAACGTGTACGTGTGCACGGTTCCGGATGCCGCGGGCGGCAGCACGGGATCGCGCGCCTCGAAGCTCGCGGCCGGTTTCTTCATGAGGTCGATGTCCCCGGCGGCGGATGGACCTTCCTGCGTGCCGTGATTGTGGCCGCCAGCATCCGGGGTCAGGGTAGGGGCCGGCGTCGCAGCGGGGCCACCGATCATCTTCACGCTCATGACCATGCCGAGCTGCCGGTGGCCGGCAATCGAACACCACCCGTCGATATCCGACCCGACGACACCCACGTCGACCTTAACCGTCTGCTGCGGGTTCATGAGCCCGGATTTCGCGCCGCTCGCAAGCACGAGGTCGTGCACCTGGTTGTCGTTGTTCGTGAGCATGATGACGAGCGTGTCGCCCGCGGGAACCTTCAGGACGTCCGGGTGGAACCGCATGTCCTTCATGCTCACGTCGACGGTCGTTGTGTGCCCGGTCGGGGTCACTGCGACCTGCGCGAGCGGGCGGGTGAGCTGCAGTCCGGCAGCCACCGGGTCGATC
>JAHBST010000109.1 GCA_019638975.1 Cryobacterium sp.
ATTGCGGCTCGGTCCGGCGGGGCTCGGTCTGGTGACGCCAGGTCTGATGGCGGCAGGTCTGGTGGCGGCAGGTCTGGTGGCGGCAGGTCTGGTGGCGCCATGCCGGGTGCGGCGCGCCCCCGCGCGGCAGCGCAGGGGTTCGGAGTCATCGAGGCGACAGGCACGACGATTTCAACCGGCACCGCCGAAGCGGCCTTGTGCGATTCCGGTTGGCAGGAGGTCACGGTCGACGACTGCGGAACTCCGCTCGACGTCGGCCGCACTCGCCGCCTGTTCAACCGGATGCAACGTGAAGCCCTCGCAGTGCGCGACGGCGGATGCATGTGGCCCGAATGCCAGCAAGCGCCCGCGTTCACCGAAGCGCACCACATCGAGCACTGGAAACGTGATCGAGGTCGAACGGATCTCGACAACGGAATACTGTTATGCCGGTTCCATCACTTGCTTTTGCACAACAACCACTGGGCGGTCCGCCGAGAAACCGATGGGAGGTTCTGGCTGACGCCGCCATCCACCATCGACCCGGATCGCGTTGCCATCCCGCTCGAGAGCAAGAACCTCCTCACGCGAGCACGACAACGAAGACGTGGCGCCGAGGCTGGCGCTAGGACGGGGGCGATCGTGGACACGAATGCCGGCGACATCCCGTCCCTGATGCGCGCTACTCGTTTCGCGGGAAGCCCAGGTTGATCCCGCCGTGGCTCGGGTCGAGCCAGCGTGCGGTGACTACCTTCTCTCGGGTGTAGAACGCGACTCCGGCGGGCCCGTACGCCTTCGCGTCTCCAAACGCCGAATCCTTCCACCCGCCGAACGAGTGATACGCGACCGGCACAGGGATCGGCACGTTAACGCCCACCATCCCGGCCTCGACCTCGTGCTGGTAGCGCCGCGCCGCACCGCCATCGTTCGTGAAGATCGCGGTGCCGTTGCCGTACGGGCTCCGGTTGATGAGCGCGACACCCTCCTCGTACGACGGCACGCGGATGATCGCGAGGATCGGACCGAAAATCTCATGCTGGTACACATCCGACTCCGTGCTCACCCTGTCGAGCAGCGTCGGCCCAAGCCAGAAACCGGATGCGTCGCCGTCGACCGCGATGCCTCGCCCGTCGACGACGACCGTCGCGCCATCCTTCAGCGCGAGATCGATGTACGACGCAACCTTGTCGCGGTGCGCCTCCGTGATGAGCGGACCCATGTCGCAATTGCGCATGCCGTCCCCGACCTTCAACCCCTTCATGCGCTCCGTGATCTTCGCGATCAAGTCATCCGCAACGGGTTCGACCGCCACGACCACGCTGATCGCCATGCACCGCTCGCCCGCCGAACCGAACCCGGCGTTCACTGCAGCATCCGCGGTGAGGTCGAGGTCGGCATCCGGCAGCACGAGCATGTGGTTTTTCGCGCCGCCGAGCGCCTGCACGCGCTTGCCGTGCTTCGACGCCGTCTCGTAAATGTACTTCGCGATCGGGGTCGAGCCGACGAACGAGACAGACTTGATGTCGGGGTGCTCGAGCAGAGCGTCCACCGACTCTTTGTCACCGTGCACGACGTTGAAGACGCCCTTCGGGAGCCCGGCCTCCGCGAACAGCTTCGCCATCCAGTTCGCCGCCGACGGGTCCTTCTCCGACGGCTTCAACACGACCGTGTTCCCCGCCGCGATCGCGATGGGGAAGAACCACATCGGAACCATGGCCGGAAAGTTGAACGGACTGATGATCGCCACGGCACCGAGCGGCTGGCGCAGCGTGTACACATCGACACCCGTCGACACGTTCTCCGAAAAGTCGCCCTTCACGAGGTGCGGCATCCCGAGCGCGAACTCGACGACCTCGATACCGCGCGCGACCTCCCCACGAGCATCCGACGTGACCTTGCCGTGCTCGGCGGTGAGAATGTCCGCAAGGTCGTTGCGACGCTCGTTGAGCAGCTCTCGGAAGCGATACAAGACCGCTTGCCGATTCGCTTGCGAGGTGTCGCGCCAGGCCGGGTAGGCCGCGGTCGCCGCCGCCACTGCCGTGCCGACATCCGCAACGCTCGCGAGGCGAACGTTCCTGGCGACAGCGCCCGTCGCGGGATTGAACACGGGCGACGTGCGGGTAGACGCCCCGTCGTAGGAGGCTCCGTCGATGAAGTGGTTGAGTGTGTCGGTCATGCTGTATCGGTTCGTTTCTGTATGAGGTCGTGTCGGTACGAAGTCGTGCGGTTGCGCGCGGTTGCGTGCGAGTTCAGGAGAGCAAGTCGAGCGACAGCACCTCGTCGTAAATCGCCATCGCTTCCGCCACTTCGGCATCCGTCACGACGCACGGCGGAACGACGTGGATGCGGTTCTCCGACAGGAACGGCAAGAGGTTGCGCGCCATGAGCTCGGACTTCACGCGCGCCATCACGGCGGCACTCACCGGGGTGCGGGTTGCCTGATCGGAGACCAGCTCCACGGCCCAGAACACTCCGACACCGCGCACCTCGCCCACGATCGGGTGGTCGGCCTTGAGCTTCGCGAGCGCCGGCGCGAGAACATCGCGGCCGATGCGAGCCGCATTCTCGACGATCCCCTCGGATTCCATCGCGTCGAGCGTCGCGACGATCGACGCCATTGCGAGCGGATGCCCGCTGTACGTGAGCCCGCCCGGGAACACGGTCTCGTCGAAGTCGCGAGCGATCGCATCCGAAATGACGACGCCTCCCGCAGGCACATAACCCGAGTTGACGCCCTTCGCGAACGTGATGAGGTCGGGGACGACGTCGTAACCGTTGAACGCGAACCAGTTTCCCGTGCGACCGAACCCGGCCATGACCTCATCGAGGATCAACAGGATGTCGTACTTGTCGCACAGCGCACGAACTCCCTCGAGGTATCCGGGCGGCGGCAAAAGCACGCCCGCAGTGCCAGGAATCGTCTCGAGAAGGACTGCCGCGATACCCGACGGGCCCTCGCTCTGGATGACGCGCTCGAGGTGGTGCAACGCGCGCTCCGACTCCTGCTCCGGGGTTTCCGCCCAGAACTCGCTGCGGTACAGGTACGGGCCGAAGAAGTGCGCGTGGCCGCGCGCGAACTCGTTGGCAACCCGCCGCCAGTCGCCCGTCGAGACGATCGCCGCACCCGTGTTGCCGTGATACGAGCGATAGGTCGAGAGGATCTTGTCGCGCCCGGTGTGCAACCGTGCCATGCGGATCGCGTTCTCGTTGGCATCCGCACCGCCGTTCGTGAAGAAGACTTTGTTGAAACCGTCAGGTGCGCGATCGACGATGCGCTTGGCCGCTTCGCCGCGCTGCAGGTTCGCGGTCGGCGGGGAAATCGTGGTGAGGATGCCGGCCTGATCCTGAATCGCGGCGACGACGGCCGGATGCTGATGCCCGATGTTGACGTTGACGAGCTGGCTCGAGAAGTCCAGGTAGGTGCGACCAGAGTTGTCCCACACTCGGCACCCTAGGCCCCCCGAAATGACGAAAGGGTTCAACTTCGCTTGCGCGGACCAGGAGTGGAACACGTACGCGTCGAGTTCGAGTGCGAGCGCGTCGAGGTCTGCACCGGTGTGCTGAGCGTCAGCCCGGTTCGTGGTGTCGGTCACGGGATATCGTGCTTCTTTCTTGACTGTTGTCGTGATGTGTTGAGTTGGGTTGTTTTCGGTTGGGTTGTGCGGTGTTGTGTTGTGCGGTGTTGTGTTGTGTTGGGTCCGGCCGCGTCTCGGTCGGGGGCGCCCGCTCGGCTTACGCCTTGGCGACGATGTGTTCCGAGAGCGCGGGGATGACGGTCTCGCCGTACACCCGAAGGGTCTCTTCCTTGTTGTCGTGCTGCAGGTATCCGGCGAATTGGTCGACGCCGAGTTCCTTGAGCGCTTTCAGCTTTTCGATGTGCTCGTCAGTGGTGCCGAGAACGCAAAAGCGATCGACTATCTCGTCGGGCACGAAATCGGCGTGGGTGTTGCCGGCCTGGCCG
>JAHBST010000011.1 GCA_019638975.1 Cryobacterium sp.
CTGGAACGCGGCGTGCACGGTCGTGGGAGCGAGCAAGCGGGGCGTGCCGCCGTTCGGATTCGCCGTACGCCAGTTGTCGCGCGCCGTTTTCACGGCGAGCAGGCAGCTCTCGGTGCCGCCGCTCGTGACGGTGCCGACGACGTCGCTGCTTCCGTGCAGCATCCGTCGCGCGAATGCGAGCACCTCGCGCTCCATCGTCGCAACCGACGTGAAGGTCGTGGGGTCGAGCCCATTGACGGGCTGCACCATGCGGATGGCCGCCGCCGCGAGCTCGTTGAGTTCGGCAAGGCCACTGTCGTAGACGTACGAGAGCACGTGGCCGCCGTGCGTCGGCGCATCCGCGTCGCGGAGCTCCTGCAGGCGCGCGAGGATGTCGGCCGGCTTCTCCTGGAAGTTCATCGGCCGATCGTGTCCTTGCGCAAGCGATATCGGCGAAGAGTGAGGAGGCTCAACCCGATTATCGCGGCGGGAACGACGCTGAAGCTCACGACGATTCCCGCGATCGCACTCGAGGACTGAACGACGGTCTCCCCCGCGACTGATTCTGCGTACCCCGCAATGGCCAGAACGATTGTCAGCACCGTGGCACCGAGCGCCATCCCGGTCGTCTCGCCCGCCGTCCACATCCCGCCGAACGTGCCGGCCTGGCCCTCGCCGTGCGAAACCGCGTCGTGCGAAATCACGTCGGGAAGCATTGCCATCGGCAACGATTGCATTCCCGCATACGCTGCGCCGGCCACCGCCACCGGGATATACACCCACGCGCCTGGAGCCCACAGAAGCCCGACGAGACTGAGTGCGGCCAGCCCGTAGAGGATGCTCGCATACGTGAATCCGCGCTCCTTTCCGATGCGCCTGGCAATCACGCCCCACAGCGGCGCAGCGAGGAGCGCGGGGGCGATGAGAGCGATGAAGAGGTACGTGACGGCGTCCTCGCTCTTGAGCACCCAGGTTGCGACGTATTGCGCGCCCGCGAGCATGATCCCCGTCGCGAGCCCTTGCAGCAGGAACGTTGCGAGGAGCGCGCGGAACGGCTGGCTGCGCTTGAGCGCGCGAAAACCTGCCGCGTAGTTCTCTCTGATCGACACGGATGCCCCAGCGTCGGCGGGGACGAGCCCCCTCTTCGCGACGAAACTCGAGGCGAACAAGCCTGCCCCGATGACGAGGCCCGCGACAACGGCCATGAGGAAATACCCGAGGAACGTGCTTCCCCCTCCGAGGCCCCTCAACGCGGGCCCGCCCGCGCCGAAAAGCAGAATCGCGAAAGTGAGGACGACGACGCGCCAAGTCAGCAGTCGCGTTCGCTCGTCGTAATGGTCGGAAAGTTCGGCCGGAAGCGCAATGTACGGCACCTGGAAGAGACTGAATGCGGTAGCCGCGAGCACGAAAGCCACGAACACCCAGACACCGGCAACGACCGGGCTCATTCCCGCTGGCACGGCAAACGTCAGGATGAAGAACACGGGCAAGAGCACGGCTCCGAGAACCATGAAACGACGGCGCGATCCCGTATGCGCGAGGCTGCGGTCGCTTCGGCCGCCGATGACCGGGTCGATGATGACGTCCCAGACTTTCGCCGCGGTGACGAGGATGCCCGCGACGAGTGCCGTCACGCCGAGCGTGTCCGTCAAGTAGTAGACGAGTACGAGCCCGGGAAGGGTGGAGAAACCTCCCGTTCCGATCGAGCCGATCGCGTAGCTCGCGATCGTGCGGCGAGACAGTCGAGTGGTGGCGTTCGAGCGCTCCGATGCGGTCATGAACCAGAGTGTAGCGTTGGCAGCATGCCCGGTACATTCCTGCCGCGCGAGGTCATCGACGACCTTGACGCCGATCTCTGCTCGTCCCGTTCGAGCCACACTCGCATCAACGCTCCCTTCACCGGCGAGAAATTGCACGACCTCCCCGGCAGTTCGGCGGCGGATGTCGCGGCCGCGGCCGAACGCGCTCGCCTGGCCCAAATCGGTTGGCACGCGGCCGGTTTTGCCTATCGTCGGGCGGTGCTGTTGAGAGCCCACGACCTCATTGTGAAGCGAAAGGAACTTCTCCTCGACGCCGTGCAGTCCGAGACCGGGAAGACGCGCGGTCAGGCGTTCGAGGAAGTGTTTCAATCAGCCAACGTCGCGCGGTATTACGCCGTGTCCGCGCGGCGCGCGCTCGCCTCGCGCGGCCGGCGCGGCGGCATCCCGATGGTCATCCGCACTCGCGTCGAGTACCGGCCCAAGGGACTCATCGGCGTCATCACCCCCTGGAACTATCCCTTGAGCCTCGCAGCGATGGATGTCGTGCCCGCGCTCGCCGCCGGCAACGCGGTTCTGCAGAAAGCGGACGACCAGGGTGCGCTCAGCATTCTCGCCTTGCGCCGAGCTTTCGTCGATGCGGGAGTTCCGCCCGAGCTGTGGGCTGTCGTCGCGGGGCCGGGGGACGTCGTCGGCAGCGCCGTCAATGACGCGTCGGATTTCGTGTGCTTTACCGGCTCCACAGCGACCGGCACCCGAGTGGGAGTGCGGGCGGCGGAGGCGCTTCGCGGAGCGTCGCTCGAACTCGGCGGCAAGAATCCGATGATCGTGCTCGCCGATGTCGACCCCGTGAAGGCAGCCCAAAAGGCCGTGTACGCGTGCTTCTCGTCGTTGGGCCAATTGTGCGTGTCGATCGAGCGCATCTATGTCGACCGAACGGTCTCGGATGCTTTCACGACGGAATTCGTTGCGCGCACGACAGCCCTCGTCCAGGGCGCGGCATTCGACTACTCGACGGACGTCGGTTCTCTCACGCTGCCCAGCCAGCTCGAACGCGTGCAGGATCACGTGACGGATGCCGTCGCGAAGGGCGCGACGTTGCTCACTGGCGGCGCAGCCCGCCCGGACCTCGGCCCGCTGTTCTACGAACCGACCGTTCTCACCGGTGTCACCGACGCGATGACGTGCTCGGGGGCCGAGACGTTCGGTCCGGTTATCGCGATCACTCCCGTCGACGGCGTCGAGGAGGCGATCCTTGCTGCAAACAGTTCTCCGTTCGGTCTCAATGCATCCGTCTTCGCGCGATCGACTCGTCGGGCGCGAACTGTCGCTCGAGCCCTCGAAGCGGGCAGCGTCAACATCAACGAGGGATACCGAGCGACCTTTTCCTCCATCGATGCGCCGATGGGCGGCGTGAAGCAATCCGGTATCGGACGGCGGAATGGCCCCGAGGGGATCCTGAGGTTCGCGAACTCCCACACGATCGCGGAATCGACGGGCCTCATGACTCTGCCGAGTACGGGACCAGAGTTCAAAAGACTGAGTGGAGTCATGCTTCTCCTGTTGCGCTCGCTCAAGGCCGTCCGCCGCCGGTAGGTTCCGGCTCGCAGGCTACCTACGTCGCCTCGCTGTCATAGGGGGCTTTCTTGCCTTCTTCTTCCAGTCGACGCTTGCGTTTCATGTAGGCGGACTCGGTTATCGGCGGTGCACTCGGAGTCGTGACCTCCTCGACGAGGGCCTCCCGGATGATGCGTCGCGGGTCATACTGGCGCGGATCGAGCTTCTTCCAGTCGACTTCGTCGAAGTCGGGTCCCATCTCCTCGCGCATGCGGTCTTTGGCGCCGTCCGCCATCTTCTTCAGGTTCTTGACGAGGCGCGCGAGTTGGGAAGCGTAATACGGGAGGCGTTCGGGGCCCAGCAGAAACACGGCAAGGATCCCGATCAACAGGAGCTTTTCGAACGTCAACCCGAACACGTGTTCAGACTAACGTCTAGAGCGCCGCATCCGCTCTAGAGTTGGGGGAGCAAGGAGCGCTGTGGCTGGAAAAGAAACGGACTGGAAGTTCGCCGAGGACTTCGTCGTCGAACCCGACGACATCGTGCGAGCGCGCGCGCAATCGCTCGAGCTCGGCGTGGAATCGATCACGCCCGCGATGGGCGCACAACTGGCGATTCTGACGGCGACAACCGTCGCGACGAACATCATTGAAATCGGCACCGGCGTCGGGGTCAGCGGACTGTGGCTGCTCTCCGGGGCACCGCAAGCCACGCTCACTTCGATCGACATCGAAGCGGATCATCAGCAGCACGCGCGCACGGCATTTCTCGACGCGGGATATCCGGCGAATCGTTTTCGACTCATCACGGGCCGCGCCCGGGACGTGCTCCCCCGCATGAACGAGGCATCGTACGATGTCGTTCTGATCGATGCGGACCCGCAATCGGTCATCGAATACGTCGAACACGGGCTTCGACTCGTGCGCAGCGGCGGCACCGTCGTCGTCGCTCATGCGCTATGGCACGGCCGCGTCGCCGATCCTGCGTACCGCGACGACGTGGTCGCCGACTACCGGAGCCTGCTTCGGGAACTGTCCGCGTCGGATGCCGTCATCAGCGCGCTCTCCCCGATTGGCGATGGATTGCTCCAACTCACGAACGTCGAGCGGTGACAGCCGAGCGGACTCCGCTTATTTGACGGCCGCAACGACTCCCGCGAGTACGTCATGAAGTTCTTTGGCTTCGGCATCGTTCACTGAAACGACGAGCCGTCCCCCGCCCTCGAGCGGAACCCGCACGATGATGAGTCGACCCTCCTTAACAGCCTCCATCGGCCCGTCACCGGTCCTCGGCTTCATGGCTGCCATGAACGGTCCCCTTTCGTGGATTGCTCCTCCCATTATCCCGCATTTGACCGACACCCGAAAACCACGCGGTCACGGAGGGGTCCAATCCTCGCCGTCCACCCACCAGCAGTAGTAACACCACAGCCATTGACCGACGATAAGGACGGCGACAAGCAGCACGCGATACACGCGAGATCGTGGTACGGCGAGAGCCCCCGCGAGAGGGAACAGCGGGATGAGGAGCCGGAACGTGCTCGATTGCGGGAAGAAGACGGCAAGCAGATAAATCGCATAGCTTGCAACCCAGATCCGCAACGTGACCCCGAGCCTGCGCGCCCAGGGTGTGAAGAGGAAGGCGAAGAATCCGGCGACAATCGCCACCAGAAGGACCGTGCCCCCTGGGCCGGGAACCCAGAAGGCAGCTCCCTGAATCCACGGCGTGAACGGCACGAGCTCGTGGTAGCCGAGATACGGGGCGCGCCAGGCAAGTTCGGTGTCCGTATATGCCGTGATCGAACCGGTCGCCATCCAGGCCAGGAACGGCCACGCGAGGCCCATGAGGCCGCTGAACACCATGACGCCGAGCACGAGGATCCGCTCCCACAGCGGGAATGAATCCTTCTTTCTGTCGAGGAAACGGTGCGCAGCATGCAAGCCGAGTGCGAGGGCGAACGCGAGTCCGCTCGGTCGGGTGAGCGCCATGATCGCGATCACGGGGATCAAGGCGACGTAGCGTCTCCGCATGAGCAAGTAGAGAGCGAGAGCGAGCAGAAATGCGTACATCGATTCTGCGTAGGAGACCTGAAGGACCGGCGACAAAGGAGCCGCGCAGAACACGACGACCGCAAAAAGCGCGCTTTCCCCCGGCAACACGAGGCGCAACATCCGGTACACCATGAGGGCGGCGCCGAGCGAGAATGCGAAGGATACGAAAACCGACAACGATGCCCACGGGAGCCCCGTGACCACCATGAGCCCTCGAACGAGCATGGGATAGCCCGGCATGAAAGCCCACGCGTTCTCCATGACGTGGCCGCTGACGGTTTCCGGCAAAACCGAGGGATAGCCGGATGCCGCGACGATGTGGTACCACGTGCTGTCCCACAATTGCGCGAACGACAGGTAGTCCGGATGTGCGGACGTCCACACATTCTTCTCCTGCCGGGCCGCGAACCACAGCAGGATGCCCGTCGTCACGACGCGCGACAAGGCCCAGACGACCGCGACGCGCAACCACCACGGGGTCATGCGGTAGCGGATCCGAACGATTTTCCCGAGCGGCTGGCGCGCGAGGCTCGGCTGGTGCGGCGCGGACGGATTCACGGGCCGGTCAGCCACGCCCGAAGTCCGCGCTCGCACTCGGCAATTTGCGCGACATCCACTCGCTCGTCGTCGGCGTGGGCGAGCAGCGCGTCACCGGGACCGTAGTTCACGGCGGGAATTCCGAGCGCCGAGAATCGCGCCACATCGGTCCAGCCGTACTTGGGCGCGGGTTCGCCGCCCACGGCGTTCAGGAAGTCCTGTGCGACGGGAGCATCGAGTCCGGGGCGCGCGCCCTCGGCAATGTCGGACACCGCGAAGTCGACTCCGTCGAGGCTCGAGAATAAAGCCCGCACGTACGCGGTCGCCGCTTCGCCGCTCGCACTCGGCGCGAACCGGTAGTTGATCGACACGGTGCATTCATCCGGGATCACGTTGCCGGCCACGCCGCCCGTGATGCCCACGGCATTGAGCGACTCGCGATATTCGAGCCCGTCGACCTCGATCGTGCGCGGCTCGTACGCGGCGAGAATGGCGAGGATGGGCGCCGCGGCGTGAATCGCATTTCGGCCGACCCACGCCCGTGCCGAATGGGCGCGCACGCCGTGCGTGGTCAATTCGGCCCTCAAAGTGCCGTTGCAGCCGCCTTCGATCATCGCGTTCGTCGGTTCGCCGAGGATCGCGAAATCGCCGCTCAAGAGCTCGGGTCGATTCCGAGCGAGCCGACCGAGTCCATTGAGGTCTGCGGACACCTCCTCGTGGTCGTACCAAATCCAGGTAATGTCGTTGACCGGTTCACGAAGTTCGGCGGCGAGCTTCAATTGCACCGCGACCCCCGCTTTCATGTCGACGGTGCCGCGACCAATGAGGACGTCGCCCTCTCGGCGAGTCGGAAGATTGTTGTGGACAGGAACCGTGTCGAGATGACCTGCGATGACGACCCGCCGGGCGCGACCGAGGTTCGTGCGGGCCACGATCGCGTCGCCGTCGCGGCTGACCTCGAGGTGCGCGCAACCGGATACCGCTTCCTCGACGGCATCCGCGAGCTCCCGCTCATTGCCCGAAACGGATTCGATGTCACACAGTGCCCGCGTGATGTCGATCGAAGAGGCGGTCAGGTCGAGGCGGGGCACCGGGTCAGTTTATCGAGAGAAGCCCGACTAGCCTTGTGGCATGACAGAAAGCGCAGCCTGGGGACAGGGTCTCGCGACCGTTTCCGACAACGCGACCATTCTCGACGCGTGGTTTCCCGCCCCGCATCTCGGATCGCTGCCCGCCGATGCAGACCCGCAAAAAGTGCCGGCCGAGTTGGCCGCATACATCGGCGAAGATGCCCGGCGAGCGGTGCGACGCGACTTCGTCACGATCGAGTCGGACTTCGACGAGCCACCCGCATCGACGGTCGACGCGTACTTGCGATTGCACGTGCTCAGTCATCGGCTCGCGCGGCCCAATACGATCAATCTGGACGGGATCTTCGCGCTCCTTCCGACCGTCGCGTGGACGAATGCCGGACCAATGCATCCGGATGACGCTGCGAGACTTCGGCCCCAACTCCAGCAAGCCGGGATCAGTGCGCACAGCGTCGACAAATTCCCGCGTCTCCTCGACTACGTCGTTCCTCCCGGGGTGCGAATCGCGGATGCGAACCGCGTGCGCCTCGGTGCTTACCTCTCCCCCGGAACGACGGTCATGCACGAAGGTTTCGTGAATTTCAACGCCGGCACGCTCGGAGCGTCGATGGTCGAAGGGCGACTGTCGCAAGGTGTCGTCGTGGGCGACGGTTCGGATATCGGCGGCGGCGCATCCACGATGGGAACACTGAGCGGCGGCGGCACGACGCGCCTCTCGATCGGCGAGCGGACGCTCCTCGGCGCCAACTCGGGGATCGGGATCTCTCTCGGCGACGATTGCGTCGTGGAAGCGGGGCTCTACGTCACGGGGGGCACGAAAGTGTCGCTCGCGGATGCCGCGCCGACGGCAGCGGGCATCGCGCCCATCGTCAAGGCGAGCGAATTGTCAGGGCGCCATGGCTTGCTGTTCCGCCGAAACTCGCTCACCGGTGCCGTGGAGGTGCTGCAGCGCACGGGCGACGGCATCCGTCTCAACGCTGCGTTGCACGCCTAACGGCGGGGCCAGTCGCGCGCCGTCGGACCGATGTAGAGCTGTTGCGGGCGGCCGATGCGGGTCTCGGGGTCGCGATTGAGTTCGCGCCAGTGCGCAATCCACCCGGGCAAACGCCCGATTGCGAACAGGACTGTGAACATGCGAGGCGGGAATCCCATGGCCTTGTAGATCACGCCCGTGTAGAAGTCGACGTTCGGATAGAGCTTGCGCTCGATGAAGTAATCATCGGCGAGCGCGACCTCTTCGAGCTCTTTCGCGATGTCGAGCAAGTCATCCTGTACGCCGAGCGCTTCGAGCACTTCGTCCGCACTCTCCTTCACGAGCGTCGCGCGCGGATCGAAGTTCTTGTACACCCGGTGGCCGAAGCCCATGAGCCGGATGCCCTCTTCCTTGTTCTTCACGCGCTCGACGAATTGCTGGACGGACTCCCCGGATTCCTTGATCTCGCCGAGCATCGTCAGCACCGCTTCGTTCGCCCCGCCGTGCAAGGGGCCGTAGAGCGCGTTGATGCCCGCCGAGATCGACGAGAAGATGTTGGCTTCCGTCGACCCGACGAGCCGCACCGTCGAGGTCGACGCGTTCTGTTCGTGGTCCTCGTGCAGGATGAGCAACCGCTCGAGCGCACGCGAGAGCACGGGATTGGGTTCGTAGGGCTCGGCCATGTTGCCGAAGTTCAGCTTGAGGAAGTTGTCGACGAAGCTCAAGCTGTTGTCCGGGTAGAGGAACGCCTGACCGAGCGCCTTCTTGTGCGCATACGCCGCAATGACGGGAAGCTTTGCGAGCAGCCGCACCGTGGAGATCTCCACTTGCTCGAGGTCGTGCACGTCAAGGGAGTCCTCGTAAAAGGTGCCGAGCGCGCCGACCGCGCTCGACAGCACGGACATCGGATGCGCGCTGTGCGGCAGCGCGTCGAAGAAGCGGCGGAGGTCCTCGTGCAACAGAGTGTGCCGGCGGATGTTCTCTTCGAAGCGATCGAGTTCGACGGCGGTCGGCAGCTCTCCGTGAATCAGGAGCCAGGCGACTTCGAGATACGTCGAATTCGCGGCAATGTCTTCGATCGCGTAACCGCGATACCGCAGGATGCCCGCGTCCCCGTCGATGTAGGTGATCGCGCTTCGCGTCGCCGCAGTGTTCACGAACCCCTGATCCAGAGTGGTCAGGCCGGTTTCCTTCGTGAGATTCGAGATATCGATGGCGTTCGCGCCCTCGGTGCTCGGCACAATCGGGAATTCGGCGCTACCCCCGGGATAGCTCAGGGTCGCCTTGGCGTTGTCAGGTACAGCGTCAGTCACCCGTACAGCCTAATTGGAGTATCCGTCGAGCGTGGAACCGTCTAACCTTTCCGCAATCTAGCTGGAGGCTTCCTCCAAACGGTGAGCCGCGCGATCAATGTCCGCATTGGTGACCGTGAGTGCGAGCCGCACGTGGGTCTCGTCGCCGTAAAACGTGCCCGGGACGGCGAGGATGCCGGCATCCGCAAGCCGCGCGACAGTCTCCCACGCCGGCGCCTTGCGCGTCGCCCACAAGTACAGGCCCGCTTCGCTGTGGTCGATGCGGTAGCCGGATGCTTCGAGCGCGGCCCGCAGAACGGCTCGCCGCGCGCGGTAGACCTCTCGCTGCGCGTCGACGTGGGTCTCGTCGGCGAGGGCGGCAATCATGGCGGCTTGCACGGGTGCGGGAGTCATCAAACCGAGGTGCTTGCGGACGCCGAGGATCTCGTCCATGAGGTCCGAGCACCCCGCGACGAATCCGGCACGATAGCCCGCAAGATTCGATTGCTTGCTGAGCGAGCAGACCGCGATGGTCTTTCGCCGCGAATCGCCGATGACGCGCGCATCGAGGATGCTCGGCGTCGCGTGATCCGCGCTCCAGTTCAATTCCGCGTAGCACTCATCGCTTGCGATCACGGCGTCCAGGTCCCGCGCCCGCGCGACGGCTTTGCGAAGTTCGACCGTCGTCAGCACGCGGCCATCCGGATTGCCCGGACTGTTGAGCCAGACGAGCCTCGTCGAGTCCGGCCACAGCGCCGGGTCGTCCTCGGCGAGCGGAGTCGCACCGACGACGGCGGCGCCGAGCGCGTAGCTCGGATACGCGACTCGAGGATGCACGACGGTGTCACCGGGACCGAGACCGAGGAAGAGCGGCAGTCCCGTCACGAACTCCTTCGAACCGATCGTCGGAAGCACGTTGGCGGGTCCGAGCTCCACACCGCGTCGGCGAGCAAACCATTCGACGATGGCGGCGCGAAGCTCCGGGCTTCCCGCGGTTTGCGGGTAGCCGTGCGCATCGCCCGCCGCGGAAAGAGCCTCCCTGATGATGGGCGGCGTCTCGTCGACGGGTGATCCCACCGAAAGGTCGATGAGTCCATCCGGATGCGCGCGAGCGCGCTCGGCGAACGGCTGCAAGGCGTCCCACGGGAAGTCGGGAAGGTTCAACGGCATGGGCGAGGAAGACCGGGCTCAGTTCTCGGTGTTGTTGATGTTGGCCGGCAGCGCGGCGACGATCGGATGGTCCTTGTGGATGACTCCGACTTTGGCTGCGCCCCCGGGCGACCCGACGTCGTCGAAGAACTCGACGTTCGCGCGGTAGTAGTCGGCCCACTGTTCGGGAGTGTCATCCTCGTAGTAGATCGCCTCCACCGGACACACGGGTTCGCACGCGCCGCAATCCACGCACTCGTCGGGGTGGATGTACAGCATCCGATCGCCCTCGTAAATGCAATCGACGGGGCATTCGTCGACGCAAGCACGATCCTTGACGTCGACACAGGGAAGAGCGATCACGTAGGTCACGGAGAATTTTCGTCCTTCCCGGATGTTGGGCCTTCACCCATCGTAGCCCGGGAGAATGCCCCGGGCCGCGGCCACACGACCACGAGGAAGGACAGCACGATCGGTCCGTACGCCCACACATAACCAAGCGAATCGTCCGCGGGCAGGAGAACCGACCCGCCCGCTCCCGATTGCGACAACACGAGGACGGTAGCCACGAGACCGAGCGCGGCGCTCGCTGCGACGACTCTCGTGCCGAAAAGAAGCCGGAGTCCGACCAGCAGCAACGCGGCGACGCTCAGCGAGACGGTCGCGAGCGCGAACGTGTAATTGGCGGTGCCGATCGCGCCGACAATCGATCCGAGCACGAGCGCGAGGACACATGCGGCCGCGCGGCTGATCCAGCCAAGCCGAGTCCAGTCGATGCCGGAGCGGACCGTCTCCCCCCGCCTTCGGAACACCTCCCTCGTCCCGATCGGCTCCCGCTGGCCGCCCGAGTGCGTGATCGTGTCTCCGTCGACCGTGAGTTGGGTACGATGGGCGCGCAGTGCTTCCTTCTTCCGCTCGATCACGGGACTCACGTCGACTACGAGGTCGCCCTCGACTTCCTGTCCGGTCGGAACGATCGAAAAGAACGGGACGTTCGTGATGAGCGCTGCCGTGATCGCGGCGTCGTGAGCCCGAATGTGGTCAGGATGACCGTAGCCGCCCTGCTCGTCGTAGCTCACGACAGCGGTCGGCGCCGTCGACGCGATGACCGCGATGATGTCGGCGACGACCGTGTCCAGGTCCGCGGAAGTGAGCGAGGGGTCGGAGTGATTCCCCGCGTCCGCGATTCCGGTCTCCGAATCGGGTACGGCTTCAGCGCCGCCCTCACCCCATCGCATCCCGGAGTCGAGGAACCGGTGCGGCCCGGTCCCGTCGGCCCGGGCGTTGTCGGCGCCCAGGAATCGGTGGTCGACGAGGTGCAGCGCGCGCATGGCGGCGGCGAGTTCCGCCTCTCGGTACGCGCCGAGTTCGACTCCGCCCATGTGCTGGAGCTCACCGGGCACGATCTCGCCGCGCTCGCCTCGCGTGCACGTGAGAACTGTGACGGAAGCGCCCGCATCCAGAAGTCTCGCGATCGTTCCGCCCGTGGAGATCGACTCGTCATCCGGATGCGCGTGCACGAAAAGCACGCGCTCGGGCTCGACCTCGCCCACGCCACCTTCGACTTCCTGCACCGTCACAGTGGACAGGATACGCATGCATCGATACAGTTGTTAGGTAAGGTTAGCCTTACCAATATTGGGACCCGCTCCGATTGTTCGCGAGCGCCATTCAAAAGTGAAGCTGTGATCGCCAACCTCCTCATCGGCCTTCGTGAAGGTCTTGAAGCCGCTCTTGTCGTCGGAATTCTCGTTGCCTACCTCGTCAAGCTGCAGAGGCGCGACGTGCTGCCTCGCTTGTGGCTCGGAGTCGGACTCGCGGTCGCACTGTCGCTCGGGCTTGGCGCAGTGCTCACGTTCGGGACCCTTGGGCTGAGCTTCGAATCGCAAGAGCTCATCGGCGGGACCCTTTCGATCGTGGCGACGGCCCTCGTGACCTGGATGATCTTCTGGATGCTGCGCACCGCGCGAACACTCGGCACTTCGCTCCGCCACGACGTCGACACCCATCTCGCGGGCGGCGGCTGGGGACTCGTGATCGTCGCATTTCTCGCCGTCGGCCGCGAAGGCATTGAGACCGCTCTGTTCCTCTGGGCCGCGGTTCAGGCAACCGGTCAGACCACTTTGCCGCTGTTGGGCGCCGGCATCGGCATCCTCCTGGCTGTCGCGCTCGGCTGGCTTATCTACCGCGGGGTTGTGCGCATCGATCTCGGCAGATTCTTCGCCTGGACAGGGTTCTTCCTCATCGTGATCGCCGCGGGCGTGCTGGCCTATGGTGTGCATGACCTTCAGGAATCGGGGTTGCTCCCGGGGCTCCACGTGCTCGCGTTCGATGTCAGCGGTGCTGTTCCTCCCGACAGTTGGTATGCCGCGCTCCTCAAGGGCACGATCAACTTCTCCCCCGCGACGACGTGGCTTCAGGCCGCGGCATGGGTTCTGTACACGATTCCGGTCCTCGCGCTCTTCATCCGCGCGCTTCGGGCACCCGGGCGTGCAAAAGATTCCGCACAAACTGATTCCAGCACCGAAGTGATCAACCAGGGAGCATCGTGATTCGTCGCACGCTTGTCATCGCCGCGGCCGCGACTCTCGGCATTGTCGGTCTCACTGGCTGCGTGTCCGGAACGGGACAGGATGCTGCGGGCACGACCGTCCACGTCGTAAGCACGGCCACGGAATGCACCCTGTCCGCCAACACTGCACCTCGCGGCACGGTCGTTTTTTCAGTGACCAACAGCGGCGACTCGGTGACCGAGTTCTACGTTCTCGCCGACGACGGAAATCGCACGGTCGGCGAAGTCGAGAACATCGGGCCAGGCATCACGCGCGACGTGCGCGTCGAGGTCCAGGCCGGCGAATTCTTCACCCTGTGCAAGCCCGGCATGGTTGGCGACGGGGTCGGAAAGGCGCGGTTTACCGTTACCGATACGCGGTGATGCGAGGGGACTCACACGGCGAGCCGATGAAGGCTCGCTCGGCTCGGAAAGCTCAGGAACCCGGCTTCGTGTACGTCACGGTGTAGTTCGCGACGAATCCGCCCTTGTCGTCGCTCGTGACGACCACGATCACGCCATAGGGATCCTTGGAGAACGCCCCGGTCGTGGATTCGTTGGATGCGTCGCCGCTCGCGACGGACTCGAAGCCCGCGTCCGTGAGTTGCTTCGCGATGCCGTCCATCGCCTTGCCGTCCGACACCTTGATCGTGACGTTCCAGACCTTGCCGTCATCGTTGCCCAGTCCCGCGCCGAAGATCACCGAGCCGGATGCAAGCGGAACTTCCTTGGGGAAGTCCTTCGGCAGGCTCGCGCCCCCGAGGTCCACGCCGCCGCCCGTCACTTGATTGACGAGGCCCTGAATGGGATTTCCGCACGCCGTGAGCATGGGCGCGAGAGTGAGCGAAAGAACGATCGCTGCGGGTACGAGAATCCGCTTGCGGGTGCTGGGCATGGCGCTGTTTCCTTATCGCTGGGGTGTGAAGGTCCTACGGGTTCCCGCCAGCGTACTACGGGCTACAGGGGCAGGCAATGACCCCGAAATCGCAACGCTCTAGGCGTTCGCGCGCTTGAGATTCGCGGTCGCGCGAGCACGCGCGTTCTGATCAAGTTCGACTTTGCGAATCCGCACGAATTCGGGCGTCACCTCCACGCACTCGTCCTCTCGTGCGAACTCGAGGCACTCCTCGAGCGTGAGTTGGCGGGACGGCGTCATCCGCTCGAACGTGTCCGACGTGGATTGGCGCATGTTCGTCAATTGCTTCTCTTTCGTGATGTTGACGTCCATGTCTTCGGCGCGCGAGTTCTCGCCGACAACCATTCCCTCGTACACCTCCTGAGTGGGTTCGACGAAGAACGACATCCGCTCCTGGAGCGCGACCATCGCAAACGGGGTCGCGACGCCAGCGCGGTCGGCGACGATCGAGCCCGTGTTTCGCGTGACGATGGGACCGGCCCACTCGCCGTAACCGTGCGAAATGGCGTTCGCGATGCCCGTTCCGCGCGTGATCGTGAGGAACTCGGTGCGGAAGCCGATGAGCCCGCGAGAGGGCACCACGAACTCCATGCGCACCCATCCGGTGCCGTGGTTGCTCATGCCGTCCATCCGGCCTTTTCGCGCGGCGAGCAATTGCGTGATCGCGCCGAGGTGTTCTTCCGGTGCGTCGATCGTCAAGTGCTCGAATGGTTCGTGAACTTTGCCATCGATGCGGCGCGTGACGACCTGGGGTTTTCCGACCGTGAGCTCGTAGCCTTCGCGCCGCATTTGCTCGACGAGGATCGCGAGCGCGAGCTCGCCTCGGCCTTGAACCTCCCACGCCGCGGGGTTCCCGATGTCCACGATCTTGAGCGAGACGTTGCCGACGAGTTCGCGATCGAGTCGATCCTTCACCATGCGCGCCGTGAGCTTGTGGCCTTTGACCTTGCCGACGAGAGGGCTCGTGTTCGTGCCGATCGTCATCGAGATCGCGGGGTCATCGACCGTGATCGCAGGCAGCGGCCGGATGTCGTCGGGGTCTGCGAGCGTGTCGCCGATCGTGATGTCGGCGAAGCCCGCCACCGCAACGATGTCACCGGGACCGGCGCTTTCCGCCGGGTAGCGGTCGAGCGCTTTCGTGATCATGAGTTCGGTGACGCGCACGTTGTGCACTTCGCCGTCCTTGCGGACCCACGCGACCGTCTGGCCCTTCTTGAGGGTGCCGTTGAAGATGCGCAAGAGCGCGAGCCGACCGAGGAAAGGCGAGGCGTCGAGGTTGGTGACGTGGGCCTGGAGCGGCGCTTCCGAGTCGTAGCTCGGCGCCGGGATGTGCTGGAGAATCGCTTCGAACAGCGGCTCGAGGTCGCCATTGTCGGGGAGTTCGCCATTCGCAGGCTTGTTGCGGCTCGCCGCCCCGTTGCGGCCCGAAGCGTAGACAATCGGCACATCGAGAAGCGCGTCGACATCGAGGTCGGGTACATCGTCGGCGAGGTCGCTCGCGAGCCCGAGCAGGAGATCCTGGCTTTCGACGACCACGTCATCGATGCGGGCATCCGGTCGGTCGGTCTTGTTGACGAGAAGGATGACCGGCAACTTCGCTTCGAGGGCCTTGCGCAACACGAATCGCGTTTGCGGGAGCGGACCCTCGCTCGCATCGACGAGCAAGACGACGCCATCGACCATGGACAAACCCCGTTCGACTTCGCCGCCGAAGTCGGCGTGGCCGGGAGTGTCGATGACGTTGATCGTGACGGGACCATCGGTCGCGTGCTCGCCCGCGTAACTGATCGCGGTGTTCTTCGCCAGGATCGTGATGCCTTTTTCGCGCTCGAGATCGCCGGAATCCATGGCGCGTTCTTCGACGTGGGCGTGTTCGCCGAACGAGTTCGTCTGGCGCAGCATCGCGTCGACGAGAGTCGTCTTGCCGTGGTCGACGTGCGCGACGATCGCCACATTGCGCAAGTCGTCGCGAGTGGCTTTAGGCATGGCGGTACTGTCCTGTTTCTATTGGGGGGCAGTCAATACTACTTGACGCGGCTATCCGCCGCGTCCGCGCGGCCTACAGCTTCGCGGCGAGCCGGTGTTCGCGATTGACGCGCTGTGCGTCGGGATCCGGCAGCGGAACCGCGGCAATGAGCCTTTGCGTGTACGGGTCTTTCGCTCCGCGGAGGATTTCGTCGCGCGTGCCCTGCTCGACGAGCTTGCCGTTGCGCAATACCGCGATGCGGTGTGCGAGCTGATCGACGACCGCGAGGTCGTGGCTGATGAACAGGCACGCGAAGTCCAGTTGCTGCTGCAATTCAAGCAGCAATTCCAGGAAGCGGGATTGCACCGAAACGTCGAGCGCCGAAGTCGGCTCATCCGCAACGAGAAGCTGAGGGCTGAGCGAGAGCGCGCGAGCGATACCGATGCGCTGCTTTTGCCCGCCGGAGAGTTCGTGCGGGTACCGGTTGCGGAAGAAGGTCGGCAATTCGACTTGCTCGAGCAAATCCTCGACCCGTCGGTCGAGCTCCTTGCCCTTCGCGACGCCCGCAAGAAGCATCGGTTCGCCGATGCTCTGGCCGACGGGCATCCGCGGGTTCAAGGATGACGCGGGGTCCTGGAACACGATGCCGGTCTTGCGACGCAGGAGGCGCAACTCCTTGGTCGGCATGTTCGCCATGTCCTTGCCGACGACGCGAAGTTCGCCCTCCGTAATCGGGAGGAGGCCCATCGCCGCGCGGCCGATCGTCGTCTTCCCGGAACCGGATTCGCCCACGAGACCGAGCAGTTCGCCGGGGTGAATCTCGATCGACACGTCGTCGACGGCCCGGAATGCCGGAACGCGCCCGCGCTTCGGGTAGTCGATCGTGACGTGCTTGAGCGACAGCACAGGCTCGCGCGCTTCCACCGACTTGGGAAGCAGTCGCTCCTGATTCGTGCCGAGGTGGGGCACCGCCGACAGCAATTCGATCGTGTACGGCTCGACCGGTTTGTCGAAGATTTGGTGCACCGTGCCGGTTTCGACGATTTCGCCGTAGCGCATGACGACGACGCGGTCCGCGAGGTCCGCAACAACACCCATGTCGTGCGTGATGAGGACGATCGCGGAATCGAGCCGCTTGTGCAGGTTTCGCAGCAAGTCGAGAATTTCCGCTTGCACCGTGACGTCCAGTGCCGTGGTCGGCTCGTCGGCGATGAGGAGGTCCGGGTCGCACGAGATCGACTGCGCGATCATGGCACGCTGACGCTGACCGCCGGACAACTGGTGCGGATAGGAGTTGAATGCCTTGGGCGGGTCGGGCATTTCCACCATGGTCAGAAGCTCGATCGCTCGTTCCTTGGCGACGGCCGGGCTCATCCCGTAGTGCTGGCGAAGGGTTTCCACGATCTGGAATCCGACCGTGTAGACGGGGTTCAACGCCGTCATCGGCTCTTGGAAGATGACGGCGATCTTTTCACCGCGCACGCGGCGCATCGCGCTGTCCCGCATGCCGCGCAGCTCGACGCCGTTCAACTTCACACTGCCGCGGATGCGGCTGTTCACGGGGAGCAAATTCAATACGGCCATGGAACTGGCGCTCTTGCCGGAACCGGATTCGCCCACGATCGCGAGGACTTCGCCCTTCTTCACCGTGTAATTCAGTTTGATCGCGGCAGGAACCCACTCGTTGTCCACGCCGAAGTCCACGCTCAGGTCTTTGACCTCCAGCACGGGCACGCTCTCGGTGGCCTCGGGAGTGATCTCTTCCATGGCCTCTGCGGCTGGAACGATTGCGTCTTTGTCAGTCATGTGCGTTGGTCTCCCTGTCACCCATCAGCGTCCAGCACCTGCGACGATAGACGAATGTTCCATTCGCGTTTCAATCGTGTGCTCGCCGTCGTGACGTGGCTGTTGTGTCTTGCTGGTCTTGTGGCCGCTGTTGTGTCCAGTAGCGCCGAAGCGTATCGATATTTGCCGCTCCTCGCCCTCATAGCGTGGATGACGTGGGCTGGGCTGTGGCGCCCATCCCTGTCGCTCGATGACGATGCCGTCACGGTCGTGAATACCTTCGCCACCACGGTTGTTCCCTGGGCGGCGCTCATCAACGTGGACACCAAGTACGCGCTCACGCTCGTAACCCCTCGCCGACGCGTGTCGGTCACGGTCGCGCCTGCTCCCGGCCGACTCGCGACGGCGCTCAGCAATCGGGACCTGAAGGGCATTTCCGCTCCACGCGGCGCGGACGGCAGCATGCGGCCGGGCGATCTTCCGTCGTCCGATTCCGGCGCTGCCGCCCATCTCGTGCGCCAGCGCTGGCAGAGCCTTCTCGAGGAAGATCGCATCGACGTGGGCACTGCGGACGATGTGCTCGTCGCGCAGCGCATCCACTGGGCGGTGATCCTCGTGAGCGCGCTTCTCCTGATTGCCACGGTCGCGGCAATCACGATCGGCTAGGACAATCGTCACTTCGCGTCCTGTTCCTTCATCCGCCGCGCGACGAACTTGCGCTGACGCGGATCGAACGCGTCGCGCAATCCGTCGCCGATGAAGTTCACGGTCAGCGCGATGATAACGATGAACACACCCGGCCATACGAACAGATACGGTCGCGTGCTGAATGCCGTCTGGTTCTGGCTGATGATCAGACCGAGCGAAACGTCAGGGCTTCGGATGCCGAAGCCGAGGTAGCTCAATCCTGTCTCGAGCAGGATCGCGGCCGCCATGATGAGCGTCGTCGACACGATGACAACGCCGACGGCATTCGGGAGGATGTGGCGGAACATGATGCGCGCATCCCGAGCGCCGGAGACGCGAGCGGCGTCGACGTACTCGCGCTCTCTCAGCGTCAGGAACTCGCCGCGCACGAGCCGCGCGAGTCCAGTCCACAGGAAGAGTCCGAGGACGAGGGACAGACCCAGAACTCCGAGTCCCTTGAAGTGTTCGCTCGCGATCTTTCCGACGACGGCACCCAGGACGATGACGGGGATCACGATGACGAGGTCGGTGAAGCGCATGAGCACGGATTCGACCCAGCCGCGGTAGTAGCCCGCGACCGCACCGACGACGGTGCCGATGACCGCGACGAGAATTCCGATGATGAACATGACGATGAGGGAGTTCTGAATCCCGCGCATGGTCATCGCGAAATAGTCGATCCCGATGAGCGTTTGACCGAACGGATGCTCGCCCAAGTGGATTCCGTCGCCGCCCAGCCAGGTCGGAATGAGCGAGAGCGTGGGAGCGCCGCCGTTGAGCAAGCCCGTGCCCAGATCGTTGTAAGCCCACTTCCACCAACCGGGGATCCCGAAGGCCCCGATCGACGTGACGGACAACACGATGACGGCAAGGAAAACACCAAGGGATGTCAGCGCGACCCAGTTGCGCAGGAAACGGTCCAGAATCAATCGACCCTGGCTCTTTCCTACCGTGATGTGACGCACCTCTGCGTCGTCCATGATCGGTGCGGGTTCGCCTTCGTTGATGATGCTCATCCGCGGGTCCTCACTCTCGGGTCAAGGGCGGAATAGGTCATGTCGGCAATGAAGTTGAACACGACCACCATCACCGCCACCACGACGAAATAACCCATGACGGGATTGGGGTCCGGTAATCGAAGTCCGACCTGGAACAGGTTGCCCATGCCGGAGAACGCGAAGACCTGTTCGGTGATGATCGCTCCACCGAGCAGCGCGCCGAAGTCGGACGCGACGATCGTGGCGATCGGAATGAGCGAGTTGCGGAACGCGTGCCGCACGATGACCACACGCTCCGGCATGCCCTTTGCCCGGGCTGTTCGGATGTAGTCCTGATTCAGCACGTCGAGCATTCCCGCTCGGGAGAACCGCGTGTATCCGGCGAATCCGATGAGCATGAGCGTCAGAGTCGGCAACAGAAGGTGGGTGAACGAGTCGAGACCGTGCATCCAGATGTCGCCGGTGAGGCCCGGTGTTTGCGAACCGACCGTCGCAATGGGCCGGCCGTTGATCGAGGATTGCCCGAGGAACTGCGGCCAGGATTGCATGAGCCGGTCGACGAGGATGAGAGCTGCCGACAAGAGCGCGGTCAGGGCTCCCACGCGCATGTTCAAGCCCCGATCCTGCCCGCCCACGAGGTAGCCCGACACGAGTCCGACGACGAGCGTGACGAGGCCCAGAATCAGCAGAGTGTAGATGCTCGAAATGTCCAGAAGGGACTGAAGGGCGAAGTAGCAGATCATCGTGATGACGACCTGGATCGCCGCGACGAGCATCACTCTGCGGTTTCGGATTCCCGCGAGCATCGCGGTGAGGACGAGGCCGATTCCCGCCGACATGATCAGCATGAAGACCGGCCCGATGTTCGGATGCAGGAACCAGTCGGTGATCGAGAAGTAGACGAGAACCGCTGCCGTGGCGAGTGCGGAGACGATGAAGACGCTTACGCGCCGGCGCCATTCGCCGCCGATCAGGCCGACCCACAGCAAACCGATCACGATCGCGATCACGGCTATCCAGATGGGCCCCAATTGCGGGTCCCCGAGGAAGTCATTGAACTTGATCGCGATGAACTCCTTGAGGAGGATGCCCACCCAGAACGACGGCAAGGAGTACAGCAGGAAGGAGACGAAGGTCATGACGAAGTCGAACGTCGTGTACTGGCGCAGCGCCGAGACGATGCCGAAGGTGATGCCGATGGCGATCGCGAGCACCGTGGCCGCTGTCACGAGTTGGAGGGTTGATCCCATCGCCATGGGAAGGAGGTCAGTGACCTTTTGGCCTTGTGCCGTCAACCCGAGGTCGCACGAGTTCGCGAACGGAATGAGGCACTTGGCCGCTCCGCCCAACCACAGGAAGAATCGCAAGGGCGCCGGCACGTTGAGCTGCAAAGCCTCGGTGCGCGCCGCGATGAGCTGGGCCTTGTTGGGGAGTCTGCTCTGATAGAACTCTTCGAGCGGATCGCCGGCGAGGGCAGTGAGCTGGTACATAATGAACGCCGCGCCGAGCAGTAGCAAGATCGAGACGATCAGTCGTCTCGTGATGAATGTCACCATGGAAGAACGCTTTCCGTTCGCGGACCGACATCTGTGGCGGGCCTGCGGGAAGTTTAGCCGAGCCGGTGCGTTTGTGGCGCTCGAACTCGGGAGAGAAGTGGGTCAGGTGTGTTGAACGGAACGGAGCGCCAGGACCATTGGTCCCGGCGCTCCGCCCTGGAAGTTCATCCAGGGTCAGTCCGTTACGGACTGAGCCAGGAGATTACTTCTTTGCCCACTCCCAGTAGTTCCAGCCAATGCCGGCCTGGCCCGGGTAGTACACAACGCCGGTGACGTTGTTGCTGTGAGCCATGACACCGGGTGCGACGAACAGCGGCACGCCGTATCCGTCTGCGAACAGCATGGTGTCGATCTGGATCTGGATGTCGTCCTGAGCCTTCTTGTCCAGGGTCACCTGGAGCTTCTGGGCCAGCTGGTCGACCTGCGGGTTGGAGTAACCACTGTAGTTACCGCCACCCGTGGTGCTGAAGATCTGCGGGACGCCGGCAACACCGACACCCGAAGAAATCCAACCGAAGATGGACGCGTCGTAGGTTCCGCTACCGAGGAGCGAGCCCCAGTTTTCGGCACCACCGTCGACGACCTTGAATCCGGCCTTCTCCGCCGAGGCCTGAAGGGCCTGGAAGGATGCGACGCGGTTCGGGTTCTTCGTGTTGTACAGCACGCGGACCTCAGGCTTTGCACCGTTCAGCAGCGCCTTGGCGCCGTCGATGTCCACCTTGTCGTAGACCGAAGCGCCGTTGACCTTCACGGAAGCGTCGTACGCGTCGGTTCCCGGGAAGAACAGCTGGGAGTCATCCAGCGTTGCGTCCGGGTTCTGCGGCGTGACGATCGCGTCGAGGATCTGCTGACGAGGAACCGTCATCAGGAAGGCCTTGCGAACGTTCGGGTCCTTGAACACCTTCGTGTTGAACGAGATGTCGAGGTGGTCGTAGCTGAACTGGTTGCCCGTCAGTGTCGTGACGTTCTTCAACGCCTCGAGCGACTTGATCGTGTCAGCGGAGGACTGCGGGTTGATCAGGTCAACCTCACCGTTCTGGAGAGCCGTCACTTGCGCCTGCGCGTCACCGATGAAGCGGATAACGATCTTGTCCACCTTCGGCTTCAGGTCACCCTTGTAGTCAGGGTTGCGCACGAGCGTGATCGACTGCTTCGGCGTCCACGAGTCGAGCACCATGCCGGCAGACGAGAGGTACAGGCTCTTGTCCGTCGGAAGGCTGGTCGCGTCGAAACCGGTGTTCCAGAAGTCCGCGAAGGCCTTCAGGTCCTTGTTCGGAGCGGCCGGCTTGCTCGCGTCACCGCGAGGCATGGAGGTCATGGCAGCCAAAACATCCTTGAGCGCAACACCCGCCTTGTCAGCAACGACGTGTGCCGGTGCATCGATCGGGTTGATGAGCGTCCAGTCTGCGTAGGGCTCGCTGTAGGTGAGGGTCATCGACATGTTGTTGTCACCGATCACCGGCAGCGACGTGAGGCCGAGGCCCGTGGTGTCGCCCGCGTAGTCGAAGTACGTCGTGCCCGACGTCACGTTGCCGTCGGCGTCCGTCTTCGAGTCGTTGTAGTAGCCGGACTGAACCGCCCATGCCAGCATCATGTCGTCGGCGGTCACCGGGGTGCCGTCCGACCACGTCGCGGTCTTCGCGAGCGTGTACTTGACGGTGAGCGGGTCGTCGCTGATCTTCTCAATGGTGCCGAAGCTCTTGTCAGGAACAAGGTTGAGCTTGTTGTCGATGTAGAAGAAGCCCGAGCGGGTGTAACCCGTGAGCTTGGCGTTCATGTCCAGGTTGCCCTGCGGGGTGTTGGGGTTGAACGAGGTGAGCTCGTTAACCTCCGCGACCGTGACAGTGCCCCCGGTTGCTTGAGTCGGAGTTTCGCCGGTTGTGGTACAACCCGTAACCGCCATCGCTGCAACTGCAGCGATCGCGATCGGCACTCCTATGCGACTGAATTTCAATTTTCCTCCTGTGCAAGATGGATTACGACGCGGAATTATTCCTAGCATTCCGAACCGCTTGTTATAGAGAACCCTAGGCAGGGTGTGCTCTACAGGCAAAACTGTAAACGGAAACGTTACCCAGTGGTAACGCGCACACGAGAAATTTGCAAAGGACGGCGAAATCTTGCGTCCTGTGCAAGGAATTCGCACCCATTCGAGCGTCTGCTCGGATTTCGGGAGCGAAAAGCCTGTGAATGGACGCGTAGCATCGAAAGCATGTCGCCATCCGCCGCCGTCCGAAGCGAGGCTACGACACTCGTATTCGATGGCGATTGCGGGTTTTGCACTTCGGCGGTGGAGTGGTTGAAACGCGTTCTCCCGGCAGCGCCACCGGCAACCCCTTATCAATGGGCGGACCTGGAGCGGCTCGGTCTCACCGTCGAGGAAGCGTCGTCCATGGTCTGGCTCGTTTCGACGGATGCCTCGGGCTCTGTCCATCAATCCGGCGGCTACCTCGCCGTTTCCGAACTGCTCAGACACCAGCCGGCATTCGGCTGGAGATTTCTCGGCATTCTCATGGACACGCCGCCGTTCTTCATCCTTTCCGATTTCGGGTATCGGCTGATCGCGCGATTCCGGCATCTTCTGCCCGGCGGAACTCCCGCGTGCAGGACGGGGCGCGAGACATGACCGAGCTCGCCGATACCGACATCCGGTCTCGACGGCGTCGACTCCAGGGGGAAATTCTCATCGTGCTCGGGCTCTCGCTCGGCGCTTCCGCGATCTATTCGGTCGTCGCGATCGCCAACAGGCTGACCCAGACGACGGCGCTCTCCCAGCAGACCGCCACCCTCAACGCCCCGCTCAGCAATCGCGAGATCTTCGATCTCATCTACCAGTTCCTCGCCATCTTCTTCGATCTTGTCCCCGTCGCGCTCGTCGGATTCCTCTTGTGGCAGGGAGCCAGACCGCACCTTGGAAGACTCGGAATCGACTTCCGGCACGTCGGCCGCGATTCGGCATCCGGCCTCGGCCTCGCGCTCATCATCGGTGTCCCCGGAATCGGCCTCTACGTGTTGGGTCGTGCCCTCGGCATCACCGTGAACGTCATCCCCACGGCGCTCGACCAGTACTGGTGGACGGTGCCCATCCTCTTGCTGTCAGCTGCACGAGCCGGCATCACGGAAGAAGTCATCGTCATCGGTTACCTTTTCGCGCGATTGCGGGAACTGGGATGGAGCCGCTGGACGATCATCCTGTCCGCCGCCGTGCTCCGCGGGACGTACCACTTGTATCAGGGCTTCGGCGCATTCGTCGGCAACATCGCGATGGGCATTCTCTTCGGATGGCTCTACTCGCGGTACGGGCGCGTGCTGCCTCTCGTCATCGCGCACTTCATCATCGACGCGGCGATTTTCGTCGGCTATCCGTGGGCGGCAGCCACGTTCAACTGGCTTTAGACGCCGACGGTGGGGCCTTATTAGGCGAACGCCTCCGGAGGCGGGCACGCGCAAAACAGATTCCGGTCGCCCCACGCCTGATCGACGCGGCGCACGGGCGACCAATACTTGTTCCGCAGGAGGGACGTAACCGGGTAGGCGGCTTTCTCCCTCGAGTAAGCGTGCTCCCATTCCCCGACGAGGAGCGACCTCGCCGTGTGCGGCGCGTTGTGCAAGGGATTGTCGTCCGCAGGCCATTCGCCCGCGCCCACGGCATCCGCTTCGGCGCGTATTGCGATCATCGCCTCGACGAATCGGTCCAACTCGGCGAGATCCTCGCTCTCCGTGGGTTCGATCATGAGGGTGCCGGGAACCGGGAACGACATGGTCGGCGCGTGGAATCCGAAGTCGATGAGCCGTTTGGCGACATCGTCGACCGTCACGCCCGTCGCTTCCGTGAGCGGGCGCAAATCGAGAATGCACTCGTGCGCGACAAGCCCGTTCTCCCCCGCGTAGAGCACGGGATAGTGCTCGCGCAATCGGACCGCGAGATAATTGGCGGCGAGGACCGCGGCGCCCGTCGCGTCGCGCAGCCCCTCCGAGCCCATCATCCGGATGTACGCCCACGTGATGGGCAGAATGCTCGGACTGCCGTACGGCGCGGCAGAAACGACATTGCGATGTGAGTGCTCCGAAATGCCTCCATCGAGATCGACCGGCATGCCTTCCGGGATTCGATTGGGTCGCTGCGCCATCGGATGGCCCGGCAGGAACGGCGCAAGATGCGCCTTGGCCGCGACCGGGCCCACGCCGGGCCCGCCGCCGCCATGCGGAATGCAAAACGTTTTGTGCAGATTCAAATGCGAGACGTCTCCGCCGAACTCGCCGAAACGCGCATAGCCCAGCAGCGCGTTCAGATTCGCACCATCGATGTACACCTGCCCGCCTGCGTCATGCACGGCTTTCGTGATCGCGCGGATCTCATGCTCATAGACACCGTGCGTCGACGGATAGGTGACCATGAGCGCCGCGAGCTCCTGCGCGTGCTCGTCGACTTTCGCGCGAAGATCATCCACATCGACGTTGCCGAGCTCATCGCACGCGACCACGACGACGTTCATTCCCGCGAGCACCGCGCTCGCCGCGTTCGTTCCGTGCGCACTCGACGGGATGAGGCACACGGTTCGCGCGTCGTCCCCGCGAGAGCGGTGGTATCCGCGAATCGCGAGAAGCCCGGCGAGTTCGCCCTGACTGCCCGCGTTCGGCTGGAGCGAGACCGAGTCGTATCCCGTCACATCCGCGAGCCACGATTCGAGTTGCCCGATGAGTTCCAGATAGCCTTCGACATCCGCTTCGGGCGCGAACGGGTGCAGCCCCGCGAATTCGGGCCACGTGACGGCTTCCATTTCGGTGGCAGCGTTCAACTTCATGGTGCACGAACCGAGCGGGATCATGCCCCGATCGAGCGCGTAATCCTTATCGGCGAGGTACTTGAGGTACCGCATCATGCTCGTTTCCGAGCGGTGCGTGTTGAACACTGGATGCGTCAAATAGCTGCTCGAGCGAAGAAGGCCTTTCGGGATCCAAGCGGAAAGCTCCGAATGCCCCGGAACGGTGCCCTCGAGCGTTTCGGCATCCGCGCCGAGAATCTTGGCAAGAACCATCAATTCGTCACGGCTCGTCGTCTCATCGACCGAAAACTGCACCCGATTGTCGTCGACGCGATGGAACAGGAATCCCGCCTCGTACGCGCGCGCCACGAGGTCGTCGGCGCTGCGGTCGGTCTCGAGCGTGAGGGTGTCGAAGTAGTTGCCGTGCACGATCGTGTGCCCGCCATCGGTTGCCGCGCTCGCGAGAAAACGGGTGTTGAACATCACTCGCTCGGCGATTGACTTGAGCCCTTCGGGACCGTGGTACACGGCGTACATTCCCGCCATGACCGCGAGGAGAACCTGAGCGGTGCAAATGTTCGACGTCGCCTTCTCGCGGCGGATGTGCTGCTCGCGCGCTTGCAGGGTCAACCGGAATGCCGGATGACCGTCGGCATCCTTCGACACCCCCACGAGACGGCCAGGGAGTTGCCGTTCGAGGCCGCTGCGAACCGCGAGATAACCCGCGTGCGGGCCGCCGAAACCCATCGGCACACCGAAGCGCTGGGTCGTTCCCACCGCGACGTCCGCCCCGAGCTCGCCCGGCGACGTCAAGAGCGTGAGGGCAAGAAGATCTGCCGCGACGATCGCGAGACCGCCCTGGGCCTTCACCGCGCCGATCACTTCCGAAGGGTCCCACACGCGGCCGGAAGCGCCCGGGTATTGAATGAACGCACCGAAAACGTCGATGTCGTCCGGCGGCGGCGACATGTCGTAGGCCGTGTAATGCAATTGGATGCCGACCGCTTCCGCGCGATTTTCCAGCAAAGCTTTCGTCTGGGGCAGGGCATCCTCGTCGACGAGGAAGATGTTGGAGGCCGAGCCGGATGCCCGACGCGCCAGCAGCATCCCCTCGACGACAGCGGTCGACTCGTCGAGCATCGACGAGTTCGCCGTATCGAGACCCGTGAGCTCGGCGACCATGGTCTGGAAGTTGATGAGCGCTTCCAGGCGACCTTGGGAGATTTCCGGCTGGTACGGGGTATACGCCGTGTACCAGCTCGGGTTCTCGAGAACGTTGCGTTTGATGACCGCAGGGGTGATCGTGTCGTAATACCCGAGCCCGATCATCGCGCGGTGGACTCGATTTCGCGCCGCGATGCCGCGCAACTCTGCAAGCGCCTCACGTTCGGTCGCCGCAGGCGGCAGAATGGATTCGGCGTCCGTCAACTGAATGGAATCCGGTACGGCGACCGCGAGGAGCGCGGGCACCGAGTCGTAACCGATCGCGGCCAGCATGGCCGATTGGGCATCCGCACCGGTGCCGATGTGGCGACCGGCGAACTCGCCGATCGACGTGGCGGAACTCGTCTCCATCACTCCCCTACCAGCGCGACGTAAGCGTCGAAGTCCATGAGCTCGGCAGAATCGAAGACGGTGGCATCCGCGACCTCGATCCTGATCATCCAGCCCGCTCCGAAAGGATCTTCGTTCACGAGTTCCGGCCGGCCCGTCACTTCGCCGTTGGCCGCGACGACCGTGCCATCGACGGGCGCGAACAATTCGCCCACCGACTTGGTCGACTCGATTTCACCGACGACTTTTCCCGACTGGATCGAACTGCCGACTTTCGGCAGTTCGACGAAGACGACATCGCCGAGCTTGTCCGCCGCGAAATCGGTGATGCCGATCGTTGCCGTGTTCCCGTCGATGTCGAGCCACTCGTGCTCGGCCGTGAACTTGAAGGTGGTCTTGTCAGCCATGTCAGTTCTTCTCTCTCTTATAGAAGGGCAAAGCGGTGACGGTGGTCGGGACACTGGTGCCCCGCACGTCGATATCCAAATCTGTTCCCGGCGCCGAGAATTCCGGGTCGACAAAAGCCATGGCGATCGGATGCCCGAGCGTCGGTGAGAGGGCGCCACTCGTCACCGTCCCGACCACGGCCCCCTCGTGCAGGACGGGGTAGCCGGCGCGACCGGCTCGGCGGCCTTCCGACGTGAGTCCGACCAAAACGCGCGCGCCCGCCGGGGGGCCGGCTTCAGCCGCCGCGCGGCCCACGAAATCGCCGTCCTTCGTGAAGTGGACTGCTCGCGCGAGTCCCGCCTGGGCGGGCAGGATGTCTCGGCCGAGCTCGTGGCCGTACAGCGGCATCCCGGCCTCAAGGCGAAGCGTGTCACGGCTCGCAAGCCCGGCAGGGATGAGGCCGAATGGTTCTCCCGCTCTCATGAGCGCGTGCCACAGCTCTGGCGCATCCTTCGTGTCGAGGTAAAGTTCGAAACCGTCCTCGCCCGTGTACCCCGTACGTGCGATGTATACCGAGTTGCCGTTGAATCTCGCTGCGGTCGTCCAGTAATACTTCACGTCGCGCAGGCTCGCCTGGCCGTCCATGATCTCGAACCCGTCGGTTACTTCGAGAATCTCGAGTGCGCGTGGCCCCTGGACCGCGATGAGCGCCGTCGTATCGCTGCGATCCTCCACACGAACGTCGAAGCCGGCCGCGCGCGCCGTGAGTGCTTCGACGACCGGATCGTGATTGCCGGCGTTCGCCACGATCAGATATTCGCCTTCGGCATTGTGGTAGACGATGAGGTCATCGATGATGCCGGCATTCTCGTCGAGGAGAAGGCTGTACTTGGCTTGCATGAGCGCGAGATTCGACATCTTGCCCGCGAGCGCATATTCGAGAAACTCAATCGCCTGCGGCCCCGTAACGCCGATTTCCGCCATGTGGGAAATATCGAACATTCCCGCGGCATTGCGCACAGCATGATGCTCAGCGAGGTCCGAGCCGTAACTGACGGGCATTTGCCAGCCCGCGAAATCGGTGAAGGTCGCGCCACCGTCGACGTGAATCTGGTGGAGCGGCGAGAGCCTCTCATCGGAGGGACGTTCTTGCGCGGGACTATCGGACACGAGTTCTCCTGGCACTGAAGCGGTGGAACTCCCCCTCTGTCTTGAGCCTGAGAGTTTCACCGACTGACGTCGGCTTTCACCGTGGGCGGAACCGCTTAAACGGTTCGCTCTCCAGAGCGGCCAGTTCGATGCGGTACTGGTGACCTGAGAGATTGGCGGGGAGGCTTGCTCCTTCGGTGCCACCGAGATGGTCGTCGGATGGCTCTCCCGCATCGTGTTGCGGCCCGATATTCGGTTATCGGTCCAGCCTACCAACCGGATGCCGGAAATGCCCTCCCCCACTAGGATTGCGGCCATGCCACAACGGGGTGCACCACCCGCGCGCTTGCGCGATCGATTTCGCTACTGGTTCGACAATGTCATGGCTCGCGGAACGATCGCGGTCATGGGACTTCTTGCGCTCGCGACTCTCGCGTTCATCGTGCTTGTCGCGATCGTCGTCATGGTCTTCGGAATGTTTCCGAGGGGTGAGCATTCGCTGACCTTTTTCGAAGTGCTGTGGGGCAACCTCATGCGCACTCTCGACCCCGGCACGATGGGCGGCGACGAAGGCTGGGCATTCCGGGGCGCGATGCTCGTCGTGACGGTCGGCGGCCTCATCATCGTCGCGAGCCTCATCGGCATCATTTCGAGCGCCTTCGATTCCAAAGTGGAGGACTTGCGCAAGGGCAAGTCGAAAGTTCTCGAGGCCGATCACACGCTGATTCTCGGGTGGAGCAAGAAGGTCCTCCCCATCGCGAGCGAGATTTGCATCGCCAACGAATCGCGGAAACGGCCCGCCATCGTGGTTCTCGCCGATCGAGACAAAGTCGAGATGGAGGATGAACTGAGGGCTCAATTGCCGCGACGAACCCGCACTCGGATCATCGTCCGCAAAGGCGACCCGATGGACCTCGGCGACCTCGAGCTGGGGAATCCGCACACCGCGCGCAGTATCATCCTCGTGGCCCCGGAGGAGAGCGATGACCCCGATTCGGTCGTCATCAAAATGGCCCTCGCACTCACGAACAATCCGCGGCGGGGAAGCCGGCCGCTCGACATCGTCGGCGAACTGCAGGATGCGCGAAACCTTGAAGCGGCTACTCTCGTGGGTCACGACGAAGTCAGTTGGGTTCTCGCGAGAGACCTCATCAGCCGCATTACCGTGCAAACCTGCCGGCAAAGCGGGTTGAGCAGCGTCTACACCGACCTCCTCGATTTCGACGGCGACGAACTCTATTTCGCCGAGGAGCCCGCACTGACGGGTTCAACATTCTTCGAGGCCCAATTGTCGTACGTCGACTCGTGCGTCATGGGTATCGTCTCCGCGGGGGCGGTACTCCTGAACCCCGATGCGGCGACGGTGATTGGCGCAGGCGACCAGCTCATCCACATCGCCGCCGACGACAGCGCCATCCATCTTTCCACCCCGGGCGTTCCCGATTCGTCCGCCGTGAACGACGATGTCGCAATCGCGCGCCGCCCCGAGCGCACTCTCGTGCTCGGCCTCAACTCAGACTTCCGAACGATCATGAGGGAACTGAACGAGTACGTTGTCGAAGGATCCAGCACGACGGTTGTCGCGGATGTCGACCCGCCGGAGTTCCTCCTCCGCAGCAACATGACCGTCAATTTCGTGCGCGGCGACACGACGAGCCGATCCGTCCTCGAATCTCTCGACGTTCCTTCCTTCGACCACATCATCGTTCTCGCCTACAAAGGGCTGGGCGACAATCAGAGAGCGGATGCGAAAACGCTCGTGACTCTACTTCATTTGCGTGAGATCGGTGACAAAGCCGGCACCGAGCTCAACATCGTGAGCGAAATGCTCGACGACCGGAACCGCGAAATCGCGGAAGTCACGAAGGCAGACGACTTCATCGTGAGCGACAAGCTCATCAGTCTCGCACTCTCGCAGTTGTCGGAGAACCGCCAGCTTGCCCGCGTCTTCGACACACTGTTCGACAGCGAGGGAAGCGAAATTTACCTCAAGCCGGCCGAGCGATACATCCGGCCCGGCCAGGTCGTCGATTTCTATTCAGTTCTGGAGGCCGCGCGTCGGCGAGGCGAGACCGCGATCGGCTATCGCCTCGCCGAACACGCCCATGATTCCTCGAACGGATACGGTGTCCGGCTCAATCCCTTGAAAACGGAAGCCATCACTCTGACGGCCGCCGACAAGGTCATCGTTCTCGCCGAAGGCTGAGGACCCTAGACGGGCTGAAGGGCCAGCCGAACGAGCGGCAATTCGAAATCGGGATCCCCGTCGTGAAGCGCGGTCATGATCCTGTCCAGTTCTTTCCATACTTTCGGATGTTCCGTCTGGTAAGTCGCGAGGAATCGTGCGGCATCATCCGGTTCAAGGATTTCCGCCGTCGCCGGGACCCGCCGGCGGAATCCGATGCTCACGTGACACGCCGGTTCGGCTTCGAGATTCTGGAACCATTGCGCGGTGCGGCCCAGCGCTGACGCGATGATCACTTCGTCGCGACTCGGGCACGTAACAACCTCGAGGACCACGAATCGTCGCGCGCCGGACGTTCGGCCCACGTGTTCGAGCATCATGAGGCGGTGCCCGAAGACGAAGCCGAGCCCGGCGCGGTAGAGCGAGATCGGTGCCCGCATGATTCGACGATTGCGAAAAACTTTGGAAACGAACGAGCCTGCCATGCTTTCACGCTACTCCCTGCGTTTCGTGGCGACCGACAACGAAATCCGGTGCCGCGACCACGGCGGTTGAGGTTGCCGACAACCGCTTCGGATCCCACAGCAAGCCGGGCTACTCTGACAAACATGAGCGAATACCGACCACCGATCTCCGACCTGATGTTTTCACTCGAACACGTTGTGGGATACCCGAAGGTTGCGGCCCTGCCGGGCTTCGAGCACGCCGACCTCGATACGGTTCGCGACATCCTCACCGAGTCGGGCTCATTCATGTCCGACGTCGTCGCGCCGACCAATCGCGACAGCGACATCGTCGGGGCACGCCGAAACGACGACGGCAGCGTCACGACTCCGCCCGGCTACATCAAGGCCTACCACGCGTATGTCGAGGCGGGCTGGGGCGGCGTTCCCTTGCCAGAAGAGTTCGGCGGCGGCGGCTTTCCGCGCACGATCGGTCTCATCCTTCAGGAAATGATGCTCTCTGCCAACATGGCGTTCGCGCTGTGCCCGCTCCTCACGCAAGGCGCCATCGAAGCCCTCCTGAATTATGGAAGCGACGAGCAGAAGAAGACGTATCTGCCGAAGATGGTGACGGGCGAATGGGCCGGCACCATGAACCTCACCGAACCTCAAGCCGGAACGGATGTCGGCGCGCTCACGACACGCGCGGTCAAGAACGACGACGGCACGTATGCCATCACCGGTCAGAAGATTTTCATCACGTTCGGCGAACACGACCTGAGCGAGCAAATCGTGCATCTCGTGCTCGCCCGCACGCCCGGAGCGCCCGAGGGCACGAAAGGTATTTCGTGCTTCATCGTGCCCAAGTTCCTCGTGAACGAGGACGGTTCGCTCGGCGAGCGCAATGCGGTCGAGTGCCTCTCGCTCGAACACAAACTCGGCATCCACGGCTCCCCCACGTGCGTCATGAACTACGAGGGCGCGACCGGATACCTCATCGGCGAGGAGAACAAGGGAATGCGCATCATGTTCGTCATGATGAACAGCGCGCGGCTCTCCGTCGGAATGCAAGGGGTCGCCGTCGCCGAACGCGCGTACCAGCAGTCGCTCAGTTATGCGCAAGAGCGCCGCCAGGGACTCGCGATCGGCGCCAAAGGCAAAGACTCAGCGATCATCGAATTCCCCGACGTGCGCCGCATGCTCATGACCCAGAAGTCGTACCTTGAAGCGGCGCGCCACCTCATGCTGCTCAACGCCGTCCACGTCGACATCAGCACGAACGACCCGGACGAATCCGTGCGTACCCGGGCCGACGAGATCGTGGGCATCCTGACCCCGATCTGCAAGAGCTTCGGCACGGATCTCGGCAATGAGCTCACGTCGATCGCACTCCAGATCCACGGCGGCATGGGCTTCATCGAGGAGACCGGCATGGCGCAGTACTACCGGGACGTTCGCATTGCCGCGATCTACGAAGGCACGAACGGCGTGCAAGCGGCGGACCTCGTGGGCCGCAAGCTCGGCGTCCGGCGCGGGTCGTCGTTCACCGAATTCATCGCAGAGATCGGCTCGCTCGATAAGGACCTCGCGAAGGCCGGAAAGGGCTTTGCGAGCATCCGCTCGAATCTTGCCTCGAGCGTCGAAGCGCTCGGAAAGACGACGAACTGGATGCTGCGGCACGGCCTGCAGGACCCGAATTCGATTCTCGCCGGCTCATCCCCCTACTTGCGGATGTGGGGCGTGACTCTCGGCGGCTGGTTGCTCGCGAAAGGAGCGCTCGCGGCGGCGCAGTCCGGCGACAAGAAGCTCGCCGAGGACAAGCTCGTGCTCGCGCGGTTCTACGCCGAGCAATTGCTGCCGCAAGCGGCCGCGCTGCAGGGCGCCGCAACGGCGGGCAAGGACGACTTGTTCGCGCTCGACGCGGCGGCTCTCGCCTAGCCGACGGCTCGTGCCGGGCCGCGACGCGTCGCCCTCGCGCTACGACCCGTCGTTCGCGTAAGTCATGCAGTAGTTGCCGAGCAGGAGTTTGTCGCCGTGCGCACTCGCGCCGTCCATCGTGGCGTCGCTGATGGCGAAGATCTCCGCGATGATCGGTTTGCCGACGAGCGTGTCGTTGCCGAACTCGAGAGAACTCGTCGAATAGGTTCCGTCGCCGCCCGTGGTGGGGTCGAACGCGAGACTCGACACGAGCACGGGGGCGCCGTCCGAGCCGAGTGCGATGAGCTCGAATTGCGGGAGGAGCCCGGCATCCATCGCCTCTTTCGACAGCGTGATGGAGAGTTCAGTGCCGTCGCCGTACTTCTGGCCGGCTTCGGGTCCCGCCGCAATCGCCGACGATGTGAACAACATCAACTCGGGATCGGATTGACCGTCGAATGCGCTGCAGTCAGCGGGACCGCTCCCGGGAGGCGAGCCCGGATTCCCGCCAGGGGCGGTATCGGATGCCGCGGGAGCGCATCCGGCGAGCAAGAGACCCGCGGCGACCACGGCGGCGAACGAGAAATGTGAGCGAGCAGGAATCATGAGGAAATTATGTGCACGCGCGTCGGCCAATCCCGCAGGAAATCGGGGCGAAATCGGATAAATAAGCCGATACCCCACCGGATGCCGGCGCTCGCCGAGCGCGATCGGCAGCTAGTCGCCGCGGGCCTCGAACTCGGCAGCGAGAAGAGCGTAGACGAATTCGCTGCCCCAGCGTTCGTTGAAAAAGTCGTTCTCGATGAGGTGCGCTTCGCGGCGCATTCCGAGCCGCTCCGCGACCCGGATCGACGGCGCGTTGTCCGTGTCGATGCGGGCGAAGATGCGGTGAAACCCGAAGTGCCCGAATCCGAGCCGCACAAGAGCGTTCGCCGCCTCGGTCACGTATCCGTTACCCATGGAATCGGGATGGAGGCTCCAGCCGATCTCCCCTTGCTTCGCTCGCACGCTCTCGAGCTTGAACAGTATCTCCCCCGCGAGCTCGGCTTTGTCTTTCGGCTGGATCGCGAGAGTGAAGATGTCGGTGTCCTTTTCGAATTCGAGGCTCGCATATTTCGGCATCCGCTCGACGGCGTCGTCGAGTGTCATCGGGTCTCGATACAAGTAGCGCACCGTGCTCGGCAGACTCCGGTACGAGAAGTACCGCTCCGCGTCGGCGTCGGTGAAGGTTCGAAGAAGGAGCCGATCGGTTTCGAGCGGAAGCTCCGGCGCCTTCACTCGGCAGCCTCGACTGCTGCGCGCTCGAGCGTTGCGACGTATTCAGCCCACCACGCGGCGTCGTGGTCAGGCAGATTGCTGTTGTCGGCGCGCACTCCGGCCCGGCCGTCGATCAGCTCGCGCAGGATGTCGGCGTGGCCGGCGTGACGCGCCGTTTCCGCGATCATGTGCACGAGGATGCGGTGCAGCGTCACAGTGCGAGATTCCGGCAGCCACCACGGGACGACGCCTGGCGCATCCAGCGGGAGTTCATCGATCGTCCGATCGGAGTGGGCCCACGAACGGTGGTAGAGCGCGATGATCTCGGCGCGGGATTCCGTGGCCGTCGCCCACATGTCGGCGTTGTCGGGGGCGTCGTCGGCGTTCCAGGGAAGAGGCTCGCCCGACGGCCGGTCGAACACTTCGCCGAAGTAGCCGATCTCGACGGTCGCCACGTGCTTCACGATGCCGAGCAGGTTCGTGCCCGTGCGCGTCATAGGCCATCGCACGTCGCGCTCGCTCACCCCGTCGAGCTTCCACAGAAGCGCTTCCCTGGCTTGCTGGAGGTATCGCTTGAGGGTGTCCTTTTCCGACAACATTCGCCCAGAGTAACCTCAAGCACCGATCCTGGGTAAGGGCGAGAATCCGGTCCGGCAGCGCATCGGCTCACGTCCCGGCGGGCGGGAGCACGAGCGACAGGGCAACGCCGTCGAGGATATCGTGTTCGCTCGTCGTGACGACCGCGAGCGGCGCCCCTGCTGCGGCCGTGGCATCCGCGATCCGCTGCACGATGGTCGACCAGATCACGGCTCCCGTCTGGATGACATCCACACGGCCCGGGTGCATGAATGGCAGGGCACCGCGGTCGGAACGCGTCATGCGGCTGATCTCGTCACACGCACGCAGCATGTCGGCAATCGGCAATCGCGCGCCGTTGATCGCGAGCGGATCGTAGAACGAGAGCCGCAGTGCGTGCGCGGTGATCGTCGTGACGGTTCCCGCGACGCCGATGAGGTCGGTCGCGGCGGCGATGTCGACCGCGGTGGACGCGGTGTCGAGAGCAGTCGCCACGTCGCGACGGATGCTCGCGATCTCGCCATCCGAGAGCGGGTCGCCGTGCACGTGGCGCTCGGTGAGGCGCACGCATCCGACGTCCATCGAGAACGCCGCGTCGGGCGATTGTGTGCCGAGCACGAGTTCCGTGGAGCCTCCGCCGAGGTCGACGACGAGGTGCCGGACGGAGAGGTCGTCGGCATCCGCGGGCGCGAGCGCCGTGAGCGCACCCCGATAGGAGAGGGCGGCCTCTTCCGTTCCGGAGATCACCTCGACGGGCGCACCGAGGATGTTCTGAACCGCGTCGGCGAACTCGTCCCGGTTTGCGGCG
>JAHBST010000110.1 GCA_019638975.1 Cryobacterium sp.
GACGTCGAGCTGGCGAACGCGATGGTCGCGAAGCTTGGACTCACGGCGGACTACCAGATCTCGAGCTTCGACAAGATCATCCCGAGCATCAAGGGCGGCACGTACGACATCGGCGTTTCGTCCTTCACCGACAATGTCGAGCGCGAGAAGTCGGTCGACTTCGTGAACTACTTCACTGCGGGCGTCCAGTGGGCGCAGCCGATCGGGAAGAACGTCGACCCGGCCAATGCCTGCGGTCTTACCGTCTCCGTGCAGGCGACAACCTATGAGGAGACCGACGAACTGCCTGCCGCTTCGAAGCTGTGCACGGATGCCGGCAAGCCCGCCATCAAGATCCTCAAGTTCGACAAGCAGGATGACGCGACCACTGCGGTTGCCGACGGTCGCGCGGATGCGATGAGCGCCGATACTCCGATCACGCTCTACGCGATCTCGCAGTTGAAGGACAAGATCGAGCCCGCCGGTGCATCCTTCGAGGACGCCCCGTACGGAATTGCGGTGACCAAGGGGTCGCCGCTCGTCAAGGCGATCCAGGCCGCACTGCAGTCGATGGTCGATGACGGAAGCTACAAGGCGATCCTCGACAAGTGGGGAGTTGCCAGTGGTGGCATAAGCACGATCACCATCAACGCGGCAGCAAACGGATAATTTCGTGAGTTCGCCAGACACTGGCCGTTCGGCGGCATGGGCAACCGTGCCGCCGAACGTCACCGAACGCCCCGACCCCATCAAGGCGATCAGGCTGAAGCATCCGGGGCGCGTTATTTTCGCGGTCATCCTGATCCTGCTGCTTGCCCTCTTCATCATCGACGCATCCCAGCGCGAGGCGTATGGCTGGGAAAACTTTGCGAAGTACATTTTCGACAAACGCATTTCGCAGGCCGCCGGATTCACCTTGCTTCTGACCGTCTATTCGATGGCGATCGCCATTGTGCTCGGCATCACTCTTGCCGTCATGAGACTGTCCGACAATCCCGTCGTCAAGGGTGTGGCGTGGCTGTATTTGTGGATTTTCCGCGGCACTCCCGTTTACGTTCAACTCGTCTTTTGGGGCCTCATTGCGACCATTTACAAGACGATCGACATCGGTATTCCGTTCACCCAGCCGTGGTTTTCCCTCGAGACCAAAGGCTTCATCGACGTGTTTTGGCTCGCCGTCATCGGTCTCGCACTGAACGAGGCGGCGTACATGGCGGAGATCGTGCGGGCGGGCATCCTGTCCGTCGACAAGGGTCAGGATGAGGCGGCGACCGCACTGGGAATGTCCTGGATGAAGACCATGCGTCGCATCGTCATCCCCCAGGCCATGCGGATCATCATCCCGCCGACGGGCAACGAAGTCATCTCGATGCTCAAGACCACCTCGCTCGTCTCGGCAGTTCCGTTCAGTTTCGACCTCTATGGGCGCGCACGGGACATCTCTGTCGCAATATTCGACCCGGTGCCGTTGCTCCTCGTCGCTTCAGCGTGGTATCTCGCGTTCACGACCATCCTCATGATCGGCCAGTACTTCCTGGAGAAACGCTTCTCTCGCGGTGTCGGGCAAGCGCGCCCGGAGAAGAAGGGTACCGAGACCGGCGCCATTCCCGTCACCACCGGAATCGTTGTTCCGCCGGGCGCTGGCGGTAGCGGCACGACCGAGAAGCCAGGGAGGGAGCAGCGATGACCGCCGTCACCACCGACATCCCCATGGTCCACGCCGACCAGGTGTCGAAGAGTTTTGGCTCCAACGAAGTGCTCAAGAGCATTTCGCTCACGGTGCCACGTGGAGAAGTCATGTGTCTCGTCGGGCCGAGTGGATCGGGCAAGTCGACGTTCCTTCGGTGCATCAATCATCTCGAGCGAGTCAACGCCGGCCGCCTCACGGTCGACGGCGTGCTCGTCGGCTACGAGGAACGCGGCGACAAGCTCTACGAACTGAAGCCGAAAGAAGCGGCGCGGCAGCGGCGGGACATCGGCATGGTATTTCAACGCTTCAATCTGTTCCCCCACATGACGGCGCTCGAGAACATCATCGAGGCACCCATTCGCGTGAAAGGGATCAAGAAGGAAGCGGCCGTCGTCAGGGCACGCGAACTGCTCGCTCGAGTCGGTCTTGCGGAGAAAGCGGATGCCTACCCTGCGCACCTCTCCGGCGGCCAGCAGCAGCGCGTCGCCATCGCGCGAGCGCTCGCCATGGACCCGAAACTCATGCTTTTCGATGAGCCCACGTCCGCGCTCGACCCCGAACTCGTGGGCGAAGTGCTCGACGTGATGAAGAACCTCGCCGAATCCGGCATGACCATGATCGTCGTGACGCACGAGATGGGGTTCGCGCGGGAAGTCGCCGACCAGTTGGTGTTCATGGATGCCGGAGTCGTCGTCGAATTCGGCGATCCGGCCGAAGTGCTGAGCAACCCGAAGCACAAGCGGACGCAAGCGTTCTTGTCGAAAGTGCTTTAAGGCGCGAGCCGTTCGCTGCTAGTTGCCGCTGCGTCACTCAGAGTTCGGCGAGGAGCTTCGAGATGCGCTTGAGACTCACGGGTTCTGCCGTCGGCAAGTGCTGGGCGAACAGGGACAAGCGCAATTCCTCCAGGAGCCAGCGGGCATGGGTGAGGCCAGCAGCGGCATCCGGATGCGGCGGCAGTTCGCCGCCTGCGGTGCGGTAACGTTCCGTCGCGGTTTGCACGTCGGTGAGCCAGGCGCGGTCCCTGGCCGGGTTCTCCGCGAGCTTCGCCACCCGGTGGTTGATCCCCGCGAGGTAGACCGGCAGGCGGCGCAATTGCGAGAGTCCGGTTCGGCCGACGAAGCCAGGGAAGACGAGGGCGCCGAGTTGCTCGCGGGCGTCGGCGAGTGGTGCGATGAGCGCGATGTTCGACGCGGCGGAGATTGACTTCTCGGCATCCCGCGCTGCGGTGAGCACCGAACTCACGAGGCCGACCGCCGCGAACAACGAATCGACGATCGTCGCAGACAGTTCGTCGCGCACCGCGGCGAACTCCGAGTGCGAGCGGATGTCGCGCTCGCCCAGAACGTCATCCGCGCACGCGAGCAGGCAATCGGCGAACAGCGCATTCATCGACGGGTACGGGCTGCGGGCGAGCGCGAGCTTCTCGGCCGTCGTCAGATGCTCTTGCACGTAGCCGGTCGGGGCGGGGATGCCGAGCTGCAGCATCCGCAGCACACCGCGGCGGTGCTCCCTCGCCTGGTCGCCCGGAGTGGCCATGAGCCGGATCGCGACGCTCGAGCCCTCGTCAACGAGGGCGGGGTAGGCGCGGATCGTGTTGCCGGACTGCGTCGTATCGAGGACGCGGGGGAGTTGATCGAAGTCCCACGTCGTGATCCCGCCGCGCTCGATCGCATTCGGAGTGTGCACATGAGCTTTCGCTACGGACTCGCGCGTGCGGGTGCTGAGTTTGTGTTTCAGGCCGTCCAGGTCTTTGGATGCCGCGACCCTCTTGCCGTTCTCCCCGATGACCGCAAACGTGATCTGGAGGTGCGGGGGGAGCCGATCGAGGTCGAAATCGTCCACGGAGACCGGCGTGTACGTCTGGCGCTGGATCTGGGTGGCGAGGTATTCGCGGAGGCTCACCTCATCCGATCCCTCCGCCGGGGCGTCCAGCAGGAGCCGGTGCGCCCAGTCCGCGGCGGGCACGACGTTGCGGCGGATCGCCTTCGGCAGCGACTTGATGAGGGCGGCGACAAGTTCGGCCCGCACGCCGGGGACCTGCCAGTCGAATCCGGCCGGATCGAGTCTCGGCAGCAATGCGATGGGAACCTGCACGGTCACGCCGTCGTCGTCGGCACCGGGCTCGAAACGGTAGCTGAGGGTGAGGCGCTGGTCGTTCTGGAACCAGAACTGCGGATAGCCCCCTTCGAGACGGCCTGCGGTCTCCTCGGGGAGCTGAACATCCACG
>JAHBST010000111.1 GCA_019638975.1 Cryobacterium sp.
GGCGGGTACCTCACCGCCGTCGCACCCGATCTCGCGGACCGCGTGATCCGCTACCCGGGGCAAGGCGATCCGTTCGACGAGTACCGCATCACCGAGCAGATCGAGAAAGCTCTGGATCGCAAGGTCTGGTTGCCCTCGGGCGGTTCGCTCGTCATTGATCGCACCGAAGCGATGACGGTCGTGGATGTCAACACGGGCAAATTCGTCGGCTCCGGGGGAAACCTCGAAGAGACCGTGACGAAGAACAACCTCGAAGCGGCTGAAGAAATCGTGCGCCAATTGCGGTTGCGCGACATCGGCGGAATCATCGTCGTCGACTTCATCGACATGGTGCTCGAGTCGAACCGGGATCTCGTGTTGCGCAGGCTCGTGGAGTGCTTGAGCCGTGACCGGACCAAGCACCAGGTCGCCGAAGTCACCTCACTCGGGCTCATCCAGATGACTCGGAAGAAGCTCGGTCTCGGTCTCCTGGAGTCATTCAGCGAGCCTTGCGAGGTTTGTGCCGGCCGCGGAATCATCGTGCACCACGACCCCGTCACGAAACATCGCCAGTCGCCGCAACCCGAACCGAAGAGGGCTCAGCGCAAGGGCGGCCAGTCCGCGCAAAAGGCGGCTCCCGGCGCAAATGGCTCGAACGGGGGCACGCACGCGATCACGGACGACGTGAAGAATGCTCTGGCCAAGATCGCCGCGAGCACGATCACACCGGTCGTCGAACTCGCCGAACAAGCGATCAAGGCGGCCGACCAGGCAACCGTCGAGACTGCACAGGGTGCGGCCGGTGATTCTGCCGATTCTGCCGCCGGCGCCTCCGATGCGCACAACGACGATGCGGTGGCGATTCTCGACATCCCCGTCGCCCGATCGAATCGAGTTTCGAAAAAGATCAGTGCGAAGGATGCCGAGCAATTGCTCGACTCTGTTCTCGACTCGCTGCCGGCATCCCCGATCGGCGACGATGGGGAGCCGAAGGCACCGACTTCCGGTCGTGCTCGAACGTCCCGGCGGGCATCTTCGGCGGGGCTCGCCGCGAAGTCGAAGGATTAGGTCTCGCGCCGATTCCGCTGGCTCACGCGCAATCCGCTCGCCTCGAGTCGTTTCACGAGTTCGCGGTTGCTGACGGGCTGCGCGCCAGCGGAAACCAGTTCGTCGAACCGATGCTCGGGAGTGTCATAGTGGTCACGATCGAAGGACCGCGGCGGCAGACCAACCGAACGCGCAAAGGCGTGAAGCTCCTCGAGCGACACGTCGCTGACGACGTGGGACCACAGCGTTCCGTGCGCCGGCCACCTCGGCTGATCGATCAGAACCGTCATGAGTGAGAGTCTAGAAGGATGAAAAAGATGCGACGCTTCGCGAGTCTGTTCGGTCGCCGAGGAATTCTTGCCGCAGCGAGTGCTGCGATCGTAGTGATCGGAACCCAGGTCGTGTTGCAGTTGTTGTCATCGATCATGACCGCGGGACTGCTCCTCGCGCAGAACAACGGCGACAGCGGCCTGAATCAGGTTTTTCCCGCCTACGTGTGGGGACTCGTTCTCGGAGTGCTTCCGTTCGCGATCGGCGTGTTCCTCAGCTTGTGGCTCCTCGCACCCATCGCAGCCGAATTGCACATCGCCCACGTCGTGACGAGGTCTCTTCTCGCCGTCGCCGCGGGAGCGCTTGTCATATTTCTGGTCCAACTTCTCGGATCGCTGTTCCACAACTTCGACCGCTCGGCGGGGCAAGTGTTCGGATGGGCGTCCGGATTCTTCACGACCGTCTCGTCCAATGCCTCTTGGGCGTTCTCGAATGCGCTGTATACCGCCGTGACGGCGGCGATCAACCTCATTCCGCTGACTGTTCTTTCCGGGGTCTTGCTCTGGATCTGGTTGCGGGCCCACCCCGCGAAGCATCCGGTCGCAGGACTCATCGACAAGGTTTGACCACGTTCAGGATTAACCAGTAGTATTGACCCTTGGTGTGTGCTGGGCCGAGCCCGCTTTCAACGCCAGAGTCTTGATTCAGAGACAGTCTTTTCAACAGATAGGGTTCCACGTGGTTTACGCAGTTGTGCGCGCCGGCGGTCGGCAGGAGAAGGTCGAGGTCGGCTCGATCGTCGTTCTTGACCGCATCAAGGCGGACAAGGACGGAAACGTCGAACTCGCCCCCGTGCTGTTCGTCGATGGCGACAAGATCACTCACGACGCCAAGGCTCTCGCGAAGATCACCGTGACCGCTGAAGTTGTCGGCGACCTGCGGGGCCCGAAGATCAACATCCAGAATTACAAGAACAAGACCGGGTACAAGCGTCGCATGGGGCATCGCTCCGAGCTCACTCGCGTCAAGATCACGAGCATCAAGTAAAGGGGCTGCACTCATGGCACACAAAAAGGGAGCAAGCTCCACCCGCAACGGTCGCGACTCGAATGCGCAGCGCCTCGGCGTCAAGCGATTCGGCGGACAGGTCGTGAGCGCGGGCGAGATCATCGTTCGACAGCGCGGCACACATTTTCACCCCGGCGTCAACGTCGGGCGTGGCGGCGATGACACTCTCTTCGCCCTCGAGGCGGGCGCGGTCGAGTTCGGTGCCAAGGGCGGCCGGAAGGTCGTCAATATCGTCGAAGCGAAGTAGCCGAACCAAAAACCGCAACACTTAACCATCCCGTGGGCGAGCTTCGGCTCGCCTTGCGGCGTTAAAGGGCAAGGAGTACCCATGGCGACGTTTGTCGATGAGGTGACTCTCCATTTGCGTGCGGGCAACGGCGGGGACGGTTGCGTTTCCGTCCGGCGGGAGAAGTTCAAGCCGCTCGCGGGCCCGGATGGCGGCAACGGCGGGAATGCGGGCGACATCGTTCTCGTGAGCGATCCGCAAGTGACGACGCTTCTCGGATTCCATCGCGCACCGCATAGGAAGTCCGAAAACGGCGGGCCGGGAATGGGCGACAATCGCAGCGGCTTCAGCACGCCTGATCTGGTTCTCGGCGTTCCCGTCGGAACCGTCGTCAAGGATTCCGACGGCACAGAACTCGCCGACCTCTCGGAGCCCGGCATGCGCTTCGTCGCCGCCCCCGGAGGGCAGGGCGGTCTCGGCAATGCCGCTCTTGCGAGCACGAAGCGCAAAGCGCCCGGTTTCGCGTTGCTCGGCACTCCCGGTTGGGAGGGCGACGTCGTCCTCGAACTCAAGGTAGTCGCGGATGTCGCGCTCGTGGGCTATCCCTCCGCCGGCAAATCGAGTCTCGTCGCGGCGCTGTCGGCAGCCAAGCCGAAAATCGCCGATTATCCGTTTACGACGCTGCACCCGAACCTCGGTGTAGTGCAGGCGGGGGAGACGCGCTTCACGATCGCCGACGTTCCCGGCCTCATCGAGGGCGCGAGCGAGGGGAAGGGGCTCGGTCTCGAGTTCCTCCGGCACGTCGAACGTTGTTCTGCGCTCGTCCATGTTCTCGATTGCGCGACGCTCGAGCCGGGTCGGGATCCGCTGAGCGATCTCGACATCATCCTCGCGGAATTGGCTGCGTACCCCGTGCCGGAGGGCCAGCGTCCGTTGCTTGAGCGCCCCAGCATCATCGCTCTCAACAAGATCGACGTCCCCGAGGGCCAGGAACTCGCCGAACTCGTGCGACCTGACCTGGAAGCTCGCGGGTATCGGGTTTTCGAAGTGTCGGCTGTCAGCCGGGAAGGATTGAAGCAATTGTCCTTCGCACTCGCCGAGATGGTCGAGTCGGCTCGAGCGCTCGTCGAGCCGGCAGCCCAGCGCATCATTCTTCGACCGAAAGCGGTGGACGATGGCGGCTTCCGCATCCGCGTTGACGGAGGTTCCGGCGGCAACATTTACCGTGTGATCGGCGCGA
>JAHBST010000112.1 GCA_019638975.1 Cryobacterium sp.
TCGACGCAGATTCGCGCGTGGTCGCGTACGGACTCAATCTGCTGAGCCCCGGGCAGGACACTCTCGTGCGTTCCATCCTGCTCGGCGGCGTGCGCCCCTCCCATCGTGGTCGGGGTGTCGGCCGGCAGGTTCTCGCTTGGCAGGAGGGACGAGCACTCCAGCAGTTCGCGGCGTCCGACAAGAGCCTTCCCGGCTGGATGATCGTGTGGGCGGATGAACGGGCGACGGAGACGATCCGTCTCACGGGGCGATTCGGTTTTCGCATCGTGCGCTATTTCCTCGAGTTGCGGCGCGACCTCGCGCTTGCCATCGAGCCACGGGCGCTCGACGGATTCGAGGTTGTACCGTTCACTGCCGAGCGCACTGAAGCGGTCAGGCTCGCCCGAAACGACGCTTTTCAGGACCACTGGGGAAGTCAGCCGACGATCGAGGAGGATTGGCGAGAAGCCTTGAGCCGTTCGGTCTTTCGGCGCGACCTCTCGTTCCTTGCGATCGCCCCCAACGGGGATGTCGCAGGTTTCGTCCTGAGTGAAGTGAACGAGGAGGATTTCGAGCTTCAGGGATTCACCTCCGCGTACATCGAGCTCGTCGGAGTGACTCGTCAGTATCGCTCGCGCGGTGTCGCCGCCGCTTTGCTGTCCCGCACTCTCGGAGCGATCGCCGACGCCGGATTGGAGATGGCCGTCCTCGATGTCGACTCGGATAGCCCCACGGGAGCGCTCGGACTCTACACGGGTCTGGGGTTCGTCGCGGCGAACCGGAGCGTCTCTCTCGTCAGGGAGTTCTGACGTCGATGGCCGATGGGATCCGTCTTCGCCTCGACATCGCCTACGACGGCACCAATTTCCGCGGCTGGGGGCAGCAGCCGGGGCAGCGAACGGTGCAAGGTGAACTCCAGTCCGCGCTCGCGACCGTGTTCGGACGATTCGGCGAGCCGCCGGTTCTGACCGTTGCGGGACGAACGGATGCGGGAGTTCACGCGCTCGGCCAGGTCGCCCACCTCGATGTATCGCACGAGCAGCTCGCCGCGTTGAACCGCAGTCGGCCCCGGAGCGGCGCATCCGCCCTGGCGGACCGTCTCAATGGCATTGCGGGGCTGGATGCGGACGTGTGGGTGTCGCGATCGAGCATCGCGCCCGCTGGGTTCGACGCGAGGTTCTCGGCGATTTGGCGTCGGTACGAGTATCGGATCGCCGACGCGAGCGCCGTGCGGAATCCGCTCGAACGCCTGGGCACTCTGTGGTTCCCCCGCGCGCTCGATGCAGCGGCAATGAACGACGCGGCAGGTTCGCTCCTCGGGCTGCACGACTGGGCCTCCTTTTGCAAGCAGCGGGACGGGGCTACGAGCATCCGCACGCTCCAGGAGTTCGTCTGGGAGCGTCATCATTCAGGAGTTCTTGTGGCCAGAGTGAAAGCGGATGCCTTCTGCCACAGCATGGTGCGCGCACTCGTCGGCGCGACGATTGCCGTGGGCGAGGGAAAGCTGACCGCCACCCGATTGCTCGAGCTTCGCGACGAGCGAGTGAGAACGAGCGAATTCAAGGTCGTTCCCGCGAGGGGCCTGACGCTCATGGAGGTCGGATACCCCGACGATGCGGAACTTGCGGCACGCGCCGAGCAAACGCGGGCGCGCCGCGAGAGTCAGTGACTCGGCGACGAGTGCATCGAAGCTGGCTCTGATCGCTCACCGCTAGGATTCCCCTGTGATCGAGGTTGAGCACCTGTCGAAGAGGTTCGGCAATCGGCTTGCTCTCGATGACGTGTCGTTCCGCGTGGACGAGGGCAAGGTGACGGCGTTTCTCGGCCCGAACGGCGCGGGCAAGACCACCACGATGCGCCTCATTCTCGGCCTCGACAGACCCACCGCGGGGCGTGCACTCGTTGGGGGTCGCCCATTCCGTGAACACCCCGACCCCATCTGCCAGGTTGGGGCTTTGCTCGACACCAAGTTCGCGCATCCGAAACGCACTGCGTTCGATCATCTTCTCGTTGTTGCCGCGACCCACGCGCTCCCTCGGTCGAGAGTTCACGATGTGATTGACGAGACCGGACTGGATTCGGTGGCAGGCGAACGTGTCGGCCGATTTTCGCTCGGCATGACGCAACGTCTAGGCATTGCCGCCGCATTGCTCGGTTCACCGAAAGCACTGATTCTCGACGAACCGGTGAACGGTCTCGACATCGATGGCGTTCGCTGGTTTCGCGAACTGTGTCGTCGGTATGCGTCCGAAGGTGCGGCGGTGTTCCTCTCTTCGCATCTCATGTCGGAAGTCGAGCGGGTTGCCGACCACGTGATCGTCCTTGGGCGCGGTCGCGTAATAGAGAATGCGACACTGGCAGATCTGCGTCGCGGAGCGGCGGTCGTGGATGCCGCGAGCGAGCGGGCTTCGGAACTCGCCACCGAGTTGGGGCGTCGAGGTGCGTCCATCCGAGTCTTGGATGACCGTGCGTTGGCGGTGACGGGGCTGTCAGCGGGCGAGGTCGGGGCTATTGCGGCGAGAGCGGGAATCCCGCTGGAGCATTTGAGCGAGGAATCGCGTTCGCTCGAAGAAAGCTACCGTGCACTCACCGAGGATGAAATCGAGTTTCACGCGAGCAACGACCCCGACGCATCGACGGCATGACCGCGGCGGCCGTGTTCGATCGAAGCCCGCCGAAACTCACTCTGTGGCGGCTGACGAAGGCGCAGTTTCGCGCTTTCATCGGCGGATCGCTCGTGGGGTGGGGCGTCGTGGCGGTACTTCTACTCGCGGTCGCGAGCGGTGTTGTCGCAGGGCTCGCGGGGTTGTCGGAGCACCGGTTCGTCGGCGTCACATCGATCGTCAACACGGCCATTTCGTTCGCGGGGGTTGCAGTTCAGTTGTTTGCGATTGTCGTCGGATCGGAGGCGGTCGCAGGTGAATTCGCTATAGGAACGATCGGTGCGACTCTCTCCAGTTCGCCGCGTCGAGGCACGCTTTTCGCAGCGAAGACGCTGGCAATCTGTGGTTCGGTCATTCTTCTGGCAGGTCTTGCCGGGTTCCTGGCCGGCGGCTCCGCCCTACTAATTGCACTGGTCGAGGCGCGGCCCATTGACGCGATCACTTCTTCAGCGTGGTTGGCGAGCACGGGTGGCTTGGCCTTTGGTGCCGGGATTCTCGCGTTGCTTTCCCTCGGGCTCGGCGCTTGGTCCCGACAACGGATGATTGCGGTGCTCGTTCCCGTCGCCGCGATCTATATCCTTCCCCTCCTTGTCGCGGTGCTCCCTGTCGGTACGGGCCGAGACTGGCTCAATTCGGTACTTCCAGGGACGGCCCTCTCTGCGCTCGCGACGGCCCATGTGCAGGACGGTGTTGTCGTGTTGGGGACATCGCTCCCGGGCACAGCGTCGGAAACGCTTTTGGGTGCACTCTTTGTGCTGGGCGTCTGGTCAGTCTTTGTCGTACCGTGGGCCATTCTTGCGTTCATCCGACACGACCTCAGCGCTTCATCGCGCAGCCTCGGTCGGGTCGCGCCACGAGACCCCGCCGAAATACCGCACGTCGCCCGGCCAGTTCGATCGAGTCTTCGCGGATTGCTTCGATCCGAGTTCAGGAAAAGTTGGAGCCTGCCCGTCATTCGCTGGATTTTCGCCCTGTCAGTCGTGCTCGAGATTGGCTACGGTTTAGCGCGGGCATCCTGGAACTCCCTTGACGGCGTGGGCGGAAGCGTGAGCGAGAGTCTCTCTATCGAGTACAGCTATGCGATCACGGGAGGGGTCGGCGGGGTCGCCCTCATCCTTGCAGTTCTCGTGGCCATTCAGGTCGCGGGTGAGTTCGAAACGGGTACGGCAGTCTCTACCTTCATCGCC
>JAHBST010000113.1 GCA_019638975.1 Cryobacterium sp.
GGCCAAAGGAGCTGAGGGCGGGACGTTGACCGGGCGCGAGGGCCGAGGCCCAACCGCCCGTGATGGGCAACGTCTTGAGCGACGACAAGAAGCAGCAAGTACTCGCGCTGGGCCGCCTTGGGTGGCCGCTGCTCCGGATCGAAGAGGCGACGGGCGTTCGCCGCGAGACGTCGAGCCGCTATCTGCGAGCAGCGGGGATTGCGGTTCGCCCAGCCGGCCAGTGGGGGCACGCAAAGCCGGCCAAAGAGGCGATCACCGACCCGGAGCCGAGCGCAGCACCCGTGGAGCCTGCTCCGGCGGCAAATGCGGCCAAAGAGGTGATCACCGACTCTGCACCGACGCCGTCGCCATGGCCGACGTCGCGGCGGTCGCCGGCGGTCAGCGCGTGCGAGCCGTTTCGCGAGGGCGTCGAGCACGGACTCGCCCGGAGACGCAACGCAAAGGCGATCTACCAGGACCTCGTCTCGCAACATGGGTTCACGGCCCGGTACGCGAGCGTGATGCGCTTCGTTCGCGGGATCCGCGGCGCCACCGTCCGCGAGGCTCATCCCGTGATCGTGACCGAGCCCGGTCACGAAGCGCAGGTCGACTACGGCGATGGTCCGATGGTTCGGCATCCCGAGACCGGAAAGTTCCGACGCACTCGGCTCTTCGTGATGACGCTCGGCTTCAGCAGCCGACCGTCGTTGACGCCCCCGACAAGGCCGCGTAGTTGCCAATGCGCCGCCACCCGATTTCAACAGAGTTCGGGACGAAGCCGCACGCTTCTACCTCGAGTGTTCACCGACTCAGCGGCTGCTCAGGCCACTTCTTCAGCGCGAGCGGCGGCGGGCGATGACGGTCGCTCCACCGAGGAGGCCGAACGCGATCAGGATGCCGTTCGAGATGGGGCCTGGCGCGGCCGTGCAGCCTTGTCCCATGCCGAAGCGAAGGTGGTAGTCGACGGATAGCCCGCCGTCGCCGCTTGGAAGCGCTCCGATCACGTTGTTTGTGACGGCGATCGGCTGACCGCCGCCGACCGGAACGGACATCAAACGGCTGAGCGGCAAACCGGGAGCGAACGATACATCGACCTGCCCCCACGTGATGGCGGTGCCGCCGCCGACCCACCGCGGACCAACGCCGAAGTCGGCCCGCCCCGTGACGCCAGGCACGGGGGCCGGCGCAAGAGACCCGTTGACCGGCACCGTGGACAGCAGGGTGAGGATCGGGAAGAGAGAGCCGCCCAAGTCGGGATCGATTGCGCCCCCTGCGAAGAACGCGGCGGTCGACTTGTCCGGCGAGAGCGCGAAGTCGCGGGCGATCGAGCCGTCGACCGTGTACTTGGTCAAGTTGCGCACGACCTCGCAGGCCTTCGTCGCCGCGTTCGCGCGATAGACGACGAGGTCCATGATCCCGAGCTTCTCGGCTTCGGCGGGATGCTTCACCGCTGCGATGACTGTGCCGTCGGGCAGGAAGTCGAAGTGCGTGAGTCCCGATCCCGTGCAGACCATAGCGCGCTCGGCCTGCGCGCCCGCCTTGTCCTCGACGACCCAGAGCTCCCAGCTCTCACGTGCGGCGAGCGCCGCCGTTTCCCCGGTGAAGGAGACCCAGCCGACGTGCGTCGGGTCCTTCCACCGAGGCGTTACCGGACCAATAACCTCGGCTGCTGAAGGTGCAATGATGGGCGTGGCGCCAAGTGTGGTGAGTGAGCCATCTCCGACCGCGGTGGTCGGCGAGAGGTCTCGTTTGCCGGCACCGTCGAAGCCGACGGTCGAGATGCGAGCCGAGCCACCAACGTCGTTGATGTAAGCGATGCGATTGCCGTCCGGAGAGAAGCGCGCGTTGAAGATGAAGTTCGGGACCGACGCAGGGGCGACCTCGAGATTCGCACTGACGAACGTGGTGTCGAGGACCTTGGCCTCGGCCGCACCGCAACTCGAAGTCGACGTCGCCACCGTGAGACCTACGGTGATGCCGGCGGGCGCGAACCGTATGTCGGGGAGCGCGACGCGTGATGGTGTTCCCGGAGGTCCTTCCCACGAGTCGCCGCTGACAGCCCCACTTCTCGTCCCAATGATGGCCTGGACGAGCAGGTTGCTCCCGTCCCCTCCGTCGACGCTCGTCGTCACCGGACAATCGATCGCTCGAGCAGCGCTGCCGTATGCTCCGGCAACGAGCGTGTTCGTCGTCGAGGTCGCGGCGAGGGTCGGGTCGCCGTTGGTGACGTGTAGGTCGCGCACGAACACCGGCACATCGATCGCCTCTACGATCACGACGACCGAGACAGTCGTACCGTCCGCCTTCGCTCCGCTCACCTGGAGGGTGAACAGTCCGAGCTGATCGGGCTTGAACGACGGCGTCGGCGTCGCCGCTTCCTGAATGCTTTCGGTCTTGATCGCGCTCGTCGAGGGAGCTGCGACGACGGTCCACGCGTGCTTGGAGACGATCTCGGGCGCAATCGCGGCGCCGTCGATCTTCGCGGTCTGTCCGAGATAGACCTTCGCACGCGAGCTCGAGATCGTGAGCGTGGAGCCGGAGGCCGTGCCAGGCGGCGCGGCATCCGTACCTGCATCGCCGTCGGGAGAGGAGGGATCGGCCGGAGTCTCGTCATCCCCTCCACAGGCTACGAGCTGCGCGAGACCCGCGAGCGAGGCGAGCGTAACGACGATGGCAGTGGTTCGGAGGAGGCGCATGAACGATCCCTGACGAGTGGAGTGTGCGAAGTCGGAGCTTCCCCCGAACCCCCACATCTATCATTTCCAACCAACCGAACGCGTCTCAACGGGACGAAGCCTTTCGAGCTGCTCCCGCTGGTCCTACTTACGAGACCGCCCGCCGAGGGTGACCAGGGCGAGCGGGACCAGGTATCGCGGTATTCTGCGAGTAGTTGCGCGGGGGCGATTGGCGCGCTGTGTACCGGCGTCTCCTTGGGGTTCGAGCGACGAATCGCGGCGTAGGGAAGGATCGCTCGTTCTCGATGGTAGAATCGGAACGCCGTCATGGCCAAGCGCACGCCCCGGCCGGATCTTCCCGCACTGACGTGGGGCTCATACCTCGCAGTCGACGGGGCCGTCGTGGACATCGCGCGCGACGGAAACATTCTCTACGAACGCTCGCGATCAGGGATCACCGTCCGCAAGTTCGTGAGCAACGAAAGCGCGGCCAAGCAGCAGGCGCGGCGTATCGAAGATCTCACGAGCAAGGGACACGTCGCCGTGGACACGAAACAAGAGCCGGCGACGCGCCCGCCCAAGGACCAGTCGAGCAGCATCACCGCGTCGATCCGTGCGGATGGCTGGAGGGCCTTTCACGAGAAGTTACCGGCGTTCGTCGCGGCGCTCGAAGAGGCCAAGATTGATCCGTTTCGTGCCTTCGCGCAGCAAGGGACTACTGGCCGAGACGTGAACGCGGTCGCGCGCGACTGCGCGGAGGTTGCCCAGCGTGTTTTCGGCGTGACCTACAGCCATCGCCTGGCATTCGACCATGACTACGCTGGGCATTCGCGCGCCATAGGGCGCGCGAGCACCGCCGACTTCTTCAAAACGCCCGCACGCGTCGCGATGATCGCATGCCTCAAGCTTCAGGGGCGCCTCTCCACCTCGGACGGCGACTACGACGACGAAGTCGCATACGCGAACCTCGATCTCGAAATCGCGGCGCACATGCGCGAGTGCCTGAGCGCGCGTGGACGAAGACCGTGAAATAGCGACGCCGAAGAACTCCAATTCCGCGGCCTTCCTGGTTG
>JAHBST010000114.1 GCA_019638975.1 Cryobacterium sp.
GCGCGACGAAGCCTTTGTGCAGGTGCTCGACGGGCTCACTGGGCGTTCCTGGTACCACCGGTTCCCGGTCGAGGAGTTCCGGGCATCCGACCGCCGTTTCGAAGTTCAGGTGGGCGGCAACCACTTCTCGGCCGAGGGCATCACGCTCGACCTGCCACAGCTGAAAGGCCGCATCGACTACGCGACGCCGATGATGCCGTGGCCGGTCACCGCGCGCGAGCCGGGCATCATGGGCTGGTACGGCCTCGTGCCGTTCATGGAGTGCTTCCACGGCATCGTCTCGTTCGGCCACGAACTGCGTGGCACGATCGACGTCGAAGGGGTCGCCACCTCCTTCGACGAGGGCCGCGGCTACATCGAAAAGGACTGGGGCAAAGCGTTCCCGGCCGGCTACGTCTGGATGGCCAGCAACCACATCGACACCACAACCGGCGACGGCGCCGCCCACGACAACACGGATGCTTCGCTCATCGCCTCCGTTGCGATCATCCCGTGGCTGCGCGGGTCATTCCGCGGATCCATCATCGGATTCCGGCACGGCGGCCGCCTGCACAAGTGGACCACCTACAACCGGTCCACCGAACGCTCCCTCACGATCGACGACAGCCACGTGCGGTGGTCGGTGAGCGGCCCGGACGGCGTACTCGACCTCACCGCCGAACGCCTGCGCGGCGGCCTACTGCACGCCCCCTTGCGCACCGCCATGCACCAGCGGGTCGAAGAGACCCTGGATGCCCGCATCGAGTTCCGGCACACCGACCACGACGGCAGGGTCCTCATTGAGGGCGTCGGCGAGTGCGCGGGGCTCGAAGTATTCGGCGAGACCGACCGACTGCTCGCGCTCTGATCACCAGGCAGACACTTCTATCCCCAGCCACTCGGCCAGTCCGTCGATTTCCGCCCGAACCATCTCGTCCTCCTCCGCATCGAACGGCAGGAACTCGTGCACGGCATTTACGGTGAGCTTGTCCCCGGCTACGGCGTCGAGCATCCCGACGAACCGGTCCCCCATGAGGATCGGGTACGCGAAGAAACCATACTTGCGCTGCGACTTCGGCTTGAACTGCTCCAGCACGTACTCGAACTCGAAAATCTCCTTCAAGCGCGGACGGTCAAACAGCATTCCGTCATAAGGATTGAGAAACGCCACCCGGCCGCCGGGGTCATCGTTCAGCGCAGTCAGTGCCTCCGGGTCGACGCGGAACTTCCATGCGCTCCCCTCGACCACCGCCGGCTCCCCGACCTCTCCAATGGGCGTCCACGGCGACTTCTGCTTCGCGATGCCCGCGGCCTGAAGGCGGCGCTCCTGCAGCATCCGCTCCGCATCCTCGAGCGAATAGTCGGGAAGGTTCTGCGGATATACCCGTTCGGCCAGATCCCACCTCCGATGGCGGCCCGCACGCCCGACGATCGCCACCTCGCCCTGCCTCATCAGGAAATCGAGCATGTGCACCACCTGCCCGGTCCCATACCAGCCGGATTCGGTCCCGCGCGTGACGGCAGCGGTGTCGGGGATGTCGGATGCGAGCAGCGGACCTTCCGCACGCAACCGGGCGAGCACGTCCGTGCGGAAACTGTCGTTCGCCTCCAGCCAGGCTCGGCTGCTCGCCCGCTGCGGCCACCGCCGCGTCCCCGGCAGCATGAGAGGCAGCAAGCTGATCGGCCGAAACGCGCCGTCGAACTCGAACAGCAGTCGATCCATCTCGACCGCCTTCGACAACTGGATCGGGTCGTATCCTCTCCCGATCCGCGACCACAGGATGCTGTGCTCGGCCGGCGCGATCGTCGCGGTCGGGTCGATCTTGATCGCGCCCAAAGTTTCGGCGACCTCCACGACGTCACCGGCCCGGTTCGCATCCAGCAGCTGCGCCTGCACCGCGATGCGGCGCGCCTCGTCGCGAGTGAGCCTGTGGACCACGCGTTCACGGTACCAGCCGGTAGCGACTCCCTCGCCTCCGCACCCTGCCTACATTTGCTCGGGAAGCGCAATCACCCCGTCGATGAGGCTGACAACGGCGCTCCACCAGCCCTCGGGCATCTGCATGGCATAGCCGGGAACGAGCCAGGCGTTGCCGTTGGCGTCCCACATGAGCAACAGCGTCGCCGCAGCCTTGTCGACGGTAACCTCCACGACGTCCGGAGTGGGCTGGATGTCGACGGGAGGCAGCGTCTCGTCGGGTGCCGGCATGGACGGCTCGGCGGGAACATCAGTGGGCGGGGTCGGATCGACAGCTGGCGGAGCCTCCGGCCCCGTACCCGAATCCTCGGCTCCACCCGACCCGTCGACATTCCCGGGAGCGTCCTCGACCGCTGAGCCCTTCGCGAACATCATCGCGCCGCCCTGATAGTCAGGGCCCGCGGCTCCATACCAGCGGTAATCAGAGAGTCGCTGCACGGCATCCGTCGGTGACACGGTGTTGAACGTGCCGCGGGCCTCCGGATGCACCGAGTGCCCGTACGCGTAGGCGAGACCGCCCGTGTTCGTCCAGTAGGCGCTCCAATCAAGACCCGTTTTTACCCCATCGACCGTCAGGTACGCGCTCGCGCTGGTCCCGTCGCTGCCGGAGGTGATCTCGATGTCGTTGGCGGCCACTGCGTAGCCGGTGGATGCGAACAGGGCCTTCGCAAGCGACCGCGCCTCCTCACCGGATGGCGCCCTGGTGGCGGGCGCCTCCGACGGCAGGGTGCATCCCTGTTCGGCAGCATCCACGGATGTCGCAGACGGGTCGCACACGTAAACCGATGTGACGGTCGGATCGTTGAACCACCAGTCGCCCGTGCCGAAAGCGCTCAACGTGAGGCTGGAATCCGAGCCATCCTGCGGGCCGACCACCCAGGTCGGATAGGCAGGGTCGGCGAAGTCGGCTTTGCCGACAGCCCCCTCCACACCCAGTACGCGTGCAAGCTCTGCGGCGCGCGCTGTGGGATCGGCGAAGTCGAGTACGAGCTGGTACACGGGACCAGAGCCGCCGTCCCTGGACAGTGACGAACCTGCGAAATATCGGTACTCCGCCCAAATCGCCATCATTTTTGCGTCGCTGGAGACGGCATCCCTTGAACCGAGCGCCGCTTCGCCCGACGGCGCAGCTGCCGCAGTGAAGAGGGGCGCGCGCGTCATGCCCGGCCCCAGAACCAGGGCACCCACCGTCACCGCTGCGACGGCGACCCCTGCAGCTCCCGCGATGCGCAGTGTCCGCGCCGGGTTGGTGAGGTGGGGTGTCGGCCTTCCCGCCGCACCCCCGACGATTTCGGCGGAAAGTTCGGGTGCCGATCCGTGGTCGAGGCTGCGGCGGAGCCGTTGGCGAAGTTCGTCGTGATTGTCGGTCATACGGAGGGAATGTCGTGAGCGTGCAATTCTTTCATCGGCGCCGGAAAAACTTAGTCTGCGCCAAGCAGCTGCGCGAGTTTCGCACGTGCCCGATGAACCCGGATTGTCGCCGCGTTCACGCTCACCCCGAAAACAACCGAAAGCTCGGCCGGGGTCAGATCCTCTACGAGCGCAAGGGCGAGAATTTCACGGTCGGATGCGTGCAATTGACGCCATGCCTCGGCAAGCGCAGTGTCAGCGACTACGATGTCCTCTGCGGACGGGGCCGAGTCTGCCGGCCGCAGAAATGCGAGAAGCGCGGCACCCGACGCTTGCTTGCGGCGATGGTTGGCAACCACGTTTGCCGCAATCCGATAGAGCCACGGTAACTCCTCTCCGACAGCAACGCTTGCCCGC
>JAHBST010000115.1 GCA_019638975.1 Cryobacterium sp.
CCGACAGGGAGTAACGCGTGACGCTCCCGGCCGCTCCCGAACCCGGTGGCAAGAACTACCCCATGCGTGGACGAGTGGCTCGCAGCGGAGATTCCCCGGCGAGTACGGGCAACGTCGCGAACATCGTGACGGTTGCGCGGATCTTCCTCGCTCCGATCTTCATCTGGCTTCTTCTGGCGGATGACCACGAATTCGGACTTCTTCGCTATCTCGCGGCCGGACTGTTCATTCTGGCGATCGTCACGGACAGCGTGGACGGCCTGCTCGCCCGCAGGCAGAATCTCGTCACCGATTTCGGGAAGTTGCTCGATCCGATCGCCGACAAGGTCCTGATCGGGGGCGCGCTGGTCGCACTCTCGATTCTGGGTGAATTGTGGTGGTGGGTCACGATCGTGATTCTCGTTCGAGAGTTCGGGATCACGGTGTTTCGCTTCGTGGTCGTGCGTGACCGCGTCATCCCGGCATCCCGCGGCGGCAAGCTCAAGACCATCATTCAGGCGATCGCCCTTTCTTTCTTTCTCGTTCCCGTGTGGCTGTTGCTCGGTGACTGGATGCATTGGTTCAACGCCGTCCTCATGGGCATTGCGCTCGCCATCACGCTCGCAACAGGCGCCGAATACCTTGTCAACGCCATTCGCCACTCGCGCGAGGCGCACGGGGCCGACGATCGTGGTTGACGTTTCCGAACTTGTCGCGTCCCTCGCACAGCGCCGGGAGACGGTAGCGGTGGCCGAATCCCTGACGGGCGGCTTGCTCGTGGCCGAGCTCATTCGACCCGCAGGCGCTTCCGTCGTCGTCGTCGGCGGAATCGTCGCCTACAACTCCGACATCAAGGAGAGCCTTCTCGGAGTCGACCCTTTGCTGCTGCGATCGGTCGGCCCTGTGCATCCGGATGTCGCGAGCGCGATGGCGAGGAATGTACGCCGTGCGCTCGCGGTGGACGGCCGCCCGGCGACGATGGGCGTATCGACGACGGGAGTCGCCGGCCCCGATGCGCAAGGCGGCCAGGAGCCCGGTGTCGTCTTTCTCGGATTGTCGTGGGGCGAGTCGGTCGCGACGCGCCGGCTCGACCTGACGGGATCGCGCGACGAAATTCGCGCGCTCTCCGTGCAACACGCGCTCGAGTGGATCGCGGAGACACTCGAAAGGGGACTGGTCGATTTCCGGGAATAGGTTCAGCATCAATCTCGTTACATGTGGTGATTCTCAATAGCAGCACAGGAAGCACTGGTTAGAGTTTGATCACAACACGTTGTACAGTGGCGGGGTCGATTGGCGCCGCAGCAGCACAGCTTGACACAATGGAAGTTCTCGACACGATGAGGAGGGTCCCATGGTTCTAGTTCGTCAGGAAATCGGTGACGTTCTCCGGGACTTTCGGCTGCAGAAGGGCCGCACCCTTCGTCAGGTCGCGAGCAAGGCGTCGGTGGCGCTCGGATACTTGTCTGAGGTCGAGCGCGGACAGAAGGAAGCAAGTTCCGAGATTCTCGCGTCTGTCGCGGATGCGCTGGACACTCCGATCTCCGTCATCATGCGCGAAGTGGGCGATCGCCTCGCCGTCATCGAAGGCATCAACATCATTCCCGACACGGTTCCGGATGACCTGGTCGCGGATTTCGACGCGGATCTGGTTGTCCGCTGATCTGCGCTTGACGTCGCGTCGGCCCGCTGTCGGAGGGTTTCCGTGCGATTGAGCGAGTTTCGCCGTGCCGTCGCGGACGAGTTCGGCGACGCCTACGGGGCAGCGCTCACTCGCGACCTTGTGCTCGGCGAACTCGGGGACCGGTCGGCGGATGCCGCGCTCGCGGCGGGAGTGCCGGCTCGCGCCGTGTGGCTTGCGCTGTGCCGCGAGTGCGATGTGCCCGTCGATCGCCGACACGGCGTCGGGCTGCGCGAACCGCGGTGACACGCCGTCGCGCAATGTTCGAACATTTCTTCGTAGGTGTGTAGGCTCCTACACAGTTGCAATCGAAAACGAGTTGTCCACGTGCAGCCCGTCGGTGCCATGAAATGTCACCGGCTCGGCGTACTGTCTGACTCATTGGCGAATGCAGCCAAACGCCTTGTCGCGGAACCCACTTGCCCTGCACGATCGGCGGCGGGAGGAACGGCAGCCTACAGGCACACCGAATATCGAGCAGAAGGAGCCACCCATGGCATCACCAGCAGATCGCGAGAAGGCCCTCGACACGGCCCTCGCCCAAATCGACCGCCAGTTCGGCAAAGGCTCCGTCATGCGCCTCGGCAGTGACGAGCGCGCACCCGTCGCCGTCATCCCCACGGGGTCGATAGCCCTGGATGTCGCGCTCGGTATCGGAGGTCTGCCGCGCGGCCGCATCGTCGAGATCTACGGACCGGAATCCTCGGGTAAGACCACCTTGACCTTGCACGCGATTGCCAACGCTCAGCGCGGCGGCGGCATTGCCGCCTTCATCGATGCTGAGCACGCGCTCGATCCGGAGTACGCCAAGGCGCTCGGCGTCGACATCGACTCCCTTCTCGTCTCCCAGCCGGATACCGGCGAGCAAGCACTCGAGATCGCCGACATGCTCGTTCGGAGCGGCTCGATCGACCTCATCGTCATCGACTCGGTCGCTGCCCTCGTTCCGCGAGCGGAGATCGAGGGAGAAATGGGCGATTCGCACGTCGGTCTCCAGGCGCGCCTCATGTCGCAAGCGTTGCGCAAACTCACCGGTGGGCTGAGCCAGACGAACACGACCATGATCTTCATCAACCAGTTGCGCGAGAAGATCGGCGTGTTCTTCGGCAGCCCGGAGACCACAGCGGGAGGGAAAGCGCTCAAGTTCTACGCTTCCGTGCGTCTCGACATTCGTCGCATCGAAACTCTCAAGGAGGGCACCGACGCCGTGGGAAACCGCACGCGCGTCAAGGTTGTGAAGAACAAGATGGCGCCGCCCTTCAAGCAAGCGGAATTCGACATCCTGTACGGAACCGGCATTTCGCGCGAGGGAAGCCTCATCGACTTCGGTGTCGAGCACGAAATCGTCAAGAAGTCGGGGGCGTGGTACACCTACGACGGCGACCAGCTCGGTCAGGGCAAGGAGAACTCTCGCAAGTACCTCATCGACAACCCGAAGATCGCGAACGAGATCGAAGGCAAGATCATGACCAAGCTCGGAATTTCGGCGGATGCCAAAGCGGCCAATGCCGCGGCGGCGCTCGCTGCGATGGCCGCTGCGGAAGAGTTCCCGGAGCAGTCAGGAGAGTCCGAAACGGATGAGGAATTCCCGGAGGAGTCGGGGACGGTCGATTCCATCGAAGACAAGCTCGCCGCGCGCAAGGCTGTTTGATCGTTCGACGCCCACACGTCATGGATTCCGACGAAACACTGGCGCGGGTCACCTACTTGCCAGGGGTGACCCCGCCCAGCGAAGCACACGGTCCCACACGGGAGGCAAGTGCCACTCGGGCACGCGGCTCCGCGCACGACGCGGAGGAGCACCGCGCCCAGAACGTGAGCATGCGAGCGCTCACCCGACGCGGCATGTCGCGATGGGAAATGCGCGAGCTCCTTCGCTCTCGCGAACTGAACGACGAAGTCGTCGAAGTCGAGCTCGACCGACTCGAACGGGTCGGCCTCATCGACGACGCTGCACTTGCAGAAACGATCGTGCGCACCCAGCGTGAGCGGAAAGGGCTCGGGCGAACTGCGCTCGAGTCCGAACTTCGGC
>JAHBST010000116.1 GCA_019638975.1 Cryobacterium sp.
TACATGGGCGTTTCAATCCCCGTGGCCGCCCACCGCACGAGGCGCAGGAGGCCCTGCGCGTTGTAGCAGATGTGGGCAATGACGTGGCGACGCGTCCAGTCCGGCAGCAGCGACGCCCCATCCATCCCGGCATCGGGCAGGGCAGCGAGGGTGCGATCGAAGTAGGCGGTCCCTTCGCTCACGAGGGCGAGAGCTGCCCGGATGTCAGGGTCGTGGGTGAGGTAATCACTGCGGGTGGCCATATTTCATTGTCTCGCACCGCGCCACGTGGTCGCTCGGTGCCGTGAATGTCGGCACCGCCTGCCTAGAATCGCGTGACAGGGCCGGATGTCTTCATGTCGCGGAAAACACCGAGGAGGAGCGGGTGGACGTTACCGCAGTGAGCCAAAGCTTCTGGCAAGTGAAAGTTGCCGGTGAGGTTACCGGCTATGTCGACGAGATCGAGGTTGCGGGAGAGACGAGGTACCGCGCCCGACGGCTCGCGCTTCCGGGCGCCCGCTGGGTGATTCTCGGCGAGTGGTGGGAACTGGATCCGGCGCTCGCGGCGTGCGCGGAAACCGTTCCCGCCAACACGCCCATCAAGTCCCGTGTTCGCAAACTCGTGGTGCCGCCTCAGACTCGGTGGTTTTAGCCGACCGCTTTGTGAGTCTTGCCCGCCAGGTGCGGGCCAGCCAGGACCGGCTCGTATTTCGGTTGCTCGCCGGCCGGAACGCAGGACGGCAGGCATTCGATGAGCGCGGAGTAGTTCGCGTTGTGGAAGAACGGCATGCTCTGGCGACGCGTGGACACGGCCGAGCCGGCATCCGGGTTCACGACCCTGTGCAGGGTGGAGGTCCACCGGTCGTTCGTCCAGCGCGCCATGATGTCGCCGATGTTGATGACGAGCGCCCCGGCAGTCGGGGGGATGTTCACCCAGGAGTCCGACTTGTCGTCGTGCACCTGAAGCCCCGCGCGGCCCAGCTCCTGCCGGAGGATCGTGAGTGTGCCGTAGTCGGTGTGCGCGCCCGCCCGCAATTGCCCGTCCACTGGCGGCGCCTCCTGCTCCGGGTAGTTGATCGCGCGAAGTGCGCTCGGACTGCGGTCGATCTTGTCGGCGAAAAAGTCGGCGGGAAGGTCGAGGCCGAGGGCGAACATCGCCATGAGCCGGTTGGCGAGGACCGTCATGGCCGCGAAGTAGTCCTCCCAGGAAGGTTTCAGTTCCGGCATCGCCGCCGGCCATCGGTTCGGCGTGAACAGGCTCGACTCGGTCTCGTCGACCGGACTGTACCCTGCGACGACACCCGGTCCCATATTGAACGATTCCTTGAGATCGCCGGGGGCCTTCTCGTCCCTGGACTGCGCGAGGGATTCCGCGAGCATGGGAAAGTAGCCGTACAGCCCGCCCTCCGGGCGCTCGACTCTCAGTTTCTCTTCGAGAGGCAGGTCGAAGAAGTTGCGGGAAACGTTCCAGCATCGGTCGGCCACGTTCTCGGTTACGCCGTGGTCGATGATCTGGAAGAAACCCACTTCGAGCAGAACTTCGTCGAATTCGCGGCCGACGACAGCCGGGTCGCGGTCGATGCTGATGGTGGGGACGGTGAGCGGTGCAGTCATGTCTGGTCCTGTCCTGGCACGGATACCACTCAAGACTATGCGGGGCGGGGAGGGGCCGCGCCGGTAGTCTGAATTCACGAGCCGGTGTCGAATGGAGGGCGGATGGTGCAGAAGAAGCCGCTGCCATGGGATCCCATCGTCGAGGCGCATCGCCAGTGGAAGCAGCACGGCTGGGATGTCGAAGCGGACGGGATGGCGGCGGTCACATCCATCATGCGCGCTCAGCAGATCATGCTCGCGCGAGTGGAGGCGTTGCTTCGCCCGTTCAAGCTCACGTTCGCCCGCTTCGAGCTGCTGCGGCTCCTGAGCTTCACACGGGATGGGGCGATGCCGATGGCGAGTGCGAGCGCCCGCTTGCAGGTGCACCCGACGAGCGTGACGAACACGACCGATCGGCTCGAGGGGGCCGGTCTCATCCGGCGCTCCGCGCATCCGACGGACGGGCGCGCGACCCTCATCTGGATCACGCCCGCCGGCCGGGAGGTCGTCGACGCTGCGACCGCCGCCATCAACCGGGAATTCTTCGCAGATGTGGGACTTGGCCCGACCGACCAGAAGAACCTCGTGGCCATTCTTGCCCGATTCCGGCGCGACGCCGGCGATTTCGTGGAGCCACCATCGACCTGACTTCGAAGCCGGCCCTCCACAATGGGTGAGGCGTGAGGTTTTCCACCGTTCGATGGCTTCGACAATCTGGCGACCCGCCACCAACCTAGTGTCGTGGAGTGGCGTGCGCGACAATGGGAGGGTGCTGACCGTGACCGAACCCCAGGTGTGGGTGCTGATTTGCGTTTTCGCCGCGGCCATGTTCGGCATGGTCGGGATTGTCACGACGAGTTTCAATCGAACCCTGACCGCGGCGATTCGTGGCGTCGAGGACAGGATTGGTGGAGTTCGCGCCGAAATCAACGGCTTCCGCGAGACGATGAATGCCAGGTTCGAGACGATGGACGTGAAATTCGGGGCCATGGAGGCCAATTTCTCCAGCAAGTTCGAGGCTCTTGACCGGGATATCGCCGCGTTGTCTCGGCACGTCTTCGGCACCGACCCGCACTGATCGTGATCCGTCGATTACCGCGTGCGGAAGTGGTGTGACCGCATGATTGAACTGCACTTGAGGGGTCGGGTTGCCGCGGGGCGGCGGCCGGATTTCGATGCGTTCCTCGCAGAGGCGGTCCCGTTCTACGAGTCGCCCGGTGGCATCCGAGTGCGCGTGCTCTGGGATACTGCCGACTCTGATCGCTTCGTCGAGGTTATTGACTACGTCGATCAGGCCGCGCACGATCGTGACCAGATCCGGGTCGAGAATGACGTGCGGATGCGCGACCTGCTTGAGCGCTGGCGCGACCTCCTGGACGGGCCGCCTGTCGTGGAAACCTACACGCGGGACAACTAGCTTTCGGAGCTGAGTTCCTTAGGTCGGAGGTCGAGTCTGCGAAGCAGTTGCGCGTTGAGTGCGACGACGACGGTGGAGGCAGACATCAGGATTGCGCCAACCTCCATCGGGAGGATAAAGCCGATGGGGGCGAGCACGCCGGCCGCGAGGGGTACGGCGATCAGGTTGTAGCCAGCAGCCCACCACAGGTTTTGCTGCATCTTGCGGTAGCTCGTCCTGGAGAGCTCGATCACGGAAAGCACGGAGCGCGGGTCGTCGCTCGCGAGAATCACTCCGGCGGAGGCGATCGCGACATCGGTACCAGCCCCGATGGCAATCCCAACGTCGGCTTGAGCGAGCGCTGGCGCATCGTTGACGCCATCGCCGACCATGGCGACATGCCTGCCCTCGTTCTGCAGCTCGGAGACCTTCGCCGCCTTGTCCTCAGGATGCACACCCGCGAAAACGCGGTCAATGCCAAGCTCTTCGGCGACGGACTGAGCGACCGCTTCGGCATCACCGGTGATCATGACTACCTGAATGTTCAGATTGTGGAGCGCTTCGACTGCGTGACGGGACTCTTCCCGAACTTCATCGGTGAGCCCGAGCGCGCAGACGACTTCGCCGTCGGCGAGCACGTGCAGGATGGTGGCACCCTCCCGTGCCCACTCTTCGGTCTCGGCCAGG
>JAHBST010000117.1 GCA_019638975.1 Cryobacterium sp.
GTCGTCGCGGCCGCGAACGTCGACGAACCGGAGGAGATCGTGACCCGTCTTCTTGAACAGACGGTGAGCGGATGCTTCGAGGCCGCGGTGATCGCGATCGTGGTGAGTCGCGTTTCGGTCGAGCCTTCGCGATGAGGATCGGCACGTAGGTCGTCGGCGGTCGGGTAGGCGATCGCTCCTTCCAGGAAGCCGAGCGCGGAGGGTCGAAACGCGTCCATTCGGCAGCGCCGATTGATCTCCACGTAGGCGTACGGGCCCCCCGAGGCCGGGGAGAAGAGCGTTCTGGTATCGACCGGAGGCGTTCGGCATTCTAGGGAGCGTCCCGAAGGCGACTCGCAGCGCGAACTGGGCACCGTCGCTAGACGGAGCTGCGTTCACCGAGATAGAACCACGAACCCTTGAAGTCGCCGCCCGACCTTCCGACCACCCTCGCGCGCACCGAACGTCGGAAGCCGTTGGGGCCGTGGCACGAATTCTGGCTGCTTGAGGAGCAGGAGGACTACCGCGCGTTTCTCGATCGTCGTGACGCGCCTGTTAGGCTTTCGGACGACCTCCGGTCCTACGTGCACGATTCGATTCGGTGGCTGCAGTTCTCACACCCAGGGTCGAAGCGAGCGTCGCTACGGGGTCTCGATGTCCACGGGCTTTCCATCATCAAGGATCCCGACGAAGGCGCACGCCTCAATCGCATCTTCTCAGCCTGGGCGGAGCTTTTCGAGCAGGCGCCCCCGGAGATGGAGCTGCGGGGCGGGGTGGGGATGGAGACGTATCAAGGTACGGAGCGGTTCGTGATCGAGATCCTCTTGGTCGACCGTGACGCGTTGGTCCGAGATCTCCGCACGCTGGCGAGAGGTTCGGGGCGCGCGTCGCCAAGGGGGAACACTACCTGCTTCACGTCGGTATCTGAGACCGAGCGATCCTCGCTCGATGCGGTGGACCCTGGGTGAGGGGCCGCACACTTCCAAGATCCCACGGAGCGGCCAGAAGCGGGCGCGCCTCGGAGGTCATCCCCGCCGAGACGAGCGCCTCCACGGCAACCACGAGCGCGTGGAGCCGAACCCAGACCATCCTCCCATCCTCGTCGTTCGGGGCGGGGTCGTGAAGGGGAGAGGGGACGTTCGAAGGACCGAGCAGCGTGGTGATGTCCGCCCCTCCCACGTCGCGTCAGCTACTCCGGACCGACGACACTCAATCGCACGTTTGCGCTCGTTTGGACTGGCAACGCCTCTGGTGGCGCGGCACCGACATCGAGCTCGATACAGGACGATGTGGCAATTCGCGCGATGCGCGCATCCTCCTGCGTTGGCTCCCAGAGCATGATGCCGTCGTTGACTGCAATGCTGAGTGATGGTCCGAGCGACACGTGGCGAATCAGCCCCGGTACCCGAAACTCGCTCACGTTGTCGTCTTCGATCACGACTAGAGACGCCGAGTCGCGCACCAACCAAAGCTGATTCTCCCGCCATCCCACTGCGGAAATAGTGCTGCCGGAAAGGTCGAAACGTAGTCCGTTCGCGTTGCCTTCTCTGAAGACCACCACCTGATCCCTTCCGAAGACGGCAACGCGGCGCGCATCGGGCGAGACCTCCACTCTGGAGGAGTCTGCGCTCAGAGTGGAGATTGCGACCCGGAGGGAGAGTCGCCAGCTCTTGCGATCCCACACCTGGAACGCTCCGGGGCCGGCGACGATGAGGAAGTCGTTGGAGAACCCAAGAGATCTCGCCCCCTCGTCGCCATCACCACCATCGAGCAAGTCCTGACCATCCTGCCAGAATCCCGACTCGCCGTCCCGCACTGCCAGCGCACCACGTCCATTCGATACTGCGAAGCACGAGCCGTCGACCGCCCACGCGACCGCGAGTGAGTGAATTTCATCGACAAAGGGCACTTGCTGAAGCACGACATCCCCGCTTCGGTCCCACAACTGCAACGAGAAGCCGTCGGCTGCGACAACCAGGCGTTCGCTTGTCGGTGACCACGCGAGGGTGACCGCTTGACTGGCGGCTCCCATGTGAAGCTGCGTCCGACGGCGGGTCGAGCCGTCCGTTGCGCCGATCGCGACGGTCCCAAAGACACTCGCCCACGCTACAGAGCCGCCATCCGGACTAAGCTCAAGCTGCTTGTATAGAACTGGCCAATCGTACGCGAGCAAAGGCGCACCGTCCGTCGCGCGCAGCACAGCCAAACGTTGCCCACAACTCAGGCCCACGAGGCTGCTGCCACGGGAGAAGTCCACGCGATCGAAGGTCGTCCCGAAACTACCTTCCTTCTCGAAGTCGATGCCCGCGCGGATCTTCAAGTGCGATGGGTCGCATAGCAGGAACACCTGTCCAGCGAGGTCGGCGCTCGACCACAGAGCGAGCGTGCCTCCGTCGGGTGACCAGAGTGTTCGATCCATCGCCCCAGACTGTGCACGCTTGATGGCACCCGGGCTCGTGAGGGCGTCTCGCGGAGTGAATTCTTCGTTTGGGTGAACACGTCGTCGCGCAGGAGGGGCGAGTGAAGGTGCGAGACCTTGGAATGCCCGACGCACATCTTCGACACTTGCGGCGCTCGCGCTCTGCGCGACGGCATTCTCCAACGCGGTGTTGCTGATCCCAGATACACGCGCGAGCACCTGGCAGAACAGGTTGGCGAGGGACCGAATGTCATCCATTCGTGTGGAGCCGGAGCTCCCGGTCCCCGAGAAGGATGCATAGGGGTCGAAGACTCTTGCTCCACTCGCCGTCACGATGACGTTCTTGTCGTACAAATCTCCGTGCGAGCGTTTCTGGGCATGAAACGCCTCGACCGCCTCTGCGAGATCTCTCAGGATGGCCTCGGCATGAGGCCGGTCGATGACCCCCTCGAACGCTGCCAGAGTGGGGCCGTTGCAGTATTCCATTATCAAGGCCCACTCCGCTGTCGCTCGTTCAGGATGCGGTTGTTCCTCGAACACGTAGACGCGCACGACCGTGCGATGGTCGATCCGGCAAAGTGCTTCGGCGTGTTGAAAGGCCAAAGCTAATTTCAGCGTGGGGTCGTGCGCGAAGAAGAACTTGACGGCGCAGCGACGCTGGAGAGCGTCGGTCGCAAGCCAGACCTCGCCGCCCGCTCCGGCGCCGATCTTCCGTTCGTACACGAGTTCCATCTTCGTGCCCCTTCGAGCTCCCATCCTATCCGAGCGCGTGAGTTGCGCTTCCTCGACCGTGCCTCGCTGATGACACGGGACCTTCCAAGGACCGCATCCGACAACACTCGCTCGTCGCGACCTGCGAGTCGCGCGGGATTAATCCCTTCGACTACCTCGTCGACCTGCTCACGCGCGTCCAGGATCATTCGGCGAGGGCGATGCACGAGTTGCTTCCCGGCGCGTGGGCACCTGCACGCTAGGCCGACACCCGTCCGTGCACAGATGTCGTCGATCGCCTCGGATCGCGGGCGGGTGACGAGGTCGCGCGATCATGAGGGACCGCGCGTTCGGGCGACGAGGCGAGCGGCGATCACGAGCACTGCGCAGACCGCCGACGCTGCATAGCGATTGGCGGTGCGCGGAGCGGGGTCACGCTGCGGGAGCGGCATCCTTCGACGTGGTGCAGT
>JAHBST010000118.1 GCA_019638975.1 Cryobacterium sp.
TGTTGTCTATATTTATTCCAAAGGAATCTCCTCAGCTGACCGAAGTCAACCGACGAGGTTTTTGGCATTTGACATTGTGCACGCTGTTGAGTTCTCAAGGATCGGGCGCGCCTAAAGCGTGACCTTCCGGCCGTTTTTAGGGCAACTGCTCTAACCTACCACCACTGGGCATTCTCCGCGCGCCATCGAACCCGAATCGCGATGCGAACCGAGCCGTACAGTGCTGGAATGGTCCAGAGTTGGGCTTTCCATCGTAGCCCGACTCACACCCTGCTACAAGAGCAGTGAGCCTGTCGGCGAGGAAGTCGTTCCACTTGAGGCCCAGAAGCGCTACGGCTGCCTGAAACCTTTGGGGTGACAAGGAGAAACTCTATGTCCTCCCCGGAGTGCGTGCAAATTTCTGTGCATCCCGGGCGTGTCGCGGCCCTAGCCGCGGCACGCCGGGTCCGACGACCGGGACGGTCGTCGGCGCTGGCGTCGCGGCGAAGGCCAGAAATGGCCTTCGCTTTGAGCTCCAGCGCGCAGGCGTGTCGCCCACTGGATTCGAAAATCTAGGTCGCGAAAATACCGGCGAGCGTCTTCTTTCCTCGACGCAAGACAGCCATTCCGTGGTTCAGCGCGGCGTCATCAAGCACCGCATCCGCTGACTCGACCTGGACGTTGTTGAGGTAAACACCGCCCTGGCTGATGGCGCGGCGGGACTCCCCCAGGCTCGCAGTGAGGCCTGTATCGACGAGCAATTGCGACACGAGGGTGTTCGGCGCCGCGGTGGTGTTCGGCAGCTCGCGGAGCGCCGACTCGAGGGTTGACGCGTCGAGTGCGGCAAGCTCGCCCTGACCGAAGAGCGCCGCGGATGCCGCTATCGCCGCTTGCGCCGCCTCCGTTCCGTGCACGAGGGTCGTGACCTCGACTGCGAGCCGGAGCTGCGCCGCACGCTTGAAAGGCTCCGCGGCAACGGCATCCGCGAGGGCGTCGATGTCGGCGCGGGACAAGAACGTGAAGACCTTGAGGCGATCGATGACGTCGGCGTCATCGGTGTTGAGCCAAAACTGGTAAAACGCGTAAGGGCTGCACATCGAGGCATCCAGCCAGATCGCATTGCCCTCACTCTTGCCGAACTTCGTTCCGTCCGTGTTCGTGATGAGCGGCGTACCGATCGCATGGACGGTCGCCCCTTCGGCCTTTCGAACGAGCTCAGTACCGCTCGTGAGATTGCCCCACTGGTCGCTCCCGCCCGTCTGCAGCACGCAATCGTAACTGCGGAACAACTCCAAGTAGTCGAGACCCTGGAGTATCTGGTAGCTGAATTCCGCGTAGCTGATTCCTTCGCTCGAGTTCAGGCGACTGCTCACGGCATCCTTTTTGAGCATCGTCCCCACGCGGAAGTGCTTGCCGATGTCGCGCAGAAAATCAATCGCCGACATCGGGGCGGTCCAGTCGAGATTATTGACGAGGCGCGCCGCGTTGGCTCCATCGAAGCTCAGGAATTTCGACACTTGAGCTTGCAGGTAACCGACCCACTCCGCGACCGTGTCCTTCGTATTGAGTGTGCGTTCCGCGGTCGGCCGAGGATCGCCGATCAATCCCGTCGACCCGCCGACGAGCCCGAGAGGTTTGTGCCCGGCGAGCTGAAGCCGGCGCATGAGGAGAAGCTGCACGAGGTTGCCCAAATGCAGGCTCGGCGCCGTGGGGTCGAATCCGCAGTAGTACGTGATCGGCGGGCCGTTCACGAGCGACTTGAGCTGCTCGGCATCCGTCGACAATTGGATGAGGCCGCGCCATTCCAGCTCGTCCCAAACGCCCTCGAATGAATCATCGTTGCGCTGGGAGTTCAGAACCTCGGATGCTGGCACCGGGTCAGGATATCAGTGGCCGGGGCGCGGCCTCGCGCCGTTTCCGCTCGGTTCTCGATCGAGGGGGCGTGGTGGATACACCCACGCGACGAGGACGACAGAGATGATCATGAGCAGCAGCCACGAGCCGAGTTTGGCGATGGACACGAGCTCCCAGCCGTCGGCCTGATTCGGATAGCTCCACGCGCGCGACCAGGTTGCGATGTTTTCGGCGATCCAGATGAACAATGCGACGAGCACGAACGAGACCACGACGGGCATTCGGAGCCTGGCGCGGAAGATCCGGACGTGCATCATGCTCGGACCATAGACGGCGACGATCGCGAGCAAAAGCAGCCAGCGCGCATCCCAGATGTAGTGGTGACTGAAGAAGTTCACATAGATGAGCGCGGCGAGAATCGCCGTGATCCACCGCCGCGGGTAGCGCTCGAACCGCAAGTCGAAGAGCCGGTAGACCCGCACGAGGTAGGAGCCGACCGAGGCGTACATGAACCCGCTATAGAGAGGCACGTTGAGGAGGTGGAGCACGCCCTCTCCTTCGTAGATCCAGGAGCCGACGCTTGTCTTGAAGAGTTCCATCCCGGTGCCGACGAGGTGGAACAGGATGATGACCCGCAGTTCGCGGAGCGTCTCGAGCCGAAGCGCGACCATGAGAATCTGGATCGCGATCGCGGCGAGCGTGACGAAGTCGTTGCGCGCGAGGGCGGCGCCGTTCGGGTACCACACGGCGGTGGCGAACAACAGCGCGAGCATCGCCGCACCGAACACGCAAGCCCAACCCTGTTTGAGCACGAACACGAGGAATTCGACGAACCAGCGCGCCGTGCGACTTTGCGGAACTCGCTGCAGGATGCGGCGGGCCCGCGCGTCGATGAACCGCTCCACCGCAGTGCCATCGCCTGGCCCGGCAGTTTGTGGCTCGGTCACGCGCTCACCCTAGCCGAATCGCCACGCCACTGGATGACAAGGTTCAATACTTGATAATCATAGATCATGCTTTTATGCTTAACTCTTCCAGATCAAGTTCCATCACTGGAGGTATAGACAATGTTCGTTGTCACTGCCGATCAAGTCGACAGCCGCTCCAACAACGACCGCGTCGCCGGAATGATCGACGAGCTGAATTCAGGAACCTTTCACCCCGTGCTCGCGGGCGATCGCACGGCGGGCGATGAGCTGCAGATACTCGTCGACGGGGGCACGGAAGCGCTCGCCCTCATTCTCCACCTCACTCGCTCGGGCCAGTGGAGCGTCGGATGCGGCGCAGGCCACGTGAACTCTCCGCTGCCCGGCAACATCCGGGAGGCCACGGGAGATGCGTTCATTGCCGCGCGCAAGGCCGTCGATCGCGCGAAGAAACGCTCCACCCGGTTTGCGCTCGAATCCGAACCGGCGACCCGGCCCGCGGCAGACGGCGAAGCTCTCATCGACCTGCTTCTTGCGCTGCGAGCCCGCAGAAGCCCCGAAGGATGGGAGCTTCACGACATTCTGGACGGAACCGATCTGACCCAGGCGGATGCCGCGCAGCGTCTCGGCATCAGCCCGCAAGCCGTGAGCCTCCGTGCCCGCGCCGGCGAATTGCGCACCGAGCGGGCCGCGCGGGAACCGCTCGCACGAATCCTCGACCGACTCGGTAGCGTTAAGCCCACGACACCGGGAGGCGGCGCATGAACATCCTC
>JAHBST010000119.1 GCA_019638975.1 Cryobacterium sp.
GCGCTCCTCATCGTGGCGGGGGCGGGATCGGGCAAGACGAGCGTCCTCACGCGGCGCATCGCCCACCTCATCGAAACGCAGGATGCCTGGCCGAGCCAGATCCTCGCGATCACGTTCACGAACAAGGCCGCCGCCGAAATGCGCGAGCGAGTCGAATCCCTCATCGGCAAAGCCGCAGAAGGCATGTGGATCTCAACGTTCCACTCCGCGTGCGTGCGCATCCTGCGTCGCGAAGCCGAGACCTTCGGCTACACGAAGAGCTTCACGATCTACGACTCCGCCGACTCGCGCGCTCTCATCAAACGCATCATCAAAGACCTCGACGCCGACACGTACGGGTTCACCGTGAGCAAAGTCGCCGGCCGCATCTCCAAAGCCAAGAACGAGTTGCAGGATGTCGAAAGCTACTCGCGGGACGCCAACTTCGCTGACCCCGCCGAGGCTGTCTTCGTGGAGATGTTCCGCCGCTACTCGAGCCAGCTCACGCGCGCCAACGCGTTCGATTTCGATGACCTGATCGCCCAGACGGTCTACTTGTTCCGCGCATTTCCGAAGGTTGCCGCCCTGTACCAGCGCCGGTTCCGGCACATCCTCGTCGACGAGTATCAGGACACGAACCACGCCCAGTACTCCCTCATCCGCGAACTCACGCGCGCACCGAAACCCGACGACTTGAAGGGCGCCGTCGGATTCGATGGCATGCCGCTGAAGGAATACGATCGCCCGCTCGGCCCCGCTTCGCTCACAGTCGTCGGCGACTCCGACCAGTCGATCTATGCGTTCCGCGGCGCGGACATCCGCAACATCGTCGAGTTCGAACGGGACTTCCCGCGGTCGAAAGTCATCCTGCTCGAGCAGAACTACCGCTCGACCCAGAACATCCTGAGCGCCGCCAACGCGGTCATCTCCAACAACTTCGACCGCAAAGACAAGAAGCTTTTCACGACGATCGGCGACGGCGACAAGATCATCGGATTCACCGGCTACAGCCAGCACGACGAAGCCCAGTTCATCGCGGACGAAATCGCTGAGCTGCGCGAGAACGGCATCGACTACCGCGACATCGCCGTGTTCTACCGTACGAACGCGCAGACGCGTGCGCTCGAGGACGTGTTCATCCGCTCGGCGCTTCCCTACCGCGTGATCGGCGGAACGAAGTTCTACGAACGGGCCGAAATCAAGGATGCGATGGCCTACCTCATCGCCGTCGCGAACCCCGCGGATCCGCTCGCGCTTCGCCGCATCATGAATGTTCCGAAGCGTGGGATCGGCCCCGCGACAGAGGCCGCGCTCCAGAACCACGCCGACAAGGACGGGCGCACGCTCCGGGAGGCGCTGCGGGAGGCCGAGCAGCTCGGGCTCGGCCCGAAAGTCACGAGCGCGATCGAGGGACTTGCGACGATTTTGGACGAGGTCGGCGCATTGGCCGAAGCGCCGACCGGCACGGGGCAGGCCGCAGCTCCCGCCGACATCCTCACCGCGCTGCTCGAGCGCACGGGGTTCCTCGAGGCGCTGCGCGCGAGCCGCGATCCCCAGGATGAGGCGCGCGCCGAAAACGTTGAAGAACTCATCGCCGTGACGCGGGAGTTCCGCAAAAACAACCCGAACGGCACGCTGCTCGACTTCCTCACCGAGGTGTCGCTCGTCGCGGCGGCGGATGAGCTGGACGACTCGAGCGGAACCGTCTCCCTCATGACGCTCCACACCGCGAAGGGCCTCGAGTTCGAAGCGGTGTTCCTCACGGGCGTCGAGGAAGGGCTGCTTCCGCACCAGATGTCCGCGGGGGAGCCGGGCGGCCCGGCCGAGGAGCGCAGGCTGTTCTACGTGGGGATCACGCGGGCGCGACGTCGCCTGTACCTCTCGCTCGCGATGACGCGCGCCCAGTTCGGCGACATCACGGTCGCGATGCCGAGCCGATACTTGCAGGAGATCCCGACCGACCTCATCGACTGGCGGCAGTCCCCGGGCATGGCGAACTCGCGCGGCGGCACGGAGCCGCGTGCGCTCAACGCCCGTCGCGGCGGTTTCGGCGCCGAGAACTCGATCGCCGGCGGCTCAGGCAGTGGGTTGAACGGCGCGGGCGGATACGCGATCGAATCGGCGGGTCCGGGCGCGACGGCGAGGGCGCGGATGGCAGCTCGCGCCGCAGAGCGTCCGAAGACCGAGTGGGCGAGCAGGGTGACGAGCACGGTGCGCGACAATGGCGACCTTTCGCTCGCGGTGGGCGACCGCATCCGTCACGTGGATTTCGGCGACGGAAAAGTGACCGCCGTCACGGGTTCGGGCGCGAAGTCTGTCGCCGAAGTGCAGTTCGAGACAGCGGGACGCAAAAGGCTTCTCATCAAGATAAGTCCGATCGAGAAGCTCTGATGAGCTTCTCGAACCTCACCGATGCACGTTCGTCCTCGACGACCGTGCCGATCGAGAAACTGTGACTCTCTCGAGGGTGCGGCTCGGGTCGTCCGACGGCGAACTTGCGGCGGCGCTCGCCGCGATCCGCGTCGACCTCGACGTGACAGCGGTGTTCCCGCCCGAGGTCGAGGCCGAGGCTGCCGCGGCTGTCGCATCGGTCGCGCTTCCCGACGTCGGCATGCCGGCGGTCCCCTTCTTCACGATCGATCCGGCCGATTCGCTCGACCTCGATCAGGCGATGCATCTCGAGCGCAGTGGTGACGGATATCGCGTGCGATACGCGATTGCCGACGTGCCAGCGTTCGTCAAGCCCGGCGGGGCAATAGACGCCGAGGCACGCAAGCGAGGCCAGACTTTGTACCCGCCGGATGGCCGCATCCCGCTGCATCCGCTCATCATCAGCGAGAGCGCGGCATCTCTCTTGCCCGGCCAGATTCGCGGCGCCTTTGTCTGGACGTTCGAGCTCGATGCGGATGCGCGGCAAACCGCGGTCACGCTTGAACGGGCTCGCGTGCGCAGCACCGCTCGCTACGACTACGAGGAGGTGCAATCGCTCATCGACTCCGGCAGCGCGACCGAGGGTGTGGCGTTGCTCAAGGAGATCGGCGTCAAGCTCGTCGCCCTCGAACACGAACGGCACGGCGCGAGCCTCGGCCGTCCCGACCAGGAGATCCGCGAGGTCGATGGGCGCTACGAACTCGTCCGTCGGCGGCCACTCGAGGCGGAAGGATGGAACGCCCAGATTTCGCTCCTGACCGGGATGGCGGCCGCGACGATCATGCTCGACGGCGGAGTCGGCATCCTGCGCACGATGCCCGAACCGAATCGCGACTCGATCGACTGGTTCCGACGGCGCGCCGCAGCCCTCGGCACGCCGTGGCCGGAGTCCATCGCCTATGGCGACTATTTGCGGTCCCTCGACCCCGACGACCCGAAACAATTGGCGATCATGCACGCCGCGGCGTCGCTGTTCCGCGGCGCCGGATACACCGCTTTCGACACGTCGGTTCCCGGGGCCGCGATTCCCGCCGACATCATCCAATCGGCCGTCGGTGCGCCGTACGCGCACGCCACCGCTCCGCTGCGGCGC
>JAHBST010000012.1 GCA_019638975.1 Cryobacterium sp.
CCTCGAACCCGCGATCGGATGCATGTACGCGCGGCCGTGCTCCACCTTCACGAGAGCCTCGGGCGAGGACCCGACAACCCACAACGGCTCGCCATCCGCGCCCGCGAGAGAAAGCAAGTACATGTACGGGCTCGGGTTGAGGGCGCGCAGCACTCGGTAGACATCGATGGGATCGGCCGTGACGTCGAGATCGAATCTTTGGGACAACACGATCTGGAAGACATCGCCCTCGCGGATGTAATTCTTCGACGCCGCCACTCCCGCGCGAAAGGTTTCCGCATCGACGCGGTTTCGCGGTTTCGGGTCGATTGCGAAGTCCACTTCGGCGACGGATGCTCGAGTCGGGGCGGCGAGCCTGGCTTGCAGCGAATCCAGAGCGGATTCGGCATCACGCCACAAGGAGTCGGCGGTCTCCGTTCCATCGTTCACGACGTTCGCGATGAGGAGAATCGCCCCTGTCCGGTGGTCGACGACGACGAGTTCGCGCACGAAGGACAGAGATTGGCCCGGTATGGGGAAGTCGGCAGGAGGACCGTTCGGCAATCGTTCGATCTGGCGGACGGCATCCCAGCCGATGTATCCGACGAGCCCACCGGTGAGCGGCGGATCGCCCGGAACTCTCGCCGTGCTCCACCTCTCGTGGAGTCGCCGAACGGCGTCGAGCGGCGTCGCGAACTCCTCGTCTCCCAAGGCGCGGGCGCGGGACAAGCCGTAATCAAGCCACACTGCCGAATCGCCCGATTGGCTCAGGACACCGAAACTGGACACTCCAATGAAGGAGTACCGTGACCAGATTCCGCCTTGTTCCGCTGATTCGAGCAAGAAGCTGCCGGGGGCCCCTGCAGCAAGTTTCCGGTAGATCGCGACGGGAGTTTCGCTGTCCGCAAAAAGCTCCCGGATGACGGGAACGACTCGGTGATCGGCGAGCAAGTCGTCAAACTGCTCTCTCGTCGTCATGATTCCCCGACATGCGAATCGAAGCAACTGTGCGATCCCGTGTGGCACGCGGCGGCCACCGGTTCGACCGTCACGAGGAGGGCATCGCGATCGCAATCCAGAGCGAGGGAGGTCACCCGAAGGTGATTTCCGGACGTGTCGCCCTTCCGCCAGTATTCGCGTCGCGACCGCGACCACAAGGTCACGAGTCCCCCCTCGACGGTGCGGCGCATCGCTTCTTCGTCCATCCACGCGAGCATGAGCACGTCCCGCGTCCCGTCCTCCTGGACGATGGCCGGAAGCAATCCGTCGGAGCCGAATTGCGCGTCCCTCACTGCGTCGACCCATGCGGCGGGTGTCATGCCGTCTCCCTCACTGAAATACCGTCGACCGCGAGCGCCTCTTTGACGCGGGCGATCGTCAATTCACCATTGTGGAACACGGATGCCGCGAGCACCGCATCGGCTCCTGCCCGAACGGCGGGAGCGAAGTGCTCGACCGCGCCCGCACCGCCCGACGCGATGACGGGAACGCTGCTCACGCTGCGAATGCCTGCGATCAACTCGAGGTCGAATCCTTGCTTCGTGCCGTCAGCGTCGATCGAGTTCACGAGAAGCTCGCCCGCGCCCCTCTCGACAACCTCCGCCGCCCACGCGAGCGCATCGATCTCGGTGCGGGTTCGGCCGCCGTGCGTCGTGACGACGAAGTGGTTGTCGCTGCGCGCGACGTCGAGCGATACGACGAGAACCTGCGCGCCGAACCGATCCGCGATGTCATCGATGAGTTCGGGTCTCGCGATCGCCGCGCTGTTGACGCCCACTTTGTCGGCGCCCACGGACAGCAATCGGGCGACATCCTGCACCGAGCGAATTCCACCACCCACCGTGAGAGGGATGAACACGTTTTCGGCAGTCTTCGTGACGATGTCCCACGCCGTCTCGCGGTTGTCGACCGTCGCGTGGACATCGAGGAAGGTGAGCTCGTCGGCGCCTTGCTCGAAATATCGTCTCGATAGCTCCACAGGATCGCCCGCATCGCGTAATCCGCGAAAGTTGACACCCTTCACGACGCGGCCATCGGCCACATCCAGGCACGGAATCACGCGGACCGGGAGGGTCATCAGATGCGCGCGGCGTGGATCGAACTGACCAGAATTGCTCGCGCGCCGAGCTCGTAAAGTTCGTCCATGATCTCGTTCGTGCGCGCGCGGGGAACCATGACGCGAACGGCGACCCAATCTGAGTCCTTGAGGGGTGACACGGTCGGCGATTCGAGTCCAGGCGTGATCGTCGACGCACGTTCGACGAGGGATGCCGGCAAGTCGTAGTCCATGAGCACGTATTGCCTCGCGACGAGGACGCCCTGAATGCGGCGCTGGAATGTCGGAAGGCCGGGGAGGTCGTGCCCGGAACTGATCAAAACTGCCGTCGATTCGAGAATGACCGGGCCGAATGCTTCAAGACCCTGTTGCCGCAACGTCGTTCCGGTGGAAACGACGTCGGCCACGGCATCCGCGACGCCGAGGCGCACGGCGGACTCGACCGCGCCATCCAGCATCACGAGTTCACAGCGCACCCCTTCGCGAGCGAGGAATTCGCCGACAAGACCGGGATAGCTCGTCGCAACCCGAACGCCCGTAAGGTCCGCAAGAGCCGAGAACTTTCCGACCGGCCCCGCGAATCTGAACGTCGATTCTCCGAAGTCCAGCCCGGCGATCTCGGTGGCGCCCGAGCCGGAATCCAAAAGCAAGTCGCGCCCCGTGATGCCGACATCGAGCGCGCCCGCCCCCACGTACGTCGCGATGTCCCTCGGCCTCAAGTAGAAGAACTCCACGTCGTTCGCGGGGTCGAACACAATGAGTTCCTTCGGATCCCGTCGCGTGACGTATCCGGCCTCCGAGAGCATTTGGGCGGAAGTGTCGGACAGCATGCCCTTGTTGGGGATCGCGATTCTCAGCATGCTTGTTCCCTTCTCCCGCCGCAAGGTCGATCCGGTGACGCGTGCCGACGATTCATGAGTGCCGTGTGTTCAAAAACTCGCGTTCACAAATGTCGGTAGACATCGGCGAGCGAGAGGCCCTTTGCGAGCATGAGCACTTGCACGTGGTAGAGCAATTGCGAGAGTTCCTCCGCGGTGCGTTCGGCGCCTTCGTGTTCGGCCGCCATCCAGGATTCCGCGGCCTCTTCGACGAGCTTCTTTCCGATCGCGTGAATTCCGTCGTCGAGACGCTGTACCGTGCCCGAACCTTCCGGGCGAGACGCCGCCTTCTCGGACAGTTCCGCGAACAGTTCCTCGAAAGACTTCACCGCTCAAGGTTACCGGCTACGAAACTCCGAGCAGATCTATGACGAAGATCAACGTGCGGCCGGCGAGTTCGTGCCGCCCGCCCGCGGGGCCATAAGCGAGGTGGGGAGGAATCACGAGTTCTCGGCGCCCGCCGACCCTCATTCCCGGAATGCCCTCCTGCCAGCCGGCGATCAACCCGCGAAGTGGAAAAGTGATCGATTGACCGGATGACCAGCTCGAGTCGAACTCCTCGCCCGTTTCGAAGTCGACTCCGACGTAGTGCACTTCCACCGTGGCCCCCGCGATCGCTTCCGGCCCCGTGCCGATATCGAGATCCTTCTTTTGGAGCGCGTCCGGCGCGACGCCGTCGTGGAAATCGATCTCGGGCTTGGATTTTGAGAACTCGGTCATTCACCAATCAAAGCAGAGGCCGCGCATCAGTGCACGTGAGGCGCGGCCGCCGCCCGAAGCGCGGAGATGTTTTCCGCCGCGTCGCCCGCGTTGAAGACACTCGATCCCGCGACGAAGGTGTCGGCGCCCGCCGCTGCCGCGATCGCTATCGAATGAACGTCGATCCCGCCGTCGACTTGCAACCACACATCCAGACCCTGATCGCGAACAGCGCGGGAGAGAGCGTCGAGTTTCGGCATGACCTCCTCGATGAAAGTTTGCCCGCCGAATCCCGGCTCGACCGTCATCACGAGAATTTGGTCGAACTCGCCCAGCAACTCCAGGTACGGTTCGATGGGCGTGCCGGGTTTGACGGCAAGACCGGCCCGTGCGCCGATGTTGCGAAGACGCCGGGCCAGCAGGACGGCATCCGTCGCGGCTTCAGCGTGGAACGTTACGGAGTAGGCGCCGAGTTCGGCGTAACCGGGCGCCCACCGGTCCGGATCATCGATCATGAGGTGAACGTCGAGCGGCACAGGCGAAACGTCCTGGATCCGACTCACCATTTGCGGTCCGAATGTCAGATTGGGTACGAAGTGATTGTCCATGACGTCGACGTGGACGAGATCCGCGCTGGCGATGCGGGCGATGTCTCGTTCGAGGTTCACGAAGTCCGCCGCGAGGATGCTCGGGTTGATGCGCACCGCCATGCGGCAAGCCTACCCGGCGGCTTGCGCCTCCCGCGGTTTCTCGAAGAGCGCAATGAACATCGCATCCGTGCCGTGCACGTGCGGCCACAATTGCACGGCGTCGCCGAGGGGCAACCGCGGGTCGTTTCGCGAGAGCGATGTCACAACGCCTGTCGTGTCGAGCGGAACCAGTGAGCACGAGTGCACGGCATGCTGAACCGCGACGCGAGTTTCGCCCACGTGCGGTGAGCACGTGACGTAGGCGAGAATGCCACCGGGTTTGAGCGCCGCCGCGGCGGAAGAAATCAGCTCGAGCTGGAGTTTCGTCAAAGCGGGAATATCGCTTGGTTGCTTTCGCCATCGAGCCTCCGGTCGGCGTCGAAGCGCCCCGAGCCCCGAACACGGAGCATCGAGCAAAATGCGATCGAATGAGGCGGCGTGGTGGGATCCGAATTCTCGGCCATCACGCTCGAGCACCGTCGGAGGATTCTGAAAGACCGCGAGCGCGTGCCGGACGAGTTCGGCACGCACAGGCGAGACCTCATTCGCCACGAGCGTCGCTCCCCCGTTGAGCGCTTCCGCAGCAAGCACAGCGGCCTTTCCGCCGGGTCCCGCGCACAAATCGAGCCACGACTCACCGGCGCGGATGGGGCGAGCCCGCGAGAGCGCAAGGGCCGCGATTTGAGATCCCTCATCCTGCACGCGAACGCGCCCCTCCCGCACGGCATCCCACCGAGACGGGTCACCGCCCTCGCTCGTTGCAGCGATGGGCGACAGTCGGCCGAGACGCGCTCCCGTGAGCCCGGATGGCTCCGCGAGGCCCGGCAACGCCGCGAGGCTCACGAGGGGAGCAACGTTGTCGGCATCGAGGAGATCGACCAGCTCCCCCTCGCGGCCGTCAGCGGCGAGGGCCAGGCGAAACGCCCGGATGATCCACGCCGGGTGCGAGTATTCGGCAGCGAGCCTTTCTTCGACTGTCGCCTGAGCGCCGAGGACTCGAGAAAGCCAATCCTCGGGATTCGTCCGCGAGATCGCACGAAGGACGCCGTTCACGAAACCGGTGGCCGATTGCGAGCCGTTCGATCGTGCCAGTGACACCGATTCGTCGACGGCCGCATGCGTCGCGACCCTCATCGACAGGAGTTGATGTGCGCCGAGGCGCAAAACATCGCGAATCGGCGGGTCGATGTCGACGATGGACCGGGATGCCGCGAGTTCAATGACGCGATCGTAGTATCCGCGCCGTCGGAGCGTCCCGTAGGCGAGTTCCGTTGCGAGAGCCGCGTCCGGCCCTCGAAGTCCGGCGCGATCCAGCTTCACGGGAAGCAGGAGATTCGCGTAGGCGTCAGTCTCGGACACTGCCCGAATCACCTCGAAAGCGACACGTCGAGCGGGTTGGATCGCGCTCCTCATCGAGCGATGACCTGTGAATCGCCGCGGCGCCCGCGCCACCAGTCCAAAGGTTTCATGGGGTTTCGCCCGGCAGGTTGAATCTCGATCAGTTCGATGGGCTCTGTCGCCGTTCCGACTCGCACGGCACCGCCCTCCGCACTCACGAGACCGGGCGGGGTTCGCCGAGCGTCCCTGGCGATGCTCGCGTCGAGGATCTTGATGCGGACCCCGCCCACGAGCATGAAGGCACCCGGCTCGGGAGTGACCCCCCGAATCCGATTGTGAATCGTCGCGGCGGATTCCGACCACACGATGTGCCCGTCCTCGAGCGTGAGCTTCGGCGCGAAGGAGACATCGCCCGATTGCTCCTGACCGCGCGCGGTGCCTTCGCTCATGGCGTCGATGACCGTGGTGAGAAGTACGGCGCCGGTTTCGGCGAGTGAATCCAGCAAGTGTCCCGCGGTCTCGTTCCGGCCGATCGCCTGAGTCATCGTTCCGAGAGTGGGCCCAGCGTCGAGTTCATCGACGAGTTGGAACACGGTTGCGCCCGTCAGCTCATCGCCTGCCATGATGGCGCGTTGAACGGGCGCGGCGCCCCGCCATCGCGGCAACAGCGAGAAGTGCAGATTGATCCAGCCCAGCCGCGGAATGGACAGGAGCGGTTCGCGAACAAAACCACCGTAGGCGACGATGACGCCGAGATCGGGAGCGATCCCCCGCACGCTGTCGACAACATCCCCCACAAGTCGATTCGCTGTGACGACGGGCAGCCCGAGCTCGGTCGCCGCGCGGGACACCGGCGTTGGAGTGGGTACCCGTTTTCGCCCGAGCACGGCATCTTCTCTCGTGACCACGGCCGCAACGTCATGGCGGCTTGCCGCAAGAGCCCGAAGACTCGGGACTGCCGCCATCGGGCTCCCGGCGAAAACCACTCGCAATGTCGTCACGCGTGCCCCTACAACTGTTCGAACGGTTCGAGGTCGTCGAACCGAACTCTCAGTGTAGGCGCCGGAGGCGGCGCGCCGGTCGCCGGCACCTTCCGGCGTCGGGTCGTCGCGTTGCGAATCACTTCCGCCCGCAACGCCGCAGCGACAGCCGATCCGCGCGCGTAATCGAATCGGACGATGGCCCGTACCCGGCCGGGTTCCTCCTCCACGGGACCGAGCACATCGACTCCGTCGAAATCCGTGACGCTTGCGAGTGCTCGTTGAGTCGAGGAAGAGTCCCCCGTGACGATCGCGACGCGAATGGCGGGCGGAAATCGGAGCCGCCGCCGATCGGCAAGCTCGCTGCGCGCGAAATCCTCGAGTTGCCATGTGGCGAGCGCGCCGGCGAGTGCGCCCCCCACTCCAACGAGGACGCTCGGCGCGCCCACCGCAGACAGCGCGATCGCGTTCGACCACCATCGGAGGCAATCCTCGCCGACGCGAAGGCTCTCTCGTGCCAGCATCCGCTCTCCGTCGAGGAGGATGACCGCGCGATACCCACCCGCGGCTACGGGTTCGGCCCCGCGAGTCGCAATCACGAGAGCCGGGCGATTGCCGACATCCAGGATCGGGCGGTCGCCGTCCGCGATCACGACCGGCACTCCGGGGAACGCACGGCCGAGATCCTCGGCGGTGCGGCTCGCTCCTTGCCCGCGAAGGCGATATCGGGTCCCGGCACACTGGGCGCACTGCCAGCGGGTCGAGATCGAACCGCACCAGGAACACGACGGCGACGAGCCGGCATTCCTCACTCCGAGAGGTCCGCTGCACCGCGCGCACCGTGCCACGAGCCCGCAGGATTCGCACTCGAGCCGCGGAGCGTAGCCCGGTCGGGCCACCTGGACGAGCACCGGTCCGCTCTCAAGCGCCGATCGAGCCTCTCGCCATGCCGCCGACGGAATTCGCGCTCGTGCCGCAAGCTCATCCTCGGCTGCCTGCTGAGCGGTCGGAATGACTTTCGGAAGATAGCGCTTCACCGGCCCGAGCGCGACACACCAGCCGAGCTGAACCAATCGCTCGACTTCGGCGGTGCGCGCATGGTTCAGGAAAACGAGAGCACAGCCTTGCTGCTCTTGCCGGATGAGCGCCGCATCCCTGCTGTGCGCGTACGGGGCGAGCGGTTCGCACAAGAGCGGATCACCGTCGTTCCACATCGCGATGAGCGAGAGATTTTCGGCGGGCGCGTAGACGGCGGACCGATTGCCGACGATCACTTTCGGCTCGCCGTCGAGACAGGAAAGGTGCGCACGATAGCGATCGGGATTGGATTGGCTCGCATCGAGTCGGATGATGCGGTCGGCGGGAAGGATCGCGTGAAGCGCAGTCTCCAGTTGACGCTGGTCGCGAAAATCCGGAACCACGAGGATCACGGTGCCGGACTGAAGCGCTCGCGACGCGAGAGCTGCCATAGTCGACGCCCAGTGTCCGATCCAGCGTCCGTCGGCTTCGACGACGTGCGGCACCGCCTCCAGCGCAACGCGCGCCGAATTGACGATGGCCTCATCGAGCGCCGCCGTGCTGTAGTCGGGCACGGCGGCGGCGGCGAACGTGGATCGTGAGGAGCGAGCCGCATCGTCCGCCAACCAGGACTTCTCGACGCGCACTTGCCGGCGCGGAACGGCAAGGCGAACGATATCGCTCGCAGAGCCCGCTGCGCGATCCGCTACCGCCCGCGCGAGCGAATAGACCTCAGCGCTCAGGACCGGCGCGGTCGAGACGACGGCCTCCAGTTCGCTCAACACGCCGTCGTGTTCCACGCTCGACACGACATCGACCACGAAGCCGTCTGCGATCCTGCGCGCGGATCGCAGCGGGACGCGAACCCGGCAGCCGGGCCGGACATCCGACAATTGGTCCGCGGGAATGCGGTAGTCGAACAATCGGTCGAGTTGCGGGAGCGGCGAGTCGATCAGCACCCTCGCGATGGATGCCGCGGGCACCCTACAACCCGGTCTCGGAACGCAGCGCGTCCACGCGATCCAGCCGTTCCCATGTGAAATCCGGGAGTTCCCGGCCGAAATGCCCGTACGTGGCCGTCTGGCGGTAGATCGGACGCAACAAGTCGAGATCCCGAATGATCGCCGACGGGCGGAGATCGAAGACGGCGCGAATCGCCTGGAGGATCTCGTCATCGGGCACCGTTCCGGTTCCGAAGGTTTCGACGTGCAGTCCGACGGGCGCCGCTTTGCCGATCGCGTAGGCGACTTGCACTTCAAGCCGCGCAGCGAGTCCCGCCGCCACCGCGTTCTTGGCTACCCAGCGCATCGCGTAGGCTCCCGAACGGTCGACCTTGGACGGATCCTTGCCGCTGAACGCGCCGCCGCCGTGCCTGCCGGCTCCGCCATAAGTGTCGACGATGATTTTTCGGCCCGTGAGCCCCGCGTCGCCTTGCGGGCCGCCGATCTCGAACCGACCTGACGGGTTGATGAGCACTCGAGTGGAGGAGGTGTCGAGCTCCGTCAGGTCGAGAACGGGTCGGATCACGTGCTCCGTCAGTTCGGCTCGAAGCGTGTCGTCGGAGACCGTCGGACCGTGCTGCGTCGAAACCACGACCGTGTCGACCGTTCGTGCGATATCTCCGTCGTAACCGATCGTCACTTGAGTCTTTCCATCCGGGCGCAAATACTCGAGCACGCCCGTCTTGCGCACGAACGCGAGTCTCTCGGACATCCGATGCGCGAGCCAAATGGGCAATGGCATGAGTTCGGGGGTGTCCGTTGTCGCGAACCCGAACATGATGCCCTGGTCGCCGGCTCCTTGACGGTCGAGAGGATCATCGTCGCCGCCCTCGCGCACCTCGAGAGCGCGATCGACGCCCGCCGCGATATCCGGGGACTGAGTGCCGATCGACACCGCGACGCCGCAGGACGCGCCATCGAACCCCACCGCGGACGAGGTATAGCCGATTCCCGAGATGATCTCGCGAACCAGTTCCGGAATTTCGACGTATCCGGAGCACGTGACTTCGCCCGCAATGTGCACGAGGCCCGTCGTCACCATCGTTTCGACGGCGACCCTGCTCGAGCGATCGACCGTGAGAAGCGCGTCGAGGATGCCGTCGGAAACCTGGTCGCACACCTTGTCGGGGTGTCCTTCGGTCACCGACTCGCTGGTGAACAATCGAAGAGAATTACCCACGGTGTGCCAATCGGATGGAGGTTCGGTTCGGCGTTCAGTTCAGCAAGTCGAGAATATGACTCGCTACCGACAGCTTCGTTCCCGAAGCCTTCATCACTATATCGCCGGCCCGATTGAGCACGGTGACGCTGTTATCGTCGCCGCCGAAGCCCTCCTGCCAGCCCACGCGATTGACGACGAGGAAATCGCAATCCTTGCGCTCGATCTTCGCCCGACCCAATTCGAGAAGTCGATCGTCGTTCGGTTCAGTCTCTGCGGCAAAGCCGACGATCGTCTGATTCCGACGACGTCGCGAAACGAGGGTTGCCAGAATGTCCTCCGTCTTGACGAGCCGGAGAGTGAGTTCGTCCCCCTCGATTTCCTTCTTGAGCTTGCTTTCCGCGATCGCTTCGGTTCGGTAGTCGGCGACCGCAGCTGCCATGATGACGACATCGGCAGAAGCGGCGGCCTCGAATGTCGCATCCGCTAGTTCGCTCGACGACGTGACCATGATCGTCGCGATGGAATCCGGCACGGGGATGTCGATGTTTGCGCCGATGAGAGTGACGGTCGCGCCGCGCTCCGAGGCAACCGTCGCAAGAGCGACTCCCTGACGTCCGCTCGATCGATTTCCGATGAACCGCACCGGATCAATCGGCTCTCGCGTACCGCCCGCCGTGATGACGAAGCGCTTGCCCTTGAGGTCTCGGGGCCGAACGGCCGCGAGAACGGCTCGAACGATGTCATCCGGTTCCGACATCCGCCCGGGACCGCTATCCGATCCCGTCAATTGCCCCGACGCGGGACCCACGATTATTGCCCCGCGCGCACGAAGCGTCGCAATGTTGTGCACGGTAGCGGGGTTGTTCCACATTTCGGTATGCATCGCCGGGGCGACGACGAGTGGCGCCGTGCTGGCCAGAATCGTCGTCCCGAGAAGGTCGTCCGCGAGGCCCGCGGCGACTCGCGCGATGGTGTTCGCCGTGGCCGGAGCCAGCACGATGACATCCGCGGCCTGCCCCATCGCGACATGCCGAACCTGGGCGACGCCGTCATAGAGTTCGTGGTGCACAGGATTGCGGCTGATCGCCTCAAGCGTCGGAAGACCGACGAAGCGAAGTGCGGCATCCGTCGCCACGACGTGAACGTCGTGACCTGCGAGCACGAGCGCGCGGATCACGGAGACGGCCTTATAGGCGGCGATTCCGCCGGTCACTCCGACAACGATGTTCAACGTGGCTCCGCTCTGGATGCGGTCCGGGTTGGAGTCCGAGACTACTCGGCGAGCTGCTTCACGACGAGCTTGCCCTCGTTGATCTCGCGCAGCGCGACCGATAGCGGCTTGTCATCGATGGTCGAGTCCACGAGCGGCCCGACATTGTTGTACAGGCTTCCCTCGTGGAGGTCGGCGTAATAGTCGTTGATCTGACGAGCGCGCTTCGACGCGAAAATCACGAGCGCATACTTCGAGTCGACCTTGGTCAACAACTCGTCAATGGGCGGGTCGATGATGCCCTTGGCGCGGTCAGCCATGGTTGTGCTCCTTGTGTTCGTCGGGGATCGACATCAAGTCTACGACCTCTTGCGCCGCGCGGCTGACGTCGTCGTTCACGACTCGGTAGTCGAACTCGTTTTGCGCTCCGAGTTCGATCTTGGCCGTCTCCAACCGCCGGGATTGTTCCGCGGAATCCTCCGTTCCGCGCCCGATCAACCGGCGGACGAGTTCTTCCCAACTGGGTGGAAGCAAGAATACGAGAGTCGCTCCCGGCATCGCCGCGCGCACGGATCGGGCGCCTTGAAGGTCGATCTCGAGGAGAACGCTCTTGCCTTCCGCCAAGGCCGCTTCAATGGGTGCGCGCGGCGTGCCGTAACGATACGCGTTGTGAACGACCGCCGACTCGAGCATGGCGTCGGATGCGATGAGCCGGTCGAATTCCGCATCGCTGACGAACCGGTAGTCCACTCCGTCGACTTCCCCCGGCCGCGGAGCACGAGTTGTCGCGGAAACCGACAAGAGAACGTCCGGATAGTGCTCTCGGATGTAGCGCGAAACAGCGCCCTTGCCAACAGCAGTCGGACCCGCGAGAACGACGAGTCGGGAGTGATCGGCGCGCAGCGCATGGATTGGAGGAATGTGGCGCTCTCGCCGCTCGAGCCACGCGCGGATCGCCTCGCGCTGTCGACGCCCGAGCCCGCCGACGCGTTTGGAATCGGAAATTCCCAGTTCAGCAAGAATCTTCGACGATCGGACGGGTCCGATTCCTGGCACGCTCGAGAGCAACTCGCGAACGCGAAGTCGTGCTTCCGCGCTCGAAGAGCTCACCCAACCGGTTGCGAGCACGTCAAGAGCGCTTCGCCGCCGTTGCGCGACCGCGTCCTTGACCTTCGCTCGCGCCCGTCTCGCGGCGACCGCCGCACGCGAGGCGGCGACTCGATCGACGTCCGGTGGATTTACGCGAGGCATTCCGCGAGCTCTCCCGCCGTACGTGCGATCGCATCCGCAATCCCCTGCGGGCCAGCCTTCAGCACGCTCCGGGACGCAGACACGATCACGTTCGCCATAACCTCACCGTACAGCGGACGAATGTCCGAGAATTGTGCACCCTGATGGCCGAACCCGGGCGCAAGGACCGGAGTCGCCGGCGGCCCGAGCAGGGACTCGAGATCTATCCCGTATTGCTTTGCCGACACGGTCGCTCCGAGGACGAGGCCGAGTGACCCAAGCGGAGCGGCATCCGCCGCATTCGCGTTCACCACCTCGCTGACGATCTCCGCGGCCACGGATCGTCCCTCGTGCTCTCCGCCTCGGATGCGCGCGGTCTGAACGCTCTCACCCTCGGGATTCGACGTCGCCGCCAGCACGAAAAGCCCCTTCCCCGACTCGCGAGCGAGCGCGATCGGTCGCGCGATCGATCCCACTCCCTGAAACGCGCTCACCGTCATGGCGTCCGATTCGAGCGCGCCGCCAGGACTCAGCCAGGCCTGGCCATACGCTTCGACCGAGCTTCCGAGGTCCCCTCGCTTCGCGTCGGCGATGACGAGCACGCCACCGCCCCGTGCTCGCGCAATCACCTTTTCGAGGGCCGCGTAACCCGCCGAACCGTGGCGCTCGAAGAACGCCACTTGAGGCTTGACGATCCCGACGCGATCCACTGCGGCTTCGACGGCCCGAAGGCCGAAGTCGAGCACGCCATCCGCCGAATCCGGCAGTCCCCACTCGGCGAGCAGATAGGGGTGCGGATCGATCCCGAGACACAAGTGTCCGCGAGTCGCGAAAACGGCCGCTAGTCGCGATCCGAAGCTTGCGTCACCCACGGTGGATTGCCGCCTCTCTGTCGCGGGCATAGTCCTGGAGCGATCGCACCGTGAATCCCTCCCGAATCGCTTCGACCGACGATACGGCCGCGCCCAGTTGCGCGATCGTCGTGAAGAGAGCCTTGTCGGCGGCGACGGTCGCCGTCCGGATTTCGTAGCCGTCGGCGCGAGCGGTACGACCGCTCGGGGTATTGATGACGATGTCTACTTCGCCCGCTGTGATGAGTTCGACGATCGTGCGCGCGTCGCTTCCGGGCGCGTGGGCGTCGGATTGCTTCCGAACGACGCGAGCGTCGATGCCATTTCGCGCGAGCACTTCGGCGGTGCCTTGCGTCGCGAGCAGCGAGAATCCCAATTGTTGCAATCGAAGCGCGGGAAGCACGATCGCGCGCTTGTCCCGATCCGCGACGGAGACGAACACCGTTCCGCTTCCCGGCAGTCCACCGTACGCGGCCGCCTGGCTCTTGGCGAACGCGCGAGGGAAAGTGGAATCGATACCCATGACTTCACCCGTCGAGCGCATTTCTGGGCCGAGAATCGAATCGACGATCTTCCCCTCGCGCGTTCGGAACCTTTTGAATGGCAGCACCGCTTCCTTGACGGCTACGGGAGAATCCATTGGAACGTGCAGCCCGTCCCGCTCCGGGAGCATCCCGTTGCCCACGAGAGATCGCACGGTCGAACCGACCATGATGAGCGCCGCGGCCTTCGCGAGCGGGATGCCGAGGGCTTTCGAGACGAACGGAACCGTTCTCGAGGCGCGCGGGTTGGCTTCGAGCACGTAGAGCACGCCCTGGCCGATCGCGAATTGCACGTTCAAGAGGCCGCGAACGCCGATTCCGCGAGCGATTGCTTCCGTCGCGAGGCGCACTCTATCGAGAATGTCGCGGCCGAGCGTGACCGGGGGCAAGGTGCACGAGGAGTCTCCCGAGTGGATTCCGGCTTCCTCGAGGTGCTCCATGACTCCCCCGATGTAGAGCTCTGTGCCATCGAAGAGCGCGTCGACATCGATTTCGATCGCATCGTCGAGAAATCGGTCGACGAGGAGCGGAAGGTCCGCCGCAATGATCGCCTGATCGGCAACCCGATCGAAATAACTCCGCAGCGATTCGGTGTCGTAGACGATTTCCATGCCGCGTCCCCCGAGAACGAAGGATGGCCGAACGAGAACCGGATAGCCGATTTCCTCGGCGACCGCGATAGCGCTCGGCAAGTCCGTCGCCGTTCCGTTCCGCGGGGCGAGAAGCCCCGCGGTCTCGAGGATCGCGGAGAATTGGCCGCGCTCTTCCGCGAGATCGATGGCGGAAGGCGATGTTCCGAGAATCGGAATCCCCGCCGCTTCAAGGCCTTTCGCAAGGCCCAGGGCGGTTTGGCCGCCGAGTTGAACCACGACACCGACGATGTGCCCGCTCGCGCTCTCGGCTTCGACGACCTCGAGGACGTCCTCGAGCGTGAGCGGTTCGAAATACAAGCGATCGCTCGTGTCGTAGTCCGTCGAGACAGTTTCGGGATTGCAATTGATCATGACGGTTTCATACCCCGCGCCCGACAACGCGAACGCCGCGTGGACACAGGAATAGTCGAACTCGACTCCCTGACCGATCCGATTGGGGCCGGAACCGAGGATGACCACTTTCTCGCGATCGCTCGGCGCGACCTCCGTCTCGTCGTCGTAGGTCGAGTAGTGGTACGGCGTGAGTGCGGGAAATTCTCCCGCGCACGTGTCGACGGTCTTGAACACGGGCCGGATTCCGGCGTCGTAGCGCATCGCTCGGAATTCCACTTCGCTCAGCCCGCGAAGACTCGCCAATTGCGCGTCGCTGAATCCGTGGCCTTTCGCCCGGCGCAAGAGCACGGAGCCCAGATCCTCCGCTCCGGCGACATCGGCCGCTATGTCATTGATCAACGCGACTTGATCGATGAACCACGGATCGATGCCTGTCGCCTCGAAAACCTCGGCGATGCTCGCACCGGCCCGAAGCGCTTGCTGAACAATGACCATTCGGCCCTCCGTCGGCACGCGCGCCGCGGCAAGCAATTCGCGAGCGTCCCCCGGCTCTCCCTCCCAGTGGAAGCTCGAACCTCGCCTCTCGAGAGAGCGAAGCGCCTTTTGGAGCGCGGACGCGTAATTGCTCCCGATCGCCATGGCCTCGCCGACCGACTTCATGGTCGTCGTGAGCGTCGGGTCCGCCGCAGGGAACTTCTCGAACGCGAATCGCGGTACTTTGACGACAACGTAGTCGAGTGTCGGCTCGAAGCTCGCCGGCGTCACGCGCGTGATGTCGTTGGGAATCTCATCGAGTCGATAGCCGATCGCGAGTTTCGCCGCAATCTTCGCGATCGGAAATCCGGTGGCTTTGCTTGCGAGGGCGCTCGATCGTGACACTCGCGGATTCATTTCAATCACGATCACGCGACCCGTGGATGGCTCCACCGCGAACTGAATATTGCAACCGCCCGTGTCGACTCCGACGAGGCGGATGATCTCGATACCGATATCGCGCAGATTCTGGTATTCGCGGTCGGTGAGCGTGAGCGCGGGTGCCACCGTAATCGAATCCCCCGTGTGCACGCCGACCGGGTCCACGTTCTCGATCGAGCACACGACGACGGTATTGTCCGAGGTGTCCCTCATGAGTTCGAGCTCGTATTCCTTCCAGCCGAAAATGGACTCTTCGAGCAGAATCTCCCTCGTGGGACTCTGGTGGAGACCGTCCCCGACGAGCCGAACCAATTCCTCGCGGTCATGCGCGAAGCCGCTCCCGAGGCCGCCCATCGTGAAGGACGGACGGATGACTAGCGGGTATCCGAGGTCCGCCGCGAACTCGACGGCTTCCTCCACGGTGTGGGCGATGTGCGAACGAGCGACCTCGGCGCCGGCTTGAATCACGATGTCCTTGAAGAGTTGCCGATCCTCTCCCTTGCGGATGGCGTCGAGATCTGCGCCGATGAGTTCGACATCGAATCGATCGAGAACACCGTGTTCGTGCAATTGTACGGCGGCGTTGAGCGCCGTCTGGCCGCCGAGCGTCGGAAGAATCGCATCCGGCCGCTCCTTCTCGATAATCGATGAGATGACTTCCCACGTGATGGGCTCGACGTAAGTCGCGTCGGCGAAATCGGGATCCGTCATGATGGTGGCCGGATTCGAATTGATGAGGATGACCCGGATGCCCTCCTCCTGCAGGACCCGGCAGGCTTGCGTGCCGGAATAGTCGAACTCGCACGCTTGCCCGATGACGATGGGGCCGGAGCCGATCACGAGTACCGAGCGAATGTCGTCGCGCTTGGGCATCAGTGCTCGCCCTTCCTGCTCAGGACGAGATCCCTGAAGCGGTCGAACAAGTAGTTGGCGTCGTGCGGCCCTGCGGCCGCTTCCGGGTGGTATTGCACGGAGAACGCGGGGATGTCGAGTGCTCGAAGTCCTTCCACGACGTTGTCATTGAGGTTGACGTGGCTCACTTCCACTCGGCCGAACCCGGCCGGCGATTCGGTCACCGACTCGATGGGAGCCGCGACCGCGAACCCGTGATTGTGGGCCGTGATTTCGGTTCTTCCCGTGGAGCGGTCGAGAACCGGCTGATTGATTCCCCGATGGCCGAACGGCAGCTTGTAGGTGGAAAAGCCCAGGGCGCGGCCGAGCAATTGATTGCCGAAGCAAATGCCGAAAAACGGCAGGCCCGCGCGCAAGACGCCCTGCAGCAAGTCGACGTGCCGATCCGACGCGCTCGGATCCCCCGGTCCATTCGAGAAGAACACCGAATCCGGCTCCAGTGCGAGGAAATCGGCCGCGGTGATCGACTGCGGAACGAGAATCACCTCGAATCCCCTCGCCGTGAGGTATCGCAAAGTGGACGACTTCACGCCGAGGTCGAGAACCGCGACGGATGCCCGTCGCGGGCCTATCGCCGGTATGCGTCGGAGCTCAGTGGTCGAAACGCGCGCGGAAAGATTCTGCCCCGACATTCGATCGCTGCTGCGGACCGCAGCGAGCTGGTCCTCCTCGGTCCCGCTCGCATCTGACCCGGAAAAGATTCCCGCCCGCATGACCCCGACCGAACGCAATCGCCGCGTGACGGCTCGCGTGTCGATGCCGCTCAAGCCGACGATGCCGTCGCGCTCGAGCGCGGAATCCAGGCTGCCGGTCGCTCGGTGATTCGACACGATCCTCGACGGCTCCCGGACGACGAAGCCCGCGACCCAGATGCGGTCGGACTCGGGATCCTCGTCATTGACACCCGTGTTGCCGATGTGAGGCGCGGTCATGAGGACGATTTGGCCGGCATACGAAGGATCCGTGATCGTCTCCTGGTATCCGGTCATTCCGGTCGAGAACACGATCTCGCCAAGACTTGTGCCCCGCGCACCGTAGGCATCGCCCACGAAACGTGTCCCGTCCTCGAGCACGAGGACCGCCGTATCGTCTGTGAAGCGCGTCACGCGATTCCCTCCAGTTCGTCGGTCGCGGCAAGGAATGCTTCCGTGTCTCCATCGAATCTCACATAGGTGTCGACGTCGCGATCCCCAAGTCGCCAGGAGATCACGACGAGGCCGCCCGCCTCCACCGCTTTGTCGATCGTCCACGTCGCCCGCTGCACGCTCAAAATGCGCTCGCGTGAAAGGAAGACCGGCTCTTGCCCCGTGAGCTCGAGGGCGATTCCCTCGCGATAAACCCTCACGCTCGCCCTCGAGCGGAATCCGAGTCCGTGAAGCGCTACTCGCTCGAGAGGTTGCTCGAGGAGTGTCGTCGCGACGTACAAGCCGCTCGCTTCGTATCGGACCGCTCCGGTCTTCTCCGGCATCGCGGGGAGAGCTGTGTGGCCGCTATCGCGCCGCGCGCGGGCGCGCCACCCCAAGTACATTCCGGCGATTGCGAGGACGAACAACGCCCCCACGATGATGCTGGGCAGGTACCTATCCACGTCCACGTCCTTCGCTCTTCGTCGCGGCAGCCGCTACTCGCTCCGCAGCCACGAGCTCGCCGTCCAACACTGTCGGATTCCCCGCATGGATCGTGGCCATGACGCGGCCGGGGAGGCGCAACCCCACGAAAGGAGAATTCACGGACTCGCCGCGGAGGTCGCCCACTTCGAAATCTCGCCGAGCAGCGGGATCGACGAGGGTCAGTTCGGCAGGAGCACCCGCGGCGATTCCGCGATCGTAACCTTCCACGTGGCCGATGCGCGCGGGCATGCTCGACAGAACTCGAGCGATGTCGGTCCACGCGAGCACTTCCGTGTCGACGAGCGCCGCTTGCACGACGGACAGCGCAGATTCGAGCCCCACCATACCGAATGCCGCGTCGGCCCAGGCGCAATCCTTGACTTCCTGCGGATGCGGAGCGTGATCGGTCGCGATGACATCGATCGTGCCGTCCGCAAGCCCTGCGCGAAGCGCGGCAACGTCTTCGGAGCGCCGCAAGGGCGGATTCACCTTGAAATTCGCGTCATAACCCGACGCGAGTTCCTCCGTCAGGAGCAGGTGATGAGGGGTGACTTCCGCCGTAACCGGGATGCCTCTCGCTTTCGCCCATCGCACGACGTCGACGGATCCAGCCGTCGACACATGGCACACGTGCAATCGGGCGCCGACGAATTCCGCGAGCAACACGTCTCGCGCGATGATCGCCTCTTCCGCGACACTCGGCCACCCCTCGAGGCCGAGCTCGCCGCTCACGCGACCCTCGTTCATTTGCGCGCCCTCGGTGAGGCGCGGTTCCTGGGCATGCTGGGCGACGACACCGCCGAACGTCGCCACGTATTCGAGCGCCCGCCGCATGAGTTGCGCATCCGAAACGCATTTCCCATCGTCGGAGAACACTCGCACTTTCGCGCGCGATCTCGCCATGGCGCCGATTTCGGCGAGGCGCACACCGCCGAGCCCGACCGTGACCGCGCCCACGGGCCGTACCGTGACGTATCCCGCGCTGTCCCCGAGTGACATCACGTGTTCGACGACACTCACGGTGTCGGCGACGGGATTCGTATTGGCCATGGCGTGCACCGCTGTGAATCCTCCGATCGCGGCGGCGCGGGACCCCGACAGGACGGTTTCGCTGCGCTCGAACCCGGGTTCGCGAAGGTGAGTGTGAAGGTCGACGAGTCCGGGAAGCGCGATGAGTCCATCGGCGTCGATCACGGTCGCTTTCGCGTCTGAGAGCCGGCTGCCCAATTCGGCGATGACTCCATCGGCGATCAGGATGTCGGTCGAACCTTTCCCGCCGGCACCGCTCCCGACGAGTTCGACCGCCCGGACGATGATCCTCTGGCTCACGCGACCTCCGCCTCGTTGCCGATGAGCAGCAGGTACAGGGCCGCCATTCTCACGGAGACTCCATTCGCGACTTGTTCTCGGACTGTCGACATCGGCGAATCCGCCGCACCCGAAGAAATCTCCAGTCCCCGATTCATCGGTCCCGGATGCATGACGAGCGTGTTGCCGGGCAATCGCCGCATGCGAACATCGTCGAGCCCCCAGTGCGTCGAGTATTCGCGCTCGGTGGGAAAGAACGACTCGTGCATCCGCTCCGCCTGGATTCGCAACATCATGACGACATCGGGACCCGCCGCGAGCGCATGATCGAGGTCGAAGGCCACCTCGACGGGCCACGCGCGAACGGAAGGCGGGAGCAAGGTCGCGGGAGCGACGAGCGTCACGTGCGCACCGAGCGTCGTGAGCAACCAGACATTGGATCGAGCAACGCGAGAGTGCTCGATGTCGCCGACGATGGTCACGCGGCAACCGTCGAGCCCGTGTCCGCGCGCGTGGTCGCCGTGAAGCCTGCGCCGAATCGTGAACGCGTCGAGGAGCGCCTGGGTCGGATGCTCGTGGGTGCCATCGCCCGCGTTGAGGATCTTCGCGTCGATCCAGCTGCTTCTTGCGAGAACCTCTGCGGCGCCGGATGCCGGATGCCTCACGATAACGGCATCCGCACCCATCGCGGCGAGGGTTTGCGCGGTGTCCTTGAGGCTTTCCCCCTTGGAGACGCTCGAGCCCTTCGCGGAAAAGGTGATGACGTCCGCACTCAAACGCTTTGCGGCGACTTCGAAGGAGATTTTGGTCCGCGTCGAATCCTCGTAGAACAAGTTGACGATGGTCTTGCCGCGCAACGCGGGCAATCGGGGAACTTCGCGGCCCGCGACGTCGGACATGTCTTCTGCCACGTCGAGAATGTCAATCGCTTCGTCCCGACTGATCGACTTCGTGCTGACCAAATGCTTCATGGTTCGATCGCCACGTCTTCCGCGCCGTCCACGTCGTGGAGCCGGACGTTGATCCGTTCGGCGAGCGAGCTCGGCAGATTCTTCCCCACGAAGTCGGCCCTGATGGGCAACTCGCGATGGCCGCGGTCGACGAGAACCGCGAGGCGGACCGCGCGCGGCCGTCCCAGGTCGGCCAAGGCATCCAGCGCTGCGCGGACGGTCCGCCCGGAGAACAGCACGTCGTCCACGAGAACGACCGTCTTGCCGTCGATTCCGCTTGGCGGGATGCGCGTCGGTTGCGGAGTGCGCGTGAGCGTGCGGTTCAAATCGTCGCGATACATGGTGACGTCGAGAGTCCCCACGGTGCCGCTGCCGGGCTCGATCGATTCGAGAATCGCACCGATTCGACTGGCGAGCACGGCTCCGCGCGTGGGAATGCCGAGAGTCACGAGGTCCGAGCCGCCGCGATTGGACTCGAGGATTTCGTGCGAGATTCGCGTCAGCGCGCGAGAGATATCAGCCTGCTGCATGACGGTGCGTGCAGTCAATCTGACCTCCTTCCCCGTCTCACTGGACGGTTGTTAAAGGATGTCGTTCCTCAGCAACTATAACCGTGCTCACGCTCGCGATTGTGCAATTCGGCCGAGAAGGCCGTTCACGAAACCCGCGGAGTCTTCCGTGCTGTAAGTGCGGGCCGCCTCGACGGCTTCCGCGATCGCAACGCCATCCGGCACGTCGGGGTTGAACAACATTTCCCACAACGCGATTCGCACGATCGCCCGGTCGAGCGCCGGCATCCTCGAAATTGTCCAACCCTGCGCAAAAGTCTCGATCAATTCATCGATCTCGATTCGATGGCGGTCGACGCCATCGATGATGTCGTGCGCGTAACGCCACGAGCCCTCTCGCCGTTGATCTTCGGCGGCGCGAACGGACTCGACGGCGAGAGCCGCGGAAATCGGCTCCGATCGCAGATCCGCGCCGTACAGTACATCGAGCGCACGCTTGCGTGACTTCGTGCGCGCGCTCATGTCGAGGAGTGCCGATTCAGTCGTTGACGCGGCCGAGGTAATCCCCCGTGCGCGTGTCGACTTTGACTTTGGTGTTTTGTTCGACGAACAGGGGAACCTGGATCTGGAATCCGGTCTCCACGGTCGCGGGCTTCGTGCCACCCGTCGACCGGTCGCCCTGGAGCCCCGGTTCCGTGTGCGTGATTTCGAGCACGACGGATGCCGGAAGCTCGACGTAGAGCGGTGCGCCGTCGTGGAGCGCGATCGTGACGTTCTGATTCTCAAGCATGAAGTTCGGCGCGTCGCCGACTTGCTCTTCGCTCAGCGTGATTTGGTCGTAATCGGACACGTTCATGAAGACGTAGCCGTCGCCGTCCTTGTAGAGGTATTGGAAGTCGGAGCGGTCCACCGTTTCGAGTTCGATCTTGGCTCCCGCGTTGAAGGTGCGGTCGATAGTCTTTCCCGTGCGGACGTTCTTGACCTTCGTGCGGACGAAGGCCCCGCCTTTGCCCGGCTTCACGTGCTGGAATTCGATGACGGTCCACAGCCCGCCGTCCATGTTGAGTACAACGCCGTTTCGAATATCCGCAGTTGAGGCCATCCCCCAAGTTTATGGGTCAGCCGGTACGCCGACGAACCAGTTCGAGCGCGAGGTGGTAGGACTCGAACCCGAAACCCGCGATGACGCCCGTCGCGACGGCCGAGATCACGCTCGAATGCCGAAACGTTTCGCGCGCATACGGATTCGTGATGTGCACTTCGACCAGAGTCAGTCCTGCAGCAGTCACGAGAGCCGCCGCGTCCCGAACGGAATAGGAGTAGTGAGTGAACGCCGCCGGATTGAGGATCACGTGAGAGTGCGAATCGACCGCTTCGTGCAGCCAGCCGATGAGCTCCGCTTCGTCATCCGTCTGGCGCAGCTCGAGTTCTGCATCTCCCGAATCGGCCGTCAAGCGGGTGCGCAAGTCCTCGAGGTCGAGCGAGCCGTAGATTTCCGGCTCCCTGCTGCCGAGCCGCCCCAGGTTCGGACCGTTGAGAACGAGTACGCGCGTCATGCCAGCAACTCTAACCGCCGACTTCTTGCCACGCGGCGAACAAGAGCGACTCATCCGGGCCGGGAAGAATGGTCGGTCGCGCGACGTCGTCCAGAATGACGAATCGGAGAAGCTCGCCCCGAGCCTTCTTGTCCCGCTTCATGACGCTCATGAGCGTGTTCCAGCGGCCCACAGGGTACGTGATCGGCAATCCGATTCCGGTCAAGAGCGCGCGATGCCGCGCCACGACGTCGTCTCCGAGCCGGCCGGCAAGTCGGGCCAGCTCTGCGGCGAACACCATTCCGACGGCTACCGCATCTCCGTGCCGCCACCGGAATCGTTCCGCGTACTCGATGGCGTGGCCGAGCGTGTGGCCGTAGTTGAGGATCTCCCTCATGCCGGTCTCGCGAAAATCTTCGCCGACAACGCGCGCCTTCACGCCGACGGACAATTCGACGAGATTCTGGAATTCGGTTGTCGCGGTGTCGGTCGCCACGCCGAGATCTCGCTCCAGAATGTCGAGGATTTCCGGGTCGGCGATGAAACCGCACTTCACGATTTCCGCGAACCCGGAGAGTGTTTCGGCGCGATCGAGACCGGCGAGGATGTCCAGATCCGCGATGACGGCGGATGGCGCGAAAAAGGTTCCCACCAGATTCTTTCCTTCGGACGTGTTGACGCCCGTCTTTCCGCCGATCGCGGCATCCACCATGCCGAGAACCGTCGTCGGCACCAGGATCGATTGCACTCCCCGCAACCACGTCGACGCGACGAATCCGGCAAGATCGGTCGCGGCGCCCCCGCCGAACCCGATGATGGCATCCGATCTCGTGAAATCCGCGGTGCCCAGAATCTGCCAGCAAAAAGCCGCGACCTCGATGCGTTTTGCCGCTTCGCCGTCAGGGATCTCGGCTAGCAAGACCTCGAATTCTCCGGAGAGCTGCTCGCGCATCGCGCTCGCAAGATTCGACAGTGACGGTTGATGGATGAGGAGGACTTTGCGCACCGAATTTCCAAGCCGGGCGCCGACATCCGCGATGATGCCGCGGCCGATGTGGACGTCGTAAGGCTGGCTTCCCGACACCGTGATGGCCGTCATGTCATGCCCTCCTTCTGGATCCACTCCGCGAGCTCATGCGCGAGGGATGTGGCGGTTCGAGTGGAACTGTCGACCGTGCGCGTCGCGAGGCGATCGTACAGTTCCCGTCGCTCTTCGACGATGCGCTTCCACGAATCGAGCCCGTCGCGAAGCAAAGGGCGGGATGTTCCCGTGATGCGGTGATTGACGGCATCCGGGGATACCGTGACGAGGACGACACGCAAACCTCTCAGGTCTGCTTGCGTTTCCATGTTCAACACGGCACCTCCGCCCAGGGCGACAACGGCGCTTTCGGTCAAAGCCTTCGCCACTTCCTGACGCTCGACTGCGCGAAACCACTCCTCGCCTCGCTCGGCGAAAATCATGGCAATGGGACCGTATCGGGCGGCAATTCTGCGATCCGTATCGACGAACGGAACTCGCAGCAGCTTGGCAACCAGCTTTCCCAGCACGCTTTTGCCTGCGCCGGGCGGACCGATGACGACGAGGAATGGTTTTTGGGCCGTCATCGGAACTTTTCAATGGCCCCCGGGGTACCGCCCGAGGTTCGCAGGTTCTTCGGAATCGCGTCGAGGTATCCGCGGAGATTTCGTCGGGTCTCCTCGATGGAGTCACCACCGAACTTTTCGAGCAGCGAATTCGCGAGCACGAGCGCGACCATCGCCTCGGCGACGATGCCGGCAGCCGGCACCGCGCACACATCGGACCGCTGGTGGTGGGCTTCTGCCGTACCGCCGGTAGCCACGTCGATCGTGCGAAGAGCGTGAGGCACCGTGGAGATCGGCTTCATGGCGGCTCGTACCCGCAACACGTCGCCCGTGCTCATTCCGCCCTCGGTTCCCCCGGCCCGCCCGGTGGATCGTCGGATCCCGGACTCGGTCGCGAACAATTCGTCGTGCGCCCGGGAGCCGCGCCGCGAGGCGGAAAGAAATCCGTCGCCCACTTCGACGCCTTTGATCGCCTGAATGCCCATGAGCGCCGATGCGAGTTGAGCGTCGAGTCGACGATCCCAGTGCGTATACGACCCCAGTCCGGGAGGAAGGCCGTACGCGAGGACCTCCACGACCCCGCCGAGCGTGTCTCCATCCTTTTGCGCGGCATCCACTTCGGCAATCATGAGCGCACTCGTGGCCGGGTCGGCGCACCGCAGCGGATCGTCATCGAGTCGAGGGACGTCAGCAGCCCCCGGCGTCGTCGCGTCGTCGGGAACTCGAACGGGCCCGATCGAGACCGTGTGGCTGAGGAGCTGAATCCCGACTTCAGCGAGAAATCTGCGGGCGACGGCGCCCAAAGCAACTCGTGCCGCAGTCTCTCTCGCGCTCGCGCGTTCCAGCACGTTTCTCGCTTCGTCGAAACCGTACTTCTGCATGCCGACGAGGTCGGCGTGTCCCGGCCTCGGCCTCGTGAGCGGCGCCCCGCGACCCTTCGGAAGCAATGCCGCGTCGACCGGTTCCGTGCTCATGACCTCGACCCAGCGGGGCCATTCGGTGTTGCCGATCCGCACGGCGATCGGACTGCCCATAGTGAGCCCGAACCGGATGCCGCTCGAAATCGTCAGTTCGTCTTCCTCGAACTTCTGGCGGGCACCGCGACCGTATCCAAGCCGCCGTCGCGCGAGGTCGGCACGAATGTCGTCGAGGCCTACGCGGATGCCGGATGGGAGCCCTTCGAGAATGGCGACAAGCTCAGGCCCGTGCGATTCCCCTGCCGTGAGCCATCGAAGCATGGTCACATCCTCCCATGATCACGAGGCGGCGGATGCCACGCGCGTCATGGCGTCGAGCACTTTCGCTTCCCCCGGCAAGGGCACGTCGGGTGAGCCGACGAAGAATATTCGGACCTGGAGGAGAGCCTGATAGACGAGCATGCGCAATCCATGGTTTGCGACTTCGCCCCCAGCCTCGAGCCACAGTCTCGCAACTCGTGTCGGCCAGGGGTCGTACGCGATGTCGACAAGGGGCACGGAGCCGCGCACGCGGGAAAGAGCGTCCTTCGCGAGTTCGGCGGTGCCCGGCAGAGTGCTCACGACGACATCGGGGTGCCCCGGATCCGCATCGAGACCCACTTCCTCGACGGTCATCCCGAGTTCGGCCGCGAGTGTCGCCAACGGCGCCGAAGCTCCCGGAGTGCGCGTGGCGACGACGAGCTGCCGCGCGCCGCGATGAGCGAGAGCGAGCGCGACGGAAGCGGCCGTCGCACCGCTGCCGAGGATGAGGGCTCGGTCGATCGCGCCGGGAAACGCCTCCGCGAGGACTTGCTCGACTCCCCCGACATCCGTGTTGAAGCCTCGCATGACCCCCTCGGTCAAGAGCACCGTGTTCGCGGCGCCGACGCGCGCGGTCACGGAATCGTGTTCGTCGAGAAAAGGCAGGATTTCGCGCTTGAGCGGCATGGTGAGCGAGAGGCCGCGCCACGACGGTTCGAGTGACGCGAGAAATGCGCCGAGTTCACCGGATCGGACCTCAATCGCCGTATAGTCCCACGCAACCCCGAGTTCGCGGTATGCCGCCGCGTGCACGGCCGGGGATCTCGAGTGCGAAATGGGCGACCCGAGCACCGCGAGGAGACGCGGAACATCACCCACAGTTTGGGCTTTGCGAAGTCCTGCACCACTCCTGCAACTTCTTCACGGCTGCGTTGTGCTGTTGCAACGTCACCGAGAAGACGGTTTCACCCGTATCCAGGTTGACGGGGACGAAGTAGAACCATGGTCCGTCGACGGGGTGAAGCGCGGCATCGATCGCGAGATCCCCCGCCGCCCCGATCGGGCCGATCGGCAGACCCGGGTTGGCATAGGTGTTGTATTTATTGGATTTGTCCGCACGCTCGGCGGATGTCGTCCAAACCGTGTGGGTTCGTCCGGTCCCGTACGAGACCGTCGCGTCGGACTCCAGGTGCCAGCCGTTGTCGAGCCGATTGGTGAACACCCTCGACACTTTGTAAAAGTCCTTCGAATCCCGGCCCGCTTCGCGCTGGATGATGGATGCGAGCGTGAGCACTTTCAAACGATCGTCCGGTGCGACGCCCGCGGCATCCAGCGAAGCGAACGTTCGGTCCACGAGGGTTTTCAGGACGCTCGAGGCATCCACTCCGGGATCGAATTTGTACGTGGCGGGGAAAAGATATCCTTCGAGGCTCGGCGCTTTCTTCGAGACGCCGTACACCGTCGGGTCCTTCGCGGCGGCCTCGAAATCCGCCACGGGAATGTCCGTTGCGGTGCTCAGGATGTCGAACACCTGATCGATGCTCTTGCCTTCCGGGATGAGGGCCGTGTGTTCGACCCGACTCGACGGGTTCTGCAAAGCGGCCAGTGCCGCCGCCGAACTCATCTTTTCGGCCAGCACGTAATATCCCGGGAAGAACTGGACCGGAGTCTTTTGAGCCAGCAAGAGCCGATAGAACGTGTCGAAATTCTTGATGACTCCCGCGTCGAGCAGGGAATTCGTCACTTCGACTCCCGTGTCGCCGCTCGAGATCACGATCGTCGCCTGACCGGTTCCCTCGCCGTGATAGTCCGGCGGAGGAAGCTCCCACCCCATGAGTTTGCGAATTTGCGGTTCATAATTGCTCCACGCGTACGCGGCGCCACCACCGGTCAGACCGAGAATGACGACGACGGCGATGAGCCACCCGAGCCAGCGGCGCCTCTTCCGTGCGGGAACGCTCTTCGGTCGCCGCGAGCCCTTGGGAGCTTTCGCGCTGTTCGCTCCGCGAGACCATGAGCGAGTCGAGGCGCGGGCATTCTCTGCTTCGCGCGCTTCGCGACGAGATTGCGGTGGAGCGGAACTTCCGGCAGCACCGGTTGCCGATCCGTCGGGCTGAGAGGAGAAGATCTCGTCCCAGCGGGGTTCGTCAGCCACGATTCGCTATCCTTCGTTTCGCACGATCAGTTCTCCGGGCGGTTGCCCACGGCCGCGCTCGGAGTCGAGAGCATGTTGCAAAATTATAGTTGCGGCCACCTGATCGATGACCGGACGCGAGCGGCGAACATCCTGTCCGGCATCTCGCAGCGAACGCTGAGCCGAGACGGTCGACAAACGCTCGTCGACGAGACGCACGGGCACTTCGGATGCCGCGGCGAGTTCCTCCGCAAAGTCGCGCGCATCTGCCGTCGACGCCGTCGACCCCCCGGACAGCGACAAGGGCAATCCGACGACGAACTCCATCGCGCCGTGCTCGACCCCGAGTCGGAGGAGTTGGGCGATGTCGTCCGCGCCGCGCCGGACCGTCGACACGGGGACCACGACCGAACCTTCCGCATCGCAGCGGGCAACGCCGATTCGGACGCGACCCACGTCGATTCCGAGCCGCACTCCCAAACGCAGCGTCACGCCGGCAATGCTTTCGTTACCTCATCGAGCGCATCGGGAATAGCCGAGACGTCACTCCCGCCTCCTTGGGCGAGGTCGTCTTTCCCGCCCCCGCCGCCGCCGAGCACGCGAGCGGCACGTTTGGAGAGCTCTCCCGCGCGCACGCCGAGTGCGCGAGCGGCCTCATTCGTCGCCACAATGACCACGGGTTTCGCTTGCTGGGAATCCGCGGAAACCTCGGCAGCGAGAACCACGACGGCCGCGTCGCTACCGAGCCGGTTGCGAACGTCGAGGACGAGCGTGCGCACGTCGTCGGCGGATGGCACCGATCCGAGGTTCTCGACGACGCGTGTGAGCCCCGCGATTGTCGAAGCGGCCCCGACGAGCGCAGGAACACGCTGCGTCAACACCGCCGCCTGGAACTCGGAAATCTTCTTCTCCGCCGCTTTCAAATTCGCCATGATTTCGGCGACCCTCTCGGGAAGCTGCTCACGCGGAGTCTTGAGGTGAGCGCTCAATTGGGACACGATCGATCGCTCAAGCGCGAGATCCTTGAACCCTTCGATTCCGACGAGGGACTCGATCCGCCGATTGCTCGAGCCCACGGATGCCTCGCTGACGAGGTTGATGATCCCGATTTCGGAGCTTCGCGTCACATGGGTCCCCGCGCAAAGCTCGCGAGACCACGGGCCGCCGATATCGACGACGCGAACGGTTTCACCGTACTTTTCCCCGAACAAGGCCATCGCGCCGAGCTCTTTCGCTTCGGTGAGCGGCATCGTGCGTGTTTCGACATCCAGATTCCTGCGAATCGCGAGGTTCGAGATCTCCTCGATCTCGGACCTCGTCGCCGCCGACAGAGCCTGATTCCACGTAAAGTCGAGCCGCAAATAGCCGGCCTTGTTGTACGAGCCCGATTGATGCGCCTGGGGACCGAGAACTTGTCGCAATGCCGCGTGCACGACATGCGTTGCCGAGTGCGCTTGCGTGGCACCGCGGCGCCACTCGGCGTCCACGAGGCTCGTTGCGAAATCGCCGACGCCCACTTCACCGCGGGAAACTTCGACTTTGTGGCTGATGAGGCCCTTCACTGGGCGCTGAACATCAAGCACGTCCAATTCGAACCCGCTCCCGACGATCGTGCCCGCATCGGCCTCCTGGCCTCCGGACTCGGGATACAGGGCGGTCTCGGCGAGGATGATGTCGGCGATGTCCCCCTCCGTCGCCTTCTGCACCGATTCGCCGCCGACGATGATTCCGAGCACGGTGCTGTCGGTCGAGAGGAAGTCGTATCCCGTGAACACGGTTTCGCCGTGCGCTCGAAAGTCGCCATACACGGACAAGTCGGCCAAGAGCGTCTTCTTGGATCGCGCATCCTCTTTCGCACGATTGCGCTGTTCCGCCATGAGGGAGTCGAATGCGGACCTGTCGACGGTCAGGCCCGCCTCCTCTGCCATTTCGAGCGTGAGGTCGATCGGGAAGCCGAACGTGTCGTGAAGCTGGAAAGCGACATCACCGTCGAGCTGTTTCCGGCCGGCGTCGCGGACCCGGGATACTGCGAGATCGAGGATGCTCGTGCCGCTCTCGAGCGTTTTCAAAAACGTCTCTTCCTCCCCGAAGGCGAGGCGCCCGATGCGGTCGAAGTCGGACTCCACTTCCGGATAGGCAGCCTTCATCGCGTCGCGGGATGCCGGGAACAAGTCCGGGAACGTTGCCGCGTCGACGCCGAGAAGCCGCATCGCGCGAACGCTCCTGCGCAGCAACCTGCGCAAAATGTATCCTCGACCCTCATTCGACGGCGTCACGCCGTCCGCCATGAGCATGAGCGAGGATCGTACGTGGTCGGCGACGACGCGCATCCGCACGTCATCGTCGTGATCGGCTCCGTACCGCTTTCCGGACAGCTCTGCGGCGCGATCGAGAACGGGACGCACTTGGTCGATTTCGTACAGATTCTCGACGCCTTGCTTGATGAACGCTACGCGTTCGAGACCCATCCCGGTATCGATGTTCTTCTTCGGGAGTTCACCGAGGATGTCGAAATCGTTCTTACCGCGGCCCTCGCCTCGCAAATACTGCATGAACACGAGATTCCAGATTTCGAGGTAGCGCGGATCGTCGGTTGCCGGCCCGCCGTCCGGTCCATACGCAGATCCCCGGTCGAAGAAGATCTCCGAACACGGCCCTGCGGGACCCGGCAGTCCCGTCGACCAGTAGTTCGTGTCCATTCCCAGCCGCTGAATCCGGTCATCCGGAAGTCCCGCCGTCTTCTTCCAGAATCGGAACGCATCATCGTCATCCTGAAAAATCGTGACCCACAGGTCCTTTTCCTGAAATCCGTAGCCGCCGTCGGCTTCGGATGACGTGAGCAGCTCCCAGGCATACTCGATCGCTTGTTCCTTGAAGTAGTCGCCGAACGAGAAATTCCCGTTCATTTGAAAGAACGTGCCGTGGCGCGTGGTCTTTCCGACCTCGTCGATGTCGAGAGTCCGGATGCACTTCTGGACGCTCGTGGCCCTCGGGTACGGCGCGGGGACGAGCCCGGTCAGATACGGGATGAACGGCACCATGCCCGCCACCGTGAACAGCAGGGTCGGATCCTCGCTCACGAGGGAAGCCGAGGGCACGACGGTATGGCCGCGCTCGCCAAAAAAGTCGAGCCAGCGGCGCCGAATCTCTGCGGTCTGCACTAGGTGGTCTGCACTACGTCGTCTGCGCTAATTCTTCGTCTCTTTGCGGTTCGCGAGTCGCGAATTCGCTCTATTTCCGCTTGGCGAAGTCGGCTATCGCATCCTCTGCTTCAGCAACCGCGGCACGAAGCTCCGCTTCGCGCGCTTTGTAACCGTCGACGACCGCCCCGCCGAATTCGCGGGCCTTTGCATCGACATCCTCGAAGAACTTTCGGCCTTCAGGGGTTTTGTTGAGTTGGTGCGCGGCGACGAAGCCGACACCAACGCCAACGACGAGCCACAGAAGCTTCTTCATGAACGCTCCTCCTTCACGTATTGGGCGCCAGGGATTCTAAGCCTACTTTGTGACGCGGCCGGCCTAGCGTGCTGCGTAGTACTCGACGACCAATTGCACTTCGCACGTGATCGGGACCTCGGAGCGCTTCGGTCGACGAACGAGGCGCGCGTGCAGCTTGTCGAGTTCAACCTCGAGGTACGCGGGAACCTTCGGCAATACCTCGGCGTGGCCGCCTGCAGCGGCTACCTGAAACGGATCCATGAGCTCGCTCTTGGGGTGCACGTGAATCAATTGGCCCGGCTTGACGCGGAAAGAAGGGCGATCGACGCGCTGGCCGTCCACCATGATGTGGCGGTGCACGATCTGCTGGCGCGCTTGAGCGGTCGTCCGCGCGAATCCGGCGCGAACGACGAGAGCGTCGAGGCGCATTTCGAGCAACTCGACGAGGTTCTCACCCGTAAGCCCCTGAGCGCGACGCGCCTCCTGGAACACGATCTTGAGTTGCGCTTCGCGGATGCCGTACTGGGCGCGAAGTCGCTGCTTCTCGCGAAGCCGAACCGCATAGTCGCTATCGGTCTTGCGACGCGTGCGGCCATGCTCGCCGGGGGCGTACGGACGCTTCTCGAGGTATCGGGCCGCCTTCGGGGTCAGCGGAATGCCGAGCGCGCGGGAGAGGCGGGTCTTGCTGCGGGTGCGTGACTTGGTAGACACGGGATCCTTTCGGTACTGAATATCATCGGTCTTCTGGTTCGGGCCGTATTCGGCGATTGCACCGCGATACGTCTGAAGATTGTGAAGAGGGATGTTGCCACCGAAAGCATCCGGCTAAAGGACGCTTCCGTCAGGCCTGGGATCCGCTGCAGCCGTGCGCGGAATCCCCCTGTCGGCGGAGTCAAGGATAGCAGATCAGCGACCGCGAATGATTCGTCGCAACTTCTCGAGGCGAGTGGAGACCTCGCGTTCATGGCCGTGATCGGTGGGTTCGTAATACAACGTGTCGGCGAGCTCCTCCGGCGCGTATTCCTGCTCGAGCACGCCGAGCGGAGCATCGTGGGGATACCGGTATCCCTTTCCGTGGCCGAGTTTTTTCGCCCCCGAGTAGTGGGCGTCCCGCAAATGCGCCGGCACTCGGCCGATTTTGCCCTCGCGAATGTCGGAAATCGCTTTATCGACAGCACGGTACGAAGCGTTCGATTTCGGGGCCGTCGCGAGATACACCACGGCCTCCGCGAGAGGAATCCGTCCCTCCGGCATTCCGATGTATTGCACGGCGTCGGCAGCGGCCACGGCAATGACGAGCGCGTTGGGGTCTGCCATTCCCACATCCTCCGCCGCGAGCACGATGATTCGGCGGGCGATGAATCGCGGATCCTCCCCCGCCTCGATCATGCGCGCGAGATAGTGCACGGACGCATCGACGTCCGATCCGCGCACCGACTTGATGAAGGCGCTGATGACGTCGTAATGCTCATCGCCCTGGCGGTCGTATCGCAAGAGCGCGCGATCGACCGCAGCGGCCACGATCTCGGCGCTGATGACGGGTTTCCCCTCCCGCTCGTCGGCGCCCGCCGCGGCCGTCGCCGACGCTGCCGCCGCTTCCAGCGCCGTGAGGGCTCTGCGCGCGTCGCCCGAGGCAAGGCGGATGATCGAGGCTCGAGCGTCGTCGTCGAGCGAAACCGAGCCGGCGAGTCCGCGGTTGTCGATCACCGCGCTGTCGATCACGGCGCCGAGGTCGTCGTCCGAGAGCGTCTCGAGCGTGAGCAGGAGCGACCGCGACAAAAGCGGAGAAATGACCGAAAAGGAAGGATTCTCCGTCGTCGCGGCGACCAGAATGACCCACCCGTTTTCGACTCCTGGCAACAACGCGTCCTGTTGCGCCTTGGAGAACCGATGGATCTCGTCGAGAAACAGGACCGTAGATTTCCCATAGAGATCACGCGAAGACAGTGCTTTCTGCATTACGTCTCGCACGTCCTTGACGCCTGCACTCACCGCCGAGAGTTCGACGAACTTTCGACCCGAGCTCTGCGCAATCGCCTTTGCGATCGTCGTCTTTCCCGTGCCGGGAGGACCCCACAGGATGACAGAAGTGGCGCTGTGATCCGGCGCCTCGTCCCCGGCGAGCGTCACGAGCGGCGAGCCCGGTCCGAGCAAGTGCCGCTGACCGACCAATTCGTCCAGACTCCGGGGCCGCATCCGGACGGCGAGCGGGCGCGATCCGCTGTGCAGGCCGGGCTCGTCTTCCATAGTGGCCATGGTAGTTGCGGCCAGCGCATGCGCAGGAACGGCGCTTTCGGGCGGGTAATGTACTTCTCGGTGGACGACCCATTTGTGAAGGAGCACCGTGGCACGCAGTAAGAACGCCGATCGTGAAGCGCGCGAGGCGCGCGCGAGACTCCGCCGCTTCGCCGCGCGGCAAGGCGTGCACGAACATCAAGTTCGCCGCCGCCGCCGGGACAACTTGCTCGCGATCGGCGGGGCCGCGATCGTGGCCGCACTCGCAACGGTAACTCAAGTGGTGTACTTCTCGGTCGGACCCGGAATGCCGCTCCCGGAGCCCTCGCCCACATCGTCGGTGGACGCGACCGTGGGTCACAACATTGGCGACATCCCCGATCCATCCAGCGCAGACGGGCGCTCGTGGACGGGAACGCTCACTCTCAATGACATCCCGCTCGGTATCGAACTGGACGGCGCCAATGCGCCGCAAGCGGTCGCCGTGTTCGTGCAGGAAGTCAAAGACGACTACTTCCCCGGCAAGTCCTGCCATCGCCTGGCCACCGCGCCGACGAGCCTCATCCAGTGCGGTTCCCTGAGCGGTACCGGCTCGGGCGACCCCAACTTCATGTTCGGGCCGATCGAGAACGCCCCGGCCGATTCGGTGTACCCCGCGGGAACCATAGCGATGGCACGAGCAAGCGGCGCCGCCTACACGCAAGGTCACCAGTTCTTCATCATGCTTGCCGATGGCACACTGCCGAACGATGCCGCCGGCGGGTACACGGTATTCGGAAAGGTCACGAGCGGCCTCGACAAGGTCATCGCAAAGATTGCGGCGGCCGGAACCAAGGACGGTTCGGACGATGGCGCGCCCGCGGTTCCGACGTCGATCACGAGCGTCACGATCAAGTGAGCGCGGGTCCCGCGCCCTTTTGTTAGTGCAATAGGCTTGAGCACGGCCGGCGGGTTCCGCACGGCCTCCATGCTCCGAGAATCGACAAGGTAGGACAGTTGGCGGATACGCAGAAACCGTGGGGCCGCGTCGATCAGACCGGCACCGTTTTCGTGCGGACAGCAAACGGCGAACGACCGGTCGGACAATATCCCGACGGCACGCCGGAAGAGGCACTCGCCTATTTCGAGCGCAAGTTCACCGAACTCGAGGGCCAGGTGACGCTGCTTGAGCAGAGGATCAAGCGGGGCACGCCCGCGAGCGATGTCGCGAAGTCCGTGCAGACGCTGCGCGACAGTCTTGCGGATGCCAATGCGGTAGGCGACCTCGCGGCTCTCGAAGCCCGATTGGACACGCTGCATGGCGCCGTTGGCCAATTGTCCGAGAAACAAGTCGCGGAGGCCAAAGCCGCGGTCGAGGCAGCCGTTGCCGAACGCTCGGCGCTCGTCGCGGAAGTGGAAGCTCTCGCCTCACAGGACTTCGCAAAGGTCCAGTGGAAACAAGTCAGCGCCGCGCTCGACGCTCTCTTCGAACGGTGGCAAAAGCACCAGCAGGATGGGCCCAGACTTCCGAAGAACGAAAGCAATGAACTGTGGAAACGGTTCCGGGCCGCGAGAACAACTATCGAGACGCATCGGAAGGCGTTCTTCGCGGAGCTCGATTCCGCCCACAAGGACGTCCGGATCCGCAAACAAGAACTCGTCGCAAGGGCCGAAGCGCTCGCAGCCAAAGGCGCCGACGGGATTGCCGCCTACCGCGCTCTTCTCGATGAGTGGAAACGAGCGGGCCGCGCGGGCAAGAAAGCGGATGACTCGTTGTGGGACCGTTTCAAGGCAGCCGGAGACGTTCTGTACGCTGCGAAAGCGGAGCTCGACGCGAAGGATGATGTCGAGTTCCAGGCCAATCTGGAACAAAAACTCGCCCTGCTCGATGAAGCCGAACCTCTCGTGACCGCGACGGACCGAAACGCTGCGAAGGAGTCGCTCGCCTCCATCCAGCGCCGGTGGGACCAGATCGGCAAGGTTCCTCGCGACAAGGTGAAATTGGTCGAGGATCGAATGCGCAAAGTGGAATCCGCCGTGCGCAAACTCGACGAAGACTTCTGGCATCGCAACAATCCCGAGAAGAAGGCTCGAAGCGAAGGTCTCGCGAGCCAGCTCGAAGATTCGATCGCGAAACTGGAACAAGAGCTGGCAACCGCGACATCCGCGGGCGATGCCAAAAAGGCTGCGGAAACGAAGGATGCTCTCGACGCGCAAAAGGCCTGGCTCGCAGCCCTCGAGTGACCACGGTTCTCCGCTCGCGCGCAGTCCAACACCCCGTTATCCACAGCGGCCGTTCTCCACATCCGACGAAGCGGCATCGCGGCCGAACC
>JAHBST010000120.1 GCA_019638975.1 Cryobacterium sp.
AAGCGGGCGAAATAGTCCACCATGAGTTGCTTGGCTTCCGCGACATCGATGCGCAATTGCTTGGACAAGCCGAAGGCGCTCAATCCGTACGCCAAGCCGTACGACATGGCCTTCACTTTCGTTCGCATGACGGGAGTGACGTCCGCCGGGTCAACGCCGAAGATCCGCGCACCGACGAAACGGTGCAGATCCTCGCCCTCATTGAACGCTTCGATCAAACCGGCGTCCCCCGACAAGTGCGCCATGATGCGCATCTCGATTTGAGAGTAATCGGCAGTCAGCAGCGTCTCGAATCCCGTTCCGGCCTCGAATGCTGCGCGAATCTCCTTGCCCTCGTCCGCTTTCACCGGAATGTTCTGCAGGTTCGGATCATTGGAGGAAATGCGGCCGGTGCTCGTCCCGGTCTGGTCATACGTGGTGTGGATGCGGCCGTCGGCCTGAATTTCCCGCTCGAGCGTCTCAATCATTTGCTTGAGCTTCGTAGCGTCTCTGTGATGAAGGAGCAGTTCCAGGAACGGATGGGGTTCGGGGAGTTGCTCTTGCAAATCCGCGAGAGCCGCGGCGTCAGTCGAGTAACCGGTCTTCGTGGCCCGCGTTTTCGGCATCCCGAGCTCTTCGAACAAGAGTTGTTGCAATTGTTTCGGCGAACCGAGATTCACTTCCCGCCCGGCAACGGCGAACGCGTCGGATGCCAGTTTTGCGGCGCGTTCGGTCAATCGCTTGTTGAGTTTCTCAAGCGCCGCTGCGTTGACCGTCACGCCATCGAGTTCCATTCCGGCGAGAACCGGAACGAGAGGCAACTCGATGTCGTGAAGCACGCGCAGCGAGCCGGGATCCAGGCGGCCCTCAAGTTCGCGCGAAACGCGAAGCACGTACCACGCTTCGGTTGCCGGGCTCAGTCCCTCCGAATCCGGGACGAGTTGGTTCTGGTCCGGTTCCGCGATGGTTTCGCCGAGGTGCGAGTACACCTGGCCGGCGAGAGATTCGTCCTTTCCGCCGGGTTTGAGCAACCACGCGGCGAGAGTCGTGTCGAACGCGATGCCGGCGAGAGGGATTCCCTCACGTGCGAATGCCTTGGTGGCCCTTTTGGAATGGAAAAGATGCTTGGGCGCGTCACTGCCGAGCCACGCTTCGAGTGCGGCATAGTCCGGCCGGTGCGAGCCCCACGGTACGAAGGCCGTGTCATCCAGAGTGGCGATTCCCACTCCATCGAGCGCGCCTCCCGTGGTCTCCGCGATGAGCCCGAGCGGCGTCGTTCCCTCGCCGATCGCTTTCGCGAGCCACGTCGCCAATTCCTCATCGACGAGCTTTTTCACCGCCGGTTCGTCGCGGGATGTCGCAACGGAGACCGCCGGCTCGCTTCCGCCCTCCGCTGCGGCGATCTTGAGCACGCGATCCAGAAGCGTGCGGAACTGCAATTTGTCGAAGACTTCCCGAACCGCGGTCGTGTCGATCGGTTTGCGGGCGAGATCCTTCGGCCCGACCGGGAGATCGACGTCCGTGACGAGGCGATTCAATTTGCGATTGCGAATTGCGTTGCCTTTTTGCTCGCGCAATTTCTCGCCGACGACGCCCTTGATCTCGTCCGCGTGCTCCAGAATCTGATCGAGACCGCCGTACTCGAGCACCCATTTGACTGCCGTCTTCTCCCCCACCTTGTCGACCCCGATGAGGTTGTCGCTCGTCTCGCCGACGAGAGCGGCGACATCCGGATATTGCTCGGGCCGAATTCCATACCGCTCGAGCACGGCCGCAGGGTCGTACCTTTTGAGTTCGGATACTCCGCGGGCATTCGGATAGAGGAGCGTGACGTTGTCGTTCACCAGCTGGATGCTGTCCCGGTCGCCCGAAACGACGTAGACGTGGAACCCTTCCCCCGCACCCTGCGTCGAGAGGGTTGCGAGGATGTCGTCGGCCTCGAAGTCCTCCTTGCTGATGGTCATGATCCCCATGGCCTTGAGCGCTTCCTCAAGGAGCGGGATCTGTCCGATGAATTCGGGCGGAGTCTCGCTTCTGGTTCCCTTGTACTCGGGGTACTCGCGCGTACGGAAGGAATAGCGCGAGATGTCGAAAGCGACGGCCACGTGGGTCGGCTTCTCGTTCTGCAGGAGATTGATGAGCATCGCGATGAATCCATGGATGGCATTCGTGTGCTGCCCCTCGCGGTTCATGAAACTATCGACCGGGAGCGCGTAGAACGCCCGGAATGCGAGCGAATGGCCGTCGATGACCATGAGGGTAGGCTTTTCGTTGTCGGACACGAGAGTCAGCCTAGCCGCCGCCACCGATACCGTCTCGGTCACGAAATCGAAGGATTCGAAGGCACATGAGCATCCCCAACACTGTTGTCGATCCCGCGGCGCCCGCGGGCGCTCTCGGAGTGAAGATGGGTATCGAGTTCCTTGAAGCGAGCCCTTCGCGCTCCGTCGCGCGAATGCCCGTCGAAGGCAATACCCAGCCGTTCGGCATCCTGCACGGGGGCGCGCACCTCGTGCTCGCCGAATCGCTCGGCTCCACCTCCGCACACCTGCACGCCGGGACGGGACGCTACGCGGTCGGCATCGAGATCAACGCAAGTCACTCGCGCTCGATCACGAGCGGCTGGGTGACGGGAACCTGCACCGCGATCAGCCTCGGCCGCACCCTCACGGTGCACGAGATCGTCATCACCGACGACGAAGGCAATCGGCTCTCGACCGTGCGAATGACCAATCTGCTGCGCGACGCCTGACTAGCTCTTTTTCGGCGCCAATTGGTCGATGATCGCCACGGCGACATCGTGCATCGTGAGACGGCGGTCCATGGATGCCTTTTGGATCCAGCGAAACGCCTCAGGTTCCGAAAGGCCCATCTTCTCGTTGAGCAAACCTTTGGCCCTGTCGACGATCTTGCGAGTCTCGAATCGCTCGACGAGATCCGACACCTCTTCTTCGAGCGTGACAATTTGGGCATATCGAGCGAGCGCGATTTCGATCGCGGGCAGCAAGTCGCTCGGCGTGAACGGCTTCACGACGTAGGCGAGCGCCCCCGCCTCCGTGGCTCGCTCGACGAGATCCTTCTGGCTGAACGCCGTCAACAGCACGACGGGAGCGATGTGGTTCTTGCTGAGCTGCTCCGCGGCCGAGATGCCGTCCAGTTTGGGCATTTTCACATCCATGACGACGAGGTCGGGCCGCAACTCGGTAGCGAGAGCGACGGCGGCCTCGCCATCGCCTGCCTCCCCCACGACATCGAATCCGTTGTCGCGCAGCGTTTCGACGATGTCGAGTCGAATGAGCGACTCATCCTCGGCGACGACGACGCGGCGGGCAACGGGCGCTTCCGGTTCCTGATCTGGCACAAGCCACAGCTTACGGGAAAGCGTCAAAGCGGGGCCCGGCTTGCGATACTCTTTTGACGGCTAGTCTCTCGACAACTACTGTGCGCCGGTGTGGCGGAATGGCAGACGCGGAGCACTCAAAATGCTTTGCTCGAAAGGGCGTGTGGGTTCAAGT
>JAHBST010000121.1 GCA_019638975.1 Cryobacterium sp.
GCCCAGGACGCCCCCAAAATTTTGAACGCGGGCAGCCCCAGCCGTTCGGATTCGTCCTTCAGAAACACTCGCGCAACGCCGAGCTCTGCCGCGAGCGACGGCAGCTCGACGAGCGGCGACATCCGATATCCCTCGAGGGTCGCGTGAAACTCCCGAGCCGAGGCGATGGGATGCGGTGCGGTCCAATCGCGAGCTCCAGGGTGAGCGAATGGCGCAAGCGGTGAACCCGTCATCCCACCATCCAAGCAGACGCGTGCAAGGCGAGTAACCTTGCCTCGTGCCCACCGACGCCGCTCCGAAGCCTCCGCGCGACCGCACCGCTCTCGGAGCCTCCTTCTGGAAATTGCTCACATCGTCCGGATTGTCCAACCTCGCGGATGGCATATTCAAGATCGCGTTGCCGCTCGTGGCCATTCGGTATACGCAAGAGCCCGTGCTCATCGCGGGATTGAGCCTCGTGCTCTCCCTGCCGTGGTTGTTGTTCGCACTTCAAGCCGGCGCGCTCGCGGATCGACTCGATCGCAGGAAGATCATGCTCGCCGCGAACATCGGGCGGGCAGTGCTTCTTGCGGCGGTCGGCGCATCCGTCGCTCTCGGCGTGGAATCGATCTGGTGCTATACGCCGTCGCCTTCTGCATCGGCACGACGGAAACCCTGTACGACACCGCGGCTCAATCGATCCTGCCGCAAATCGTGAAGCGCACGCAGCTCTCCCGCGCGAACGGCAGGTTGTACACGGCAGAGATGACGGCCAACCAGTTCGTGGGACCGCCGCTTGGCGGAGTGCTCGTCGCGGCGGGCGCCGTCATCGCGTTCGCTGTTCCTGCGGGCCTGTGGCTCGTCGCCGTGGGGATGCTGTTCCTCGTACGCGGGGACTTTCGCGTTTCGCGGGAATCGCCGGCCGCGATGCGCACGGAGATCATGGTCGGCTTGAGGTTCCTGTGGAGGACCACAGTGCTGCGAAAGCTTGCGTTCATGACCGGCCTCTTCAACCTCACCTCGAGCGCCGTCTTCGCGATTTTCGTCGTCTACGCGGCCGGACCTGCCTCGGCCATGAAGCTCAACGATGCGGAGATCGGACTCTTGTTCACCACCACCGCGATCGGGAGCCTGATCGGTTCGTTCCTCGCCGAGCGAATCGAACATGCGCTCGGCCGATCGCGCTCGCTCATCGTCGCCATCCTCGGCGGAGCGGTGCTCATCATCACTCCCGCATTCACGGCCAACCCCTTCATCATTGGAGCGGGATTCCTGGTCGGGGGGCTCTGCATCGTGTTATGGAATGTCGTCGCCGTCTCGCTGCGACAGACGATCACCCCTGATCGGCTGCTCGGGCGCGTCAATAGCGGCTATCGACTTCTCGCGTGGGGAACGATGCCGCTCGGGGCGGCAATCGGCGGCATCCTGGGCCAGTTTTTCGGCCTTCCCCCCGTGTTTCTCATCATGGGGGTCGCGACGATCGGCATCCTCGGTTTCATGTTCACTCTCGCCGATCGGGCCATGAATGATGCCGTGACCGATTCGGAGACCCATGGCAGCGAACGCGCTTCGGCGTAGCGTGGAGGGATGAGCGCTCGTATCGCCGGATCTCGCGGCCGACTCCTGCTGTGGATTCTCCTCGCCGCCGGGATCGCCGCGGGCGTCGTGGTCATCGTCATGGCGATGTCGTCCCCCCGGACGAACGGCAACTATTCGATTTCGAACAATACCGTGACGATCAGCGAATCGACTCTCGGCGCTGTGGGAACCGTGCTCGTGACCGATCAGGGTTTCGCGCTCTACACGTTCCCTCCGGATGAGCGACGCGGCGTCACGTGCACCGGGCGCTGCGCCCTCCATTGGCCGCCGGTCATCGTTCCCGACGGGGTCGCGCTCGCGGCCGGCCACGGCGTCGATGCCGCTTTGCTCGACACCACGTCAGACGGAGACGGCAATCACGTGGTCACGTACGACGGCTGGCCGCTGTATTTGTACTCAGGGGACGTGACGTCCGGCACCGCGACCGGTCAGGGACAATATCTCGACGGCGGCTATTGGTACGTCATTCGGCCGGACGGCACCGTGGTGGTACCCGGTTCGTAACTCGCGGCGTGCTGCGCCGCCCTCAAACCATCGTCAGAAGCACCGCGGGGTTCGATAGGATCGCGCCGACATCCGCGAGGAACCTGCTCCCCTGCTCGCCATCCACGAGACGATGGTCGAACGAGACGCTGAGCGTGAGCACTTGCCGCAGCGCGATCTCGCCGTAGAATTCCCACGGCATCCGCTTGACCGCACCGAGCGCGAGGATCATCGCTTCGCCCGTGTTCAGGATGGGCGTGCCTGCGTCGATGCCGAACGAACCGATATTCGTGATGGAGATCGTCCCTCCGGAGAGGTCCACTGGTGCCGCCGTCCCCGCCTTCGCAGTCTCGACCAACGCGGTGAGCGCGTCGGCGAGCCCGACCAGATCGAGCGTGTCCGCATCCTTGATATTCGGCACCATGAGCCCGCGCGGCGTCGCGGTCGCGATCCCCAGATTCACATAGTGGAACTGGACGATCTCTTGCGCCGCGTCGTCCCACCGGGAATTGACGGACGGATTCCGACCCGCCGCAATGCACAGTGCCTTCGCGACGACCGTGAGGAGGTTCAGCCGCTTGCCGCGGAAGGCCGGTGACTCCTTGAGCGTCGCGATGAGTTCAATGGTGGGCGTGACGTCGATCGTCAGGAATTCGCTCGCGTGCGGAGCCGTGAAGGCGCTCTGCACCATGGCGGCCGCGGTGTGCTTCCGAACACCCTGGATGGGGCTTCGTGTCTCCCCCCGCGCGCTCTGTCCTGCTGACGGCGAAGGCCGTTTCTGGACATCGGTGCCGGCGCGAGGCGCAACGGTCGTCCCGGCATCGGGTCCGCCACTGGCCGCCGCTTCGACGTCGTCACGAGTGATGAGCCCCCGGTCGCCGGTGCCCGTGACGGATGCCAGGTCAATGCCGAGATCGCGCGCGAGCTTGCGGACGGGCGGCGTGGAGCGCGGAGTTTCTGCCGGGCTCTCGGCGAGAGGACTTGCAACCTCCTCCGGGAGCGGCCTTCCTCCCTTGCGCGCCCGACGCGACGGGCGTCCGCCGCCCTCGATGGGCGGACCGTAACCGACGAGCACGGGTTCGCGCTCGGGCTTCGCGGGAGCGGAGCCCGCATCCGAAGCATCGCCCTCGATTTCGAAGGCAACGATCGGGGCGCCGACTTGAACCGTCGTCCCCGGGTCGGCATAGAGCTTCGTGATCACGCCCGCGAACGGAGACGGCAGCTCGACGAGCGCCTTGGCGGTCTCGACGTCGGCGAGAGGCTGGTTCAGTTCAACCGTGTCGCCGACGGCGACGTGCCAACTGACGAGTTCCGACTCGGTCAGGCCCTCCCCGAGATCGGGCAGGGCGAAGTCCTTCGCAGCCATTTATTCCTCCCACGCGCTTTGCGAATTGGG
>JAHBST010000122.1 GCA_019638975.1 Cryobacterium sp.
GGGCTGAAATATTTCAGCTCCCTGGCAACCTTGGTGTGCTTTGCCTTTTGGCGACCACGTCCCACGGGTTACCCCCTCACGATTCCAGACTGAGCACGCACGAGCGACTCAGAATTCGCCTACAAGGATTCCAAAACTAACTTCCAACTTTAGCATGCAGGCGGGTGCTCACGATGCCCGTGGGAGGGCCGAGTAACGTATTCGTGTGAGCCCTGCTTCGTTGCGTCCGTCCGTGGTGGTGATCGGTGGCGGCCAGGCAGGGTTGTCGGTCTCGTTTTACCTGAAACGGCTTGGTCTCGACCCCGGCAGCGACTTCGTCATTCTCGATCGCGGACCGGGAACCGGTGGTGCGTGGCAACTCCGCTGGGAGGCGCTGCGCGTGGGGTCGGCGCACCGGATCAACGACCTTCCCGGTATGGATGCTCTCGGGATCAGCTTCGAAAAGGCGGATCGCACGCTGCCGGCGAAGGATGTCGTCGCGGACTTCTACCGGCAATATGAGGAGTTTTACGAGCTCCGCGTCGAGCGGCCGGCAGATGTTCAAACCGTGTCGAATAGGGACCTCGACCTTGTCGTCGATTACACGGATGCCTCGGGCGCACACCACGAACTCGTCACGGATGTGATCGTGAACGCGACCGGCACGTGGGGCTCTCCGTTCATCCCGTGGTATCCGGGGCTGGATTCGTTCGCCGGTCGGCACGTTCACACGACCGACTACGTCTCAGCCGAGGAGTTCCGCGACAAGAGCGTGATCGTCGTCGGCGGCGGGACTTCGGCGATCGGTTTTCTCATGGAGTTGGAGGCGGTGGCTTCTCAGCTCGCGTGGGTGAGCCGGCGGCCGATCGAGTTCCTCGACGAAAGCGAACTGAATCTTGAGGCGCGGGAATCCGCGGTCCAGATGCAGGACGAGGCTGCACGGGCGGGCCGTGCGCTTCCGAGCATCGTGAGCGGGACGGGAGTTCCGCGCACTCGGCGGGTGCAAGCAGCAATCGAGCGGGGCCTGTTGACCGCCAAACCTATGTTCGCGTCCGTGGAACCGGATGGCGTGCGCTGGGCCGACGGCACATTCCAGCGCGCGGATGCGATTCTCTGGTCGACCGGTTTCCGGCCGGAGTTGCGCCACCTTGCGCCGCTGAAACTGCGGGAAAAGGAGGGTGGCGTCACCGTCGGCAACGGTGCCTCCTGGAAGGACGCCCGCATATTCTTCGCGGGGTATGGACCGCAAGCGAGCACGATCGGCGCGAATCGTGCGGGTCGCCAGATCGCTCGGCACGTGGTGGCCACCTTGAGCAATCTGTAGGCCCCAAAACGGTCAGTCGTCGAGAAAAGCCGCGAGCCCAAGAAGCAATCGGTCGACGTCTTCCTCACTCGAGTACGGCGCGAGACCTGCGCGCAAGCCGCCCTCATCGCCGAGACCGAGTCGCCGACTCGCTTCGAGCGCGTAGAAGTTCGACGCCGGCGCATCCACTCCCCGCGCGGCGAGGAATCGGTATGCAGCGGCCATGTCCCGGCCCGGCGAGGTGAGGAGGACGGTCGGAGTTCGGTGGGCCGCGCGCGAATGATTGATCAGTTCCGGCAACTCGGCGAGTCCCGATTCCAGCCGGGCCAGGAGCGCGTCTTCGTGCTTTTCGAGCTGCGCGAAGGCATCCGCGAGCCGCGAGCGACGGTCGCCGCCGTTCGCATCGTCCCTCGAGTCCTTTCCCGATGCGCTTGCCTGGCGCGAACGCGATCCGAGGTTCGAGAGATAGTCGACGGCGGCCGCGACTCCTGCGAGGAGCTCGTACGGCAGCGTCCCGAACTCGAATCGTTCCGGCACGGCATTCGTGGAAGGCAAAAGCTTGTCGGGGTGCAGGGATTCGAGGGTCGCGGGCGACGCGACGAGAGCGCCGAGGTGCGGCCCGAGGAATTTGTAGGGCGAGCACGAATAGAAGTCTGCCCCGAGCTTCGCGACATCCGCGTGCGCGTGGGCGGTGAAGTGAACGCCGTCGACATAGACGAGCGCGCCCGCGCTGTGGGCGGCATCCGCAATTGCGCGAACGGGGGGTTTCGTGCCGATGAGGTTTGACGCTGCCGTGACGGCGACGAGCGCGGTACGGTCGCTCAGTATCGCGGATACGTCGTCGAGTTCGGACGTCTCGGGATCGAAGTCGAGCCAGCGTAGGGTCGCGCCGGTGCGCTCGGCGGCTTGAATCCAGGGGCGGATGTTCGAGTCGTGGTCGAGGCGCGTGACGATAACCTCGTCCCCCGGCCCCCACGTGCGGGAGATCCAGCGGGAGAAGTCGTAGCAGAGCTGCGTCGCGCTTCGGCCGAATACGACGCCGCCCGCTTCGCCTCCGACGAGATCCGCGATCGCTTTTCGGGCATCCGCGACGGTTTGTTCCGCATTGGATTCGCCCGCCGTGACTGTTCCCCGATTCGAGAGCGGTCCGGACAGCGCGCCCGCGATCGCGTCGATGACGTGCCGGGGAGTCTGCGTCCCGCCCGGACCATCGAAGTGAGCGGTTCCGGCGGCGAGAGCGGGGAAGTCCGCGCGGATGGCGTCGATGTCGTAAGTCATGATTCGAATCTATCGGGCGCAGCGATCCCGGAAGCTCGTCGGCGTGACAGGTGGTTCAGCAGATTTCGATCGTGGCGCCCGACGCGGCGACGACTTCACCATTGGTCGCAACCCGGACCGACACGGGAGATCCGCAAAACCGGATCCCCGTCACCTCGAGCGGACCCACAATCCCGGTCGGCGACATGCGCAAAACTCCATCTTGCGCATTCGCGTCGAGACCCAGAACACTTGCGAGAACCGAGACGGCGGCCGCGGCGGACCATGCTTGCGGTCGGCACGCCGCAGGGTAGGGCACGGGCACGGCGAGCCGTGTCGCCGTGTCGCCCGAGTGCAGTTCGGGCATCCGGAAGTCGAATCCATTGGCGGCCGACAGGAGGCCGGAGATAAGGGAACCCGCCTCGGTGCCGTGCCCTTCACGCACGAGACCCGCGATGGCGATCGCGGTGTCATGAGTCCACACGCTGCCCCCGTGGTAACTGAGTGGCCAGTAGCCGGTGGAATCGGTCGACATGGTGCGAAGGCCGAATCCGGAGTTGAGTTCGCGGGAGACGAGCCGCCGTGCGACGAGCGCGGCTTGGCGCTCGTCGAGAAGTCCCGTGCCGAGCAAATGGCCGAGATTGCTCGTGACCGTGTCGACGGGCCGCTTTGCGGCGTCGAGGGCGATTGCGGGATAGTCGCCGTCGGGAGATTCGATCCAGAAGGACTCGTGGAATTTCGACTTGAGTTCGGATGCCCACTGTCGCCACTCCGCTGCGCCGCCGAGTCCGAAGTGGTCGAGCAAGTCCGCACC
>JAHBST010000123.1 GCA_019638975.1 Cryobacterium sp.
AAATCGTCCGCGCGCTCCATGAGCAGGTCGAACGCGCGGCGCAGGATGTTGCTGCGCTCGCGCGGGGCCGTTGCCGCCCACGAGTCCTGGGTCTCGGCCGCAGCATCCATCGCCTTTTGCGCGTCCTCGGCCGTCGCATCCGCAATCGTGCGAATCACCGCGCCCGTCGCGGGGTCCTGCACGTCGAGCGTGCCGCCGCCCGTCGCGGCAACCCACTTGCCAGCAATAAACAGCTTGTCGGGGACGGATGCCAGCAGCGTGGCCTCGCGCGCATCACTCATGTCGAACTCCTTCTTGGTCTGTCTCCAGCGTAGCGATTGACACGCCACCCGGCTGCGACGAGCCAGGGGGCGATGAACCCTATGCACCGTCATGCCAGGCGATCGCGCTGATGCGCCAGCCTTCCGCCAATCGCACGAAGTGAATCGCTTTGCGGCCCCAGCCCTCGAACGGCGCCCCATCGAGATATCCGGATTTCGCATACACGCACCACCGCTGGGCAATCCGACCAAAAACCTCCGTGTTCGCGGAGATCTCCCACTCGGCGAAGTCGAGCAGCCGCCCGCTATTGAGAAGGTCCTCCCTGGGTTCGATGAAGGACTCGACGCTCATCACCGTCGTTTCGGATCCGTCGACTTTCGCGATGATCGCTTCAGGGAGAAAGAGCGCGCGCAACCCCGCGAGGTCGATGCTCCCCGCCTGCGGCGAACAGCGACGCACCTGGGCGGTTGCGCTCCACCGAGATCCATGATGAGATCGTATATTATTTCGTACACATGGGAGTTGGCATGCGGGGCGCACACACGACCGAGATCGATGCCCTGTTCGGCGGACGCCCCGGCAAGGTCATCGCGGTGCACCTGAACTACCCGAGTCGAGCGGCGCAGCGAGGACGCACTCCCGATCAGCCTGGCTATTTCCTGAAACCATCGAGTTCGCTGAGCGCATCCGAGACCCCGATCGAACGTCCCGCCGGATGCGAACTGCTCGCTTTCGAAGGCGAGATTGCTCTCGTCATCGGCAAGGATGCCCGGCGCGTGAGCCCCGAAGAGGGCTGGAGCCACGTGTCCGGCGTGACCGCCGCAAACGATTTCGGCGTGTACGACCTCAAATACGCGGACAAGGGTTCCAACCTCCGATCCAAGGGCGCCGACGGATTCACGCCCATCGGCCCCGCGATCCTGGCCGCGAATCTCGTCGACCCGAACGCGCTTCGAATCCGCACGTGGGTCAACGGCGAACTCGTCCAGGACGACACGACGGACACCTTGCTCTTCCCGTTCGGGCGGCTCGTCGCCGACATTTCCCAGCTCGTGACGCTCGAGGCCGGCGACATCATCCTGACCGGCACCCCGGCCGGCTCCACCGTCGTGCAGCCCGGCGACGTCGTCGAGGTGGCGGTCGACGACGCAGAGGGACGCACAACCGGGAGGCTCGTCACCCCCGTGGTCGAGGGCACGGCCCCCTTCGGCGACTTCGGCGCGGTCCCGAAGATGGATGACGACGTGAGGGCGGAGGCATTCGGGACAAGCCGCGAAGAGAAATCGCGGAAGAGCGCCGCCAGTTCCGAACCCCTCACCGACGAGCTCGTCGCCAGAATAAACTCCGTCGGCACGGCGACGCTGAGTTCCCAATTGCGCAAACGCGGGCTCAACACCGTTTCGATCGACGGCGTCACGCCGACCCAGCCGGGCGCTCGGCTCGTCGGCCGCGCGAGAACCCTGCGCTTCGTTCCGGGGCGAGAAGACCTTTTCGCGAGCCACGGTGGCGGATTCAACGCCCAAAAGCGCGCGTTCGATTCGCTCGGCGATGGTGAGGTTCTCGTCATCGAGGCTCGCGGCGAACGCGGCACGGGCACGGTCGGCGACATCCTCGCTCTGCGCGCTCGCGTGCGCGGCGCGGCGGGGATCGTGACGGATGGCGGCATCCGCGACCTCGATGCCGTCACCGCCCTCGGAATCCCGACCTACCACGCGGGGCCGCACCCCGCCGTACTCGGCAGGCGACACGTGCCCTGGGACACGGACGTCACGATCGCGTGCGGCGGGACGGCCGTTCAGCCGGGCGACATCATCGTCGGGGACGCGGACGGAGTACTCGTGATTCCTCCCGCCATGATCGAGGATGTCGTCGACGACGCGATCGAGCAGGAGAGGCAAGAGGCGTTCATCGCAAACCACGTGGGCAAGGGCGAAAGCGTCGACGGACTGTATCCGATGAACGACGAATGGAAGGCACGGTACGCGAAATGGCAACCGTGAGCTCCGCGGTCGCAGCGGTTCGAGATTCCCGCGACAGCGCTGCCGCATCCGCAGGCGTCAGCAAGTCGACTCTCGCGTACGCCTATATCAAGGAGCGCATCGAAGATTCCCGCTATTCGCCAGGATACCGACTCGTGCTCGGTACGATCGCCGGCGAACTCGGCGTGAGCGTCGTTCCCGTGCGTGAAGCGATCCGGCTTCTCGAAGCCGAAGGTCTCGTGCAGTTCGAGCGCAACGTCGGCGCCCAGGTCGCGATGGCCGATCCGCGCGAGTACGAAGTGACGATGCAGACGCTCAGCCTCGTCGAAGGGTGGGCGACCGCCGCATCCGCTCCGTTCATGGCTTCGGAGGATGTGGCGCGCGCCCGCGCCATCAACGATCGGCTCGCGGAGAGTTTGCACCACTTCGACCCCGTCGCCTTCACGCGCCTGAACCTCGACTTCCACTCCGTGCTGTTCGAACACTGCCCCAACCCGCACATCCTGGACCTCGTCGATCGCGGATGGGCGCGGCTGCGCGCGCTGCGCGAGTCCACGTTCAGTTTCGTCCCCGGGCGGGCGAAGGAGTCCGTCGCCGAGCACGCGCGCATTCTTGACCTCATCGAACGCTCAGCGGATGCCGTCGAGCTCGAGTTCGCGGCCCGCAACCACCGGCTCGCGACGCTCGACGCGTTCCTCGCCCATGAACGCGCGACCCACCCGGCGAAGGCCGTCTCTGGCCGTCGCGTATCGCCGGCGCCCACCGCCGTCCCGTCGGGCGGACACTCCCGTCCAGGATCGAAGACAACCGTCGACAAGGAGTCAGCATGAAGTTCCGCAGCAACCCTTCGCAGATTCGCGGCTCGATCGCGCCCCTCATGACCCCGTTCACTAGCGATGGGGCGGTCGACCACGAAAGCCTCGCGAATCTCGTGAACTGGCAACTCGCCTCCGGAAGCCACGGCATCTCGATCGGCGGCTCGACGGGCGAGCCGAGTTCACAGTCGATCGCGGAGCGCGCCGAGGCCATCCGCACCGTCGCTGCGGCCGTCGGCGACCGCGTCCCGTTCATGCCGGGCACCGGATCCGCGAAACTCGACGAGACCCTC